>NZ_MJGL01000078.1:0-165368 GCF_001864855.1 Curtobacterium sp. MCBA15_005
CGCCCAGATCAAGTAACACCTGCCGCAACACCGCTCGACACGAAGAGTCGCTCCGCCGATCAGGGCGGAGCGGCTCTTCGTCGTTCGCGGTTCCGCACCGGTACTGCTTCTCCCAGTGGCCGAGCCTACGATCGAGCGAATGCCCGCTCCTCGCTCGACCCCCACCGACGACCGACCCGGGCCGGACGACTTCATCCGCGTCCGAGGCGCCCGCGAGAACAACCTGCGCGACGTCGACGTGGACATCCCCCGCGACCGGATCGTCGCGTTCACCGGCGTCTCCGGTTCCGGCAAGTCCTCGCTCGCCTTCGGCACCGTCTTCGCCGAGGCCCAGCGCCGGTTCCTCGAGTCCGTCGCCCCGTACGCGCGGCGGCTGATCGCGCAGGGGTCCACCCCGCACGTCGACTCGATCACCGGACTGCCGCCCGCCGTCGCCCTGCAGCAGCGCCGCGGTGCCCCGAGCTCCCGCTCCACCGTCGGCACCATGACCACGCTGTCGAACTCGATGCGCATGCTCTACTCGCGTGCCGGCACCTACCCGTCCGGCGCCGACCGGCTCGAGTCGGACTCCTTCTCGCCGAACACCGTCGCCGGCGCCTGCCCCCGGTGCCACGGCATCGGGACCGCGCACGAGGTCACCGAGGCATCGGCCGTGCACGATCCGTCGCTGAGCATCCGCGACGGCGCGATCACCGCCTGGCCCGGTGCGTGGCAGGGCAAGAACCTGCGCGACGTCACCGCCGTGCTCGGCTACGACATCGACCGCCCGTGGCGCGAGCTGTCGCGCAAGGACCGCGACTGGCTGCTCTTCACCGAGGAACAGCCCGTCGTGCAGGTGCAGCCGAAGCGCGACCGTGTGGCCAAGCCCTACAAGGGCCGGTTCTGGAGCGCCCGCCAGTTCGTGCTGCACACCCTCGCCGACTCGCAGAGCGAAACCCAGCGCAAGAAGGTGCTGCAGTTCGTCGAGTCCGGCCCGTGCGGGCTGTGCGGCGGAACCGGCCTGACCCGAGCCGCCCTCGCCGTCACGATCGGCGGCCACTCGATCGCCGAGCTGAACGCCCTGCCGTTGACCGGCCTGGCCGACGTCCTGCGCCCGATCGCGGCGATCACGGACGCGGCAGCGGCGACGTCGCGAGCATCGTCCGGCGAGCACACCGAGGTCGCCGTGGCGATCTCCCGCGACCTGCTCACCCGCGTCGAGGTCCTGGTCGGCCTGGGTCTCGGCTACCTCGCGCTCGACCGCGCCACCCCGACGCTCTCCCCCGGTGAGAGTCAGCGGCTGCGGATCGCGACGCAGCTGCGCTCCGGTCTGTTCGGTGTCGTCTACGTGCTCGACGAACCGAGCGCCGGGCTGCACCCCGCCGATGCGGAGTCTCTCGTCGACGTCCTCGACGACCTGCGCGCCGGCGGCAACAGCGTCTTCGTCGTCGAGCACGACATGAGCATCGTGCGGCGAGCCGACTGGATCGTCGATGTCGGCCCCCGCGCGGGCACCGGCGGCGGCACCGTCCTGTACAGCGGCCCGGTCGTCGGCCTGGCCGAGGTCGAGGCATCGGTCACCCGGCGCTTCCTGGAGCCCCGGCAGCCGACCGCCGACCGTGCCGTCCGGACCCCGATCGGCACCCTCGAACTCCGCGACCTCACCCTGCACAACCTGCGGGGGCTCGACGTCGACCTGCCGCTCGGTGTGCTCACCGCGGTCACCGGGGTCAGCGGCTCCGGCAAGTCGTCGCTCGTCGGCGGCGTGCTGCCCGGCGTCGCGACGTCGCACCCGCTCATCGACCGCGTCGTGCAGGTCGACCAGAAGCCGATCGGCCGGACGCCCCGCTCGAACCTCGCCACCTACACCGGCCTGTTCGACGCGGTCCGGGCCGCCTTCGCCCAGACCGACGAGGCGAAGGCCCGGGGCTGGACCGCCGGACGGTTCTCGTTCAACGTCGCCGGCGGCCGGTGCGAGGTCTGCCAGGGCGAGGGGTCGGTGTCCGTCGAACTCCTCTTCCTGCCGGGCAGCTGGGCACCGTGCCCCGAGTGCCACGGCTCCCGATACACCGCCGAGACGCTCGAGGTCCGGTGGAACGGGGCGTCCATCGCCGACGTCCTCGGCATGACCGTCGACGAAGCGGCGCCGTTCCTGGCGTCCCTGCCCGCAGCCGGGCGCGGACTCGAGACCCTCCGCGAGGTCGGCCTCGGCTACCTGCGGCTCGGCCAGCCCGCTCCGGAGCTGTCCGGCGGCGAGGCGCAGCGCATCAAGCTCGCCACGGAACTCCAGCGCGCGCGGACCGGCCACACCCTGTACCTGCTCGACGAGCCCACCACCGGCCTGCACCCCGCCGACGTCGAGCTGCTCACCGCCCAGCTCGCCCGCCTGACCGACGCGGGCAACACGGTCGTCGTGGTGGAGCACGCCATGGACGTCGTCGCGAGCGCCGACCACGTCATCGACATGGGCCCGTCGGGCGGCGACGACGGCGGCCGGGTCGTCGCCTCCGGCACGCCCGCCGAGGTCGCCGCGTCGACCACCAGCCGGACCGCGCCCTACCTGCGGGACCAGCTCGGTCGCTGACGCAGAAGTGCCCGCCAGGATCGCTCCTGGCGGGCACTCCATGGCTGCCGCTGGTTACCGCTGGACCGCTTCGGGGGCGTCGTCGCGGAAGAAGTCGCTGCCACTGTGCGTGTAGCCGACCTCACCCGTCCGACGCCACTGCTTGCGGACGCGCTTGAAGGTGGTGATGCGTGCAGGTTCGACGTTCTCGTCGCTCGTGTAGGCGCTCATGGCTGATCTCCCTGTGTGATTGGCCGTGGTTCCTTGGCCCCCCGAAATGGAGGCTAACGAGGGCCTCCGAGCCGAGTTCGCAATCCGTCCCGGAACGTCCGTGGAACGCAATTCCGGCCATCTGATGGCCGCGGAACGCATGCACGGACGCGACCAGGCGGGACGGACTGGAGGCCCGGATCACCGCCGGCAGACCGGCGGCGGCGAGTCACGCCTCCAGGCCGGTGCACCGGTGCGGACTCAGGAACGCAGGCCGAGCACCAGGTCGTGGACCACGCGCGCTGCGCGTGCCGCGGCGTCGTCCAGGTGCTCGCGGAACTCGGCTCCGTCCGGCGCGCAGAGGTCGCTGATGCACCGGACCGAGACGAACGGCATGTCGTGCACGTGGGCGAACTGCGCGATCGCGGCCGACTCCATGTCGACCGCGGCCACGTCAGGGAACGCGACCCGGAGTGCGCGGGCACGACCCTCGGTCACGAAGACCTCGCTCGAGCCGATCGTCGCCGATCGCAGCGGCCACGCGATGTCGGCGCCCATCGCCAGCTCGACGAGCCGGGCGTCCGGCGCGTAGCCGGTCGGCATGCCGGGGACCTGACCCAGGGCGTAGCCGAACGCGGTGGCGTCGGCGTTGAGGTTGACGTACCGGTCGCCGACCACGACGTCACCGATGGCGACACCGTGCATGAGCCCGCCGGCGGTCCCGACGCTGATCACCGGGATGCCCGGGCCGAAGTCGTGGAAGCCGTGGGCGACCGCGGCCGTGGCGTTCGTGAAGCCGATGCCGCTGCGGCGCACGACGACCGTGGCGCCGCCGATGTCGAGCAGCTGGTGCGGGTCGTGGCCACCGACGGGGCCGTCGAGGACGGGGACGCCGCCGAAGAGGTCGGCGAAGGCCGAGACCTCTTCGCTCATGGCCGCGATGATGATCGCGACGGGTTGCTGCTGCACTGATCGATCCTCCCACGCCGGGCGCGCGCGGACGTGCAGGTCGGGTCGTCGCGGTCGCTACCGGCGGGGGTCCTGGCGGGGGTCCTGCCGGGCCAGCTCGTCGGCGACGAAGGCGGCGAGCGCGTCGGCGCCGAAGTGGTCGTCGGCGGTGATGGTGACGACGGTGCCGGTGCCGGTGCCGGTGTCGCTGTCGGTGTCGGTGTCGGTGTCACCCTCGGTCTGGTCGAACAGGAGCATCTGCCCGTACGCACCGTGCAGGCGCCAGAGCCGGCCGGGACCACCCCACCCCGCCAGCGCGTACCGCTCGTACCCGGGGCCGGTGTCCTCGCGCTCCACCCAGTCGGTGTGCATCGCGTCGCACCACCGCGCGCTGACGATCCGCTGTCCGTCGACGACCCCGCGTTCGCGGATCAGGTGCCCGACGCGGGCGAGTTCCTCGGTGCTGAGCGACAGCCCCTCGCCCGCGGCGACGAACCCGTTCGGGCAGCGCTGCCACTCGACGTCCCGGAGGCCGAGCGGCGCGAACAGCCGCTCCGCGACGAACGCGCCGACGTCGCCGACCCGGGTCTCGAGCACGCGCATCGCGGTGTAGGTGCTGGCGTTCGCGTACTGGAACACCCGGCCGCGGGACGGGCGCCGCAGGAACTCGGCCGCCAGGTCCGGCCAGTCCGTCATCTCGGTCGCCGACCAGGGCATGTCGATCCCGCTGGTCATGGTGAGCAGGTGGCGGAGGGTGACCCGGTCGACGCCGTCGCCGAGGACGAGGCCGGTCTCCGCCCCGAGGCCGGTGCCGACCAGGTACGTCGCGATCGGTTCGTCGAGGTCGACCAGGCCGTCGTCGGCGGCGATGCCGGCGGCCAGGACGCAGACTCCCTTGGCGGCGGAGTGGACCTCGCGCCGGACGTCGGGAGTCCAGTGGCGCTCGGCGACGTCATCGGTGCCCGGCGCCGAAGTCCGCGTGCGCACGTGGATGCCGTGTGCGGCGAACCCCGTCGCGTCGATGTGCCGGACGACGGCGTCGAGGATGGTCGCGGCGGTGTGCACACCCCATCTTCTCGTGGCCGGGCGGCTGCGGGCACGGGCAGGGGCCGCCGCGTACCGTCCGGCTCGTGTCCGACGAACAGCCCCGCCGCCCCGATCCCACCCGCGTCGGCGACCAGCCCGCACTCCGGACGGCGTCGGGCTCGAACTGGCTCGTGTGGGGAGCCGTCACGGCCGTCATCGTCGCCGCGGTGATGGTCCTCATGGCGATCCGAGCGCCGGCGATCGGCTGGCCGGCGCTGGTGCTCGTCGTCGCGTTGTTCGTGGCGATGGTCGTGGTGCGGACGGCCGTCCGGCCGCAGCGGGCCCGACTCGTCACCCTGGCCGTGCTCGACCTCGCCATCGTGGTCGTCGGGTTGGTGGCGACCCTGGCGGTCCTGTACTCGACCCCGGTGGGCTGATGCTGCGGTAGCTTGCTGATAATGCTTCTCACTAAGATGGGGCTCAGCGACCACACGACAGTGGCCGTTCCATCGACGCAGCCGCAGCTGCTGGGAAGACCGACCCCATGCCAGCACCACACCCCACCGAGACCCTCGACGCCCTCGTGGTCGGAGCCGGACCGGCCGGCGTCGGCACCGGCTTGGCACTCCACGCCGTCGACGGCCTGCTGTTCGGCGTCGTCGAACGCGGCGTCGTCGGGGACACGTTCCGGCGGTGGCCCGAGCACCAGCGGTTCCTGACGCCGTCCTTCACCGGGAACGGGTTCGGGGCCACCGACCTCAACGCGGTCCACCCGCGCACCTCACCCGCCTACAGCCTGGGGACCGACTACCCCTCGGGGCCGGAGTACGCCCGGTACCTGCGCGGCGTCGTCGCGGCCTTCCACCTGCCGACCCTGCTCGACACCGAGGTCGAGCGCATCGAGCCGGACGACGACGGCTTCCGCGTGACCACGAGCCGCGGCCCCGTCATCACCCGCAACGTGGTCTGGGCCGGCGGCGAGTTCTCCGACCCGGTCCTGCCCCGCTGCGCGGGCACCTCGCTCGGGGTGCACGCGTCCGCCGAGGCAGCCTGGGTGGCGCGGTCCGGGCACGTGGTGGTCGTGGGTGGCTTCGAGTCCGGCATCGACCTGGCGTGCCACCACGTCGAGCAGGGGGCGACGGTGACGGTCGTCGACCCGTCCCACCCCTGGGACGCCGGCAGCGGGTCCGACCCGTCGTTCCGCCTCGCCCCGCGGACCCGTCAACGGCTCGCGGCCGCGCGGGCCAGTGGACGCCTCACCCTGGTCGACGACGGCCAGGTCACCGGCATCAAACGGTCCGGAGAGGGGTTCACCGTCGGCGTCGCCGGACGGACCGCCTTGGTGTCGGACGCGCTACCGATCCTCGCCACCGGGTACGGCCCGGGGCTCGGGCCGGCCGCGAGCCTGTTCGACACCCGCGCGGACGGCTGGCCGCTGCTCACCGAGGACGACGAGTCGACCACCACGCCCGGGCTGTTCCTGGCAGGCACGGCGCTCCGGCACGGTGGGCTGCAGTTCTGCTTCGTGTACAAGTTCCGGCAGCGGTTCGCCCACGTCGCCCGCGTCATCGGCGAACGAGCCGGGCGCGACTGCGGCGCCCTGCAGGAGTGGGACGACGCCGGGATGCTCACCGACGACCTGAGCTGCTGCGGTGTCGAATGCGCGTGCTGATGCCGGCACAGCGGCCCGCCCACCCCGCCGGTGCACGGCTCTGGGCCACCCCCGCGATCGTCGGCGGCGCCATCCTGGTCGGGTCGGTGATCGGCGGGGCCTCCCCCGCGAGCGGCGACGCGATGGGCTCCGTGGTGGACCCGTTGGTGATCACCCTGGTCGTCGCCCTGTTCGCCGACGTCCCGCTGCGCCGCCTCCCACGGACGACGGGCGCGTGGAAGGTCATCGGCATCGCCTGGAGCATGAACTTCCTGCTCGCCCCGCTCGTCGCGTTCCTGCTCACCCGCGTGGCCCTGCCCGGGCACCCCGCCGTCCAACTCGGCGTGATGCTGTACTTCCTGGCACCCTGCACCGACTGGTTCCTGGCGTTCACCCGCCTGAGCGACGGGGACACCGCTGTCGGGGCGACCCTGCTGCCGATCAACATGGTCACCCAGCTGCTGCTGTTCCCGGTGTGGATCACGGTCCTGGGCGGCAACGCCGGCGTCGATGCCGTGGGGACCGTCGGCACCCTGCTGCAGTGGTTCGTCCTGCCCGCCGCGATCGCCGTGGTGACCCGCCTCGGGATCTCACTGCTGCCGGACGGCGCTCGAGCCCGCGCCGCCGCCCTGCCCGGCCGCGCGGTTCCCTGGATCGTGGGCGCGATGGTCGCCGGGCTCTTCGCCTCGCACATCGCGCTGCTGCTGGCGAACCTGCCGGTGTTCGTCGCCGTGCTGGGGTGCGCGGTGGTCTTCTTCGCCGTCGTGTTCATCGCAGCCGAGTGGGCGTCACGCCTCGCCGCCCTGTCGTACCCGCGGTCGGCGCTGCTCGCGATGACGACGGCGGCCCGCAACGCGCCCCTGATGATCGGGCTGACGAGTGCCGCACTCCCCCACCAGCCGCTGGTCACCACGGCGATCGTCGTCGGCATGCTCGTCGAGTTCCCGCACCTGCTCGCGGTCCGCCACCTGCTGCTGCGTCGACGACGTGGTCAGCACGCCGAGCGACGCCTGCGCGGCATCGCAGCGTGGGGGCACCCGTGACGCATCGGGTCCGACTCGTCGTCGTGCCCACCGAGCGGCGGGTGATCGAGACCGAGCACAACGACCGGCGGACGGCGCTCCTGCTCGCGCTCGGCCAGGTGCCGCTCGGGTACACGGTCACCGACGTCGACGTACTGCCGGAACACGAGGACACAGCGGGCTGCCCCGCGGAGCCGGACGCGGTCTGAGCGGGGCGCTCCGACGGCGCTGGTGCGGCCCGAGACGGTCGCGACGCCAGACGGGAGGCCCGTGACAGCCCGCACCGCGCCTCCAGTCCGGTGCCGGTCGCGACCAGTGCACGTGACCGGCTACGCGCTGTCGGTCACCGTCGGCTGCGCCTGCCGCAGCCCGGTGACCAGGAGGGTCACGATCGTCCGGACGTCGTAGTCGGGGTCCTGGGGACTCCACGCCACCAGGTCGCCGACGGCCCGGAGCAGCTGGTACGGCGGGGTCGGTGCGGCCACCTCGCCGGACGCCCGCGCGGCGTCGAGCAGCCGGCCGAGCACGGGCACGAGCTCGTCGACGAACAGCGTGTGCAGCGCCGTGAAGCCGTCGGCGTCGCCCTCCCAGACACGCGCCAGGCCGTGCTTGGTGCCGAGGAAGTCGACGAACTGGTGCACCCAGCGCAGCAGGGCGTCGAACGGCGTCGGCTCGGAGTCGAGCAGCGACGGCCCGGCGTCGACCAGGGCCTCGATCTGGTGCCGGTAGACAGCGACGACCAGGTCCGAACGGGTCGGGAAGTGCCGGTAGAGCGTGCCCACCCCGACACCGGCGGCGGTGGCGACCTCGCGGACCGGTGCGCCGACGCCCGAGGCCGTGAAGACCGCGGCAGCGGCGTCGAGGATCGTGCGCTCATTGCGCTCGACGTCGCGACGGCGACGCGGCACGGGGTCGGTCGACGGGGTGCTCATGCGTCGATCATCGCACGACACCGACGCGATGCGGAACAATGCTCCGCTTCCTCTTGCAATCCGGATCGCTGTTCCGTATCGTGCCGGAACGTCGCTCCGTTTCGGACGACGATCGCTCCGACCACGGGCGACACCGCATCCCGGAAAGGCCCACATGGCACCCACAGCACCTCGACCGCAGGTCATCAGCGTGCGCCCCGTCACGCTTCCCGCACCCTCGCGCGGTCAGGACCTCGAGGTCCGGATCACCGCACCGACGACCGGAACGGACCTGCCCGTCATCGTCTTCGCCCACGGCTTCGGCCAGTCCATGACCGGCGGCGACCCCCTGGTCGACCACTGGACCGCGAACGGCTTCGTCGTCGTCCAACCGACCTTCCTCGACGCGAAGGCCTACGGGCTGACGCTCGAGGACCCGCGCTACCCGACCATCTGGCAGACGCGCGTCGACGACCTCGAGCGGGTGCTCGACGACCTCGACCAGATCATCGACGCGGTCCCCGGTCTGAGCGGGCGCGTCGACACCGCGCGCCTCGCCGCGGTCGGACACTCGTGGGGCGGACAGTCCGTGGGCATGCTGCTCGGGGCCCGCGTCCTGGACGCCGACGGGCGGCCGGGCGAGGACCGCACCCACCACCGCGTGCGCGCCGGGGTCCTGCTGTCCACCACCGGGATCGCGCGCGGCGACCTCGCGCCGTTCGCGCAGGAGCACTTCGCGTTCATGAGCCCCGACTTCAGCCAGCTGCACACCCCGTCACTGGTCGTCGCCGGCGACCACGACCAGTCCCAGCTCTCGACGCGAGGCCCGGACTGGTTCACCGACGTCTACCACCTGAGCCCCGGCGCGCGGCACCTGGTGACCGTCCACGGCGGCGAGCACCTGCTCGGCGGGATCCAGGACTACGAGTCGACCGCCACCACGGACGAGAGCCCCGAGCGTGTGGACCTCGTCCGCCACACCACGACGGCGTTCCTCCGGACCGAGCTCGGGCTCGACCCCGACGCGTGGTCGGCGATCGCCGACGCCGTCGGCCCTGCCGCCGCCGTCGGGGCCGGCCCTGCTGCCGCCGTCGGCCACATCGAATCGAAGGAGCACCACTCGTGATCACCGACCAGCACCCCCTGCCCAGCGGCTTCACCGCCGCGTCCACCGCCGCCGACGTCCTGGACGGCGTCGACCTGACCGGCCGGAACGTCGTCGTGACCGGCGGACACAGCCGCCTCGGCCGCGAGACCAGCCGCGCCCTCGCGGCGGCCGGCGCCGACGTCACCGTCGCCTCGCGTGACGTCGACCGGGCATCCGCAGCGGTCGCCGACATCCCGGGCATCCACGTCGAGACCCTCGACCTCACCGACCCGTCGTCGGTCGATGCCTTCGCCGCGCGCTGGTCGGCCTCCGGCCGCCCGCTGCACATGCTCGTGAACAGTGCCGCGATGCTCTTCACCCCGGACCGCCGGCTCGACGACCGCGTCAACGAACTGGCGTTCTCGACGACGCACCTCGGGCACTTCCAGCTCACGCGGGCGCTCCTCCCCGCCCTCCTGGAGGCCCGTGGTGCGCGGGTCCTGACCGTCACCTCCGGCGCGGCGCGGTTCGGGCAGATCCGGTGGGACGACCTGACGTTCGCGCACGGGTACGACCCGGTCACCGCGTACGGGCAGTCGAAGCGGGCGAACGTCCTGTTCACGGTGGAGCTCGACCGGCGGTACGCCGACCAGGGCATCCGAGCCTTCGCCGCGCACCCGGGCGTCATCATCGGACCCGGCCCGCACGACCCGGCGGTGCTCGCGTCGTACCGCGAGCAGGGACTGGTCGACGACCACGGGGTGACCGTCATCGACCCCGAGGTCGGCAAGAAGACCGTCGAGCAGGGCGCAGCGACGCTCGTGTTCGGTGCCGCGAGCCCGCTGCTCGACGGCGTCGGCGGGGTCTACCTGAAGGACAGCGACGTCGCCGTGATCGACGACCGGGTCCTGCCCCTCACAGCGGACCGCATCCCGTCCGACGCGAACTCGGCGATGCTCGACGCCGACGATGCCCGGCGCCTGTGGGAGGTCAGCGAGGGACTCCTGGTCTGATCGCCGTCGGCCGGGGGCCTCGTCTGCCCACTGTTCTCGTCGTCCTCGCTACTGTGTGACGGTGCTGACCGTGCGGATCGAGAGCCCCCGACAGGACGACGTCCTGCACCTGCTGCAGCAGGGCGACGACTACGGACTGAGCCTCTACCCGGCCGAGAACTACCACGCCCTCGACGTCGACGACCTGGACCAGCCCGACGTCACGTTCCTGGTGGCGCGCGAGGACGGCACCGCCCTCGGCACGGTGGCGCTCGTCGACGCCGGCGACGGCACCGGCGAGGTCAAGCGCATGTTCGTGAGCGACGCCGCGCGTGGGCTCGGCGTGGGGACGCGGCTGCTCGACGCCCTGCACGACCGGGCCCGCGCGGTCGGCATCGGGACCGTCCGGCTCGAGACCGGTCTGCCGCAGGCCGCGGCCATCGCGCTCTACCGGAAGGCCGGGTACGCGGACATCCCCCGGTTCGGCCCGTACGTCGACGACCCGACGAGCGTGTGCATGGAGCAGCAGCTCGTCTGATCGGTGCTCGGTCCCGACGTAGGATCGCGTGTGAGCTCCGAGCACCCCGAACCCAGCGGCATCGACCCCGACGACCTGACCGTCGCGCTCCGGGTGCTCGAGCAGCTGCCGTCGATCGACGAGACGCACCCGGACTTCATCAGGGTCCGCCAGGCCACCGCGAAGATGTTCAAGGCCGTCAAGCGCGCGCACCGTCTCGAGAAGCGCGGCGTCATCGCCGAGGCCGACCGCCGGGTGATCGCCGCCACCGCCACCGGGGCCGCCGACCGGATCGACGACGAGACCCGCGGCGTCCCGATCAGCGCCTCGACCGCATCGACCACCGCGGGCACGCTGCTGAAGTCACGGCCCTGCTACATGTGCAAGCAGCACTACACGGTCGTCGATGCGTTCTACCACCAGCTCTGCCCGGCGTGCGCTCGCATGAGCCACGCGAAGCGCGACGCCCGGACGGACCTGACCGGCAAGCGGGCGCTGCTCACGGGCGGTCGCGCGAAGATCGGCATGTACATCGCGCTCCGGCTGCTGCGCGACGGGGCGCACACCACCATCACCACGCGGTTCCCCCGCGACGCGGTGCGCCGGTTCGCGAGCCTGCCCGACTCCGCCGACTGGATGGACCGTCTGAAGGTCGTCGGCATCGACCTGCGCGACCCCGCGCAGGTGATCGGGCTCGCCGAGGACGTCGCCGCGTCCGGTCCCCTCGACATCCTGATCAACAACGCCACGCAGACCGTGCGCCGGTCGACCGGGGCCTACCAGCCACTGGTCGACGCGGAACTCGCGCCGCTGCCCGACGGACCACTGCCTGAACTCGTGACCTTCGGGCACACGAACGACCAGCACCCGCTGGCGCTCGCCCGCTCGGTGGCCGCGCACCCGATCCTCGCGGCCGCCGCAGCCCGGGCCGACGAGCTGACCGAACAGGCGATGGCGCCGGGGTCAAGCTCGCTCGAACGACTCGCCCTGGGCACCGCGATCGACGCCGGCGGCCTGGTCCCCGACCTGCACGACGAGAACTCGTGGACCCAGCAGGTGGACGAGGTCGACCCGCTCGAGATGCTCGAGGTCCAGCTGGCCAACACCACGGCGCCGTTCATCCTCATCTCGAAGCTCCGCCCCGCCATGGCCGCGAGCACGGGACGCCGCACCTACGTGGTGAACGTCAGCGCCATGGAAGGGGTGTTCGGCCGCGCCTACAAGGGGCCGGGGCACCCGCACACGAACATGGCGAAGGCCGCCGTGAACATGCTCACCCGCACGAGCGCGCAGGAGATGTTCGAGACCGACAACATCCTGATGACGAGCGTCGACACCGGCTGGATCACCGACGAACGGCCGCACCCCACGAAGGTCCGGCTCGCCGAAGAAGGCTTCCACGCGCCACTCGATCTGGTCGACGGGGCAGCCCGCGTCTACGACCCGATCGTCCGGGGCGAAGCCGGCGAGGACGTGTTCGGTGTCTTCCTGAAGGACTACGCGCCGAGTTCGTGGTGACGAGCGGCTGACCGGATCGGTTCCGTCAGTGCTTCGACGCGGCCGAGCTGTGCCGATTCACCGGTGTCTACAGCCGGAGAGCGCGACGGCTACAACCCAGTTCCTAACGAACGCAGCGCGGTGCTGGTGAGCGCTACTCGATGTGGACCGCCTTCGCGTATGTTCGCTACGTGAAGACCACCAGTCCTCTGCCGAGCGCTGCAAAGCATGTCGCAATCTAATCCGCGAGCGCGTCGAGCCGCCCGCGCCGCAGTCTCCGCGCGCAGCGCGCAGGCATCGGGCACCATCAAATGCTTCGTCCAATTCATTCGAGCTGAGGACGGACGGCCGGACTTGCGGCTCCGCGAGAAGGGTACTTCCCGACACGTGCGCGTCGCGACCGGCGACACGACGATGGCAACGATGGCTCCGCTGAGAAACCTGCTCCAAGACAGCTTTCGGCATGGGAACGGCCTGATCGAGCCCCGAAGCCGGAATGAGTTCATCCTCCTTTCCGGACGGGTCATCACACAGAACGCCGATCAGGTGGTCGTACTGTTCGATGAGGCCTTCTCCGCGACGGTGAGGATTCAGACGACCAGCGTCGCTCAACCCCCGTTGTCCCTATGGTGCTACATCGAGGAATACACCGAGGCCGGCGGCGCGCGGGGGCTGCGGCTGCGTCAGAAAGTGACTGGCCGAAAAGTTGAGATGTATGGCACATCGAAGGACCACCTCGTCACCTTTCTTGCCAGTCCCAGCTTCGTGGGCGCGCGGGATTCGATGCCGAACCTCTATGAGCGACAAGGCTACCGAGACTACGTGCTCGTCTCCGGTGGTACCGCTGTCGACTCCTACGACGTAGTCCGTTTCAACGGCGACACGGCTCTGACGTATCTGCTCGGTCCCACACCGGACACCGCCTACCGCGATGCGTTTCGCGCCGCAATCGAGGAGTCTCCCAGCACCGCGCACGCTCGAACTGCAGCAACGCACCTTGACAGCGCGTGTTATCGAGAGGCAGTCCTGTCCGCACGTCTGGCCGTAGAGATGGCGTGCGGTGGCAACGGGCAGCAGGTGAAGCGCCGTCTAACCGATGCGCCCAAACTGGTCGCCGAAGCTGGTTCGGTTCTCTTCGAAAAACGCAACACAGCCGTCCATGAGGGTGGCACGCGCGTCGAGCTGCAGGACGCTGAAGTAGCGGTGGATGCGATGCGAACGGTCCTCCGCTTCGTGAACGGCACGTAGGCGTTCGCGGACCCGCCGTTGACGACAGGCGCGCTGTTTGTTACCTGCGTCGTTACTGTCCATAGTCGTCTGAGCTCTGTTCCCTGGTTTGTAAGCTGCTTTCGTGCATTGGATGGCTACACGGGAGGCGCTGCTCAACGCTGTCCACCAGCACCCTCGGGCCGTCGAGAACGTCGCCGAACCGGGGTTGTATGCCTGGTGGGATCGAAAGGGGGCGCTGCTGTCGCTCTACCCCTCCAGGCTTCCCTCCGATCGACGTGCGTCTTCCCCTTTACGTCGACGTTGCCAAGATGAGCCTCGGGACACGTGGGGCTGGCATGCATCTCAGCACGACACGGATGTCGACATTGCGGCGCAACTTGTGCGCGCTTCTGGTCGACGAACTGGATCTGGCTCACTGCATCGACTTGAAGCCGCGCGCGAAGTTCGCGCTAGCTGAACCAGCGGAGTCTCGGGTCACGTCCTGGATCGAGGAGCACCTCGAGTTGACCTGGACCACACGGCTTCAACCAGCTGAAGTCGAAGCACAGGTCGTGGGCTCCCTCCTGCCTCCGTTCAACGATGCGTGGGCACACGGCGGGCCGTACTGGCGGCACATCGCTGCGTCGCGTGCAAGGCTGCGGACCGTAGTCGAGGAGGTAGCTTCCGGCCGATAAGAGGTGTTCGGTCTATTCGTGGGTGCCAGTGGTGGCGCGGATCCCGGATCCCAGTCGAGGCGGGCGCTCCACGGTAACCGGGGATCCGTCCCACGAACACTGGGCCGTGCGAGTAAGGGGCGCTTCGATTGGATCCTTCGATCCACACTGACCTGCCCGCCCGAACCGAATGAGTCTGACGCTGAGCCCCGCGGGCTAGCGGATCCGTCGGTCGTATGAGTGAAAGTCCGCCCCGTCTACAGCGACATGAACCTTCAACCTGCGCGATTTCAACTCCCGGAGCACCGGCGCGTGCGGGTGATGGTTGCCCTGGCCGCCCACCGGATGTGCCGCCTCGATGGTCACCCGCCGCAGGCTCGTGAGGGCGTCCCAGAGCGGTGCGCCCGAATCGAGGCGCGAGCCGTGGTGTGGAACTGAAGCAACTCCCACCCGGTCGAGCCGACTCTGCCCGAGCACCGCTCGCATCGCGTCCACATGCTGGGCCGCCACGAGTCCTGCGTCACCGGTACCGAGCCAGGACGGTGCGATAGGAACGACTTCCGGAGCGGAGCCGATTACGTCCCACCCACGCCGGTACCGGCACCAGTCGTATGGTGAAACCGGCCCCGAGTACAGACAGATCGTCGACAGATTTGGCCCCGTCCTCGCGCCGGAACCCCGGGACCCCCGCGGGGTGTTTGCATGATGAGCCTTTACTGCGGCGTTGAACTGCTTCATCAATGCACTGTCGGACATGAGCGAGAGGACGTCGGCAAGTGTGCACTCGTGGATGGGCTTGCCGAGTCTTGCGCTGACCACTGCTTCGACGTTCGTGGCCCCTTCAAGCGACGACTCGGTGATGTAGGGCTGCAGTTCCCACAGCGGCTCGTCCACGGCCGGCCGACTGGTGTTCGCCGCGCGGACTTTGAGGCCGGCACCGACAACTTCGTCCACGAGGCTCACCTCGACCAGCCTCACGGCGCCGTCCGCATCCGCGTTCTGGTCCGCGTCCGGGTCCGGGTCCGGGTCCGGTCCTAGTGAGTCGTCCGGGGGCTCGTTCGTCGGGATTGCGTCTGTTGACGGAGGCAGCGACAGAACCTCTGCGCCCGGGAACAAGGTCTCAAGCGCATCCAAGGGGTCAGCCAGAAAGTCTGCGACGCCTGCGCGTTGCCCGGGCGCCGACTGAAGCGCGACGACGAGCGCCTCGATCCCGGTGAGTACCGGCGCCCAGATCCTCCCGACGGTGATCTGACGCCGTTGGAGCTCGGTTGATAGCAGAGCGAGACCGTTGATGTGGTCCTGGTCGAAGTGCGACACGACGAGGAGGTCGATCACGGAGGCGTCGGGCACCTCGAGGAGCATGCGGCTCACCGCGGCCGCGAGCGCCGGGCGCGCCGTCCTGGTCCGTCCGGATCCGCAATCGTAAACGACCCGAAGGTGCAAGGGTGCTCCGACATTCCTGGTCGGCTCGCGATCACGCGTCTGAAAGACGAGTGACTGCGAATGGAAGCCGCCGTGTCCAACTCCCCACTGACTCAACTCGAAATTATATGACCCACTCCACACAGCATTTTCCTCTCCGATCGCAGAAGACACTGTCGGCCGCGAGAACGGATTCGTCAGTTTGCCGGTCTCGCCGGCATGCGTGCCACGCTTCGCGGTCGCCGGCGGCGGGGCGGTGGCTACGCGAACCGGGTGCCCGGCCGGCTCGGCGCGTCACCATGCCCACGGAGATAATCTGTGATGCTCCGTGGCCGCACAGTGCCTGCGATCGCGCGTCGATGGGCGGCTCTTGCCCGAGCTTGGCAACGGGCGGGAGGCACACACGAGCTATTTGCCGACGCGCAGGTCATCCGTGATCCAGCGCTCTATCTCGTTGCGAACTGTAGCTTCGACCGCCAAGTCGACAGACTTGTAGATCATGCCGATGAAGTCGGTCGGCATCTTCTCGATGGAGCCGTCCTTGAGCAGCGCGCAGCGGCGGCCCGTCATGAGCATTGAGCCGACCTCGGTAACTAGGTTGTAGTTCAGCCCGCGCTCCACCTTGTCCTCAAAGAATCCGATGCCGTAACGCGATCCCCACATGTGCGCCATGACGTTCGGCCACAGATCGTCGACCAGCTGACGGTCGGACGCTAGATGGAACTCAAGTCCGTAGTCTGCACAGACCTCCTTTGCCACCGAAAGTGCCCGCCCAACCGGGTCCCGCGCCTCGGCTTTCGCATCTGGGAAACGGGTCATGCCGAAGACGTTGGTGTCGAAGGGGTGCTCCTCGAGGAAGCCGCGAAGGGGTTGAACGAGAGCGGGCGGTGCGAGAGTCGGCGGCACCAGCGCGAGTTGCGTCTGGCCAAACACCGGAGCATTACTCGATGCAGCCTCGGCCGTAAGCGCGACCAGGTCGAGACCCGACATGTACTCGGCAATCCTCTCGTGACCCGCAGGCGTGACCTTGTACCGGCCGTTGCCCGGCACCGATGTGAGCAGCTTTTTCGTCTTGAGTGAGGCGAAAGTGTTACCGATCTTCGCGGGTGCCGGCACCGCAAAGTTATGAAACATCTGCAGGACAGCGGCCGGCGTCACAACCTTGTCATCCGCGCGGTCTGCCGCGAGTGCAGCGAGCACCAGTGCCTGAACTTGCGAATCGAGACGCTGCAAACGCAGCGCTACCGAATCATGACTGGGCATCAGGCGTCGTTCTTCGCGCCAACAGTCGCAAGGTAGGCCTCGCCGTCGCTGGTGATTCGGATGGTCTGATCCTGCGTTGAGCGATTTGCGTAGCCCGGTCCCTTCGCACTGTTAAATGCGGCGGTGATTTGCCCGTTTGGAATACCGTCGCCGATGTGGTCGGTGATCCATTCAACGTCCTTGTTCGCCAAGCCCTTGACGCCGTGCTTTTTCGCATACAAGAGCACCCAAAGGAGCTTATCCTTGTTGAACTTCATCTTGCTGTAGGGAGGGAACCCATCCATGGTGGAAGCGAACTCATCGAGCCCAGCGAAGATTTCCGGCTTGCTTTTCGCCTTCTGGGCCTTGGCTGTCTTGCGCGGCGCTCGCGTCTTGGAACCTCCCGCGAAGGAGAAGCCATCGTCAAAGATTCCGTCGACCTTGGTGGTCAGATAGAACTCGCCTGCCCCCTCTTCCGCAATCCATCCCGCTGAAACCGCCTGCGACAGATCCCGTGAGAAGTTACCTGGCGCATTCTCCCGCGCGCGCCGGAACTGCGCCTTGACATCCTCTGCCTTGAAGGTGTCGCCGCCATCCTGGAGCACGAAGGCCCCGAGCGCGACAATCTTCTCCGGATTCCTTTTCGCACCCGAGATCGCGATTGCGTCGCGGGGGCTCTCCACCTTCTTGCGGTTAGAAGACTGGCGATCGGGTTCAACAAAGCCGACCGCGGGGCCGTCCAAACCGTCGGACGAGACGGCCTCCCCCTCATCACTGTTGAGGAACGTGATGATGCGCGCCGCCTGAGCGACGCTGATCTCGTCCTCGTAGCTGACCTTGCCAGTGATGCTGATCTTGAGGATGTCTACCATCTCCCCAATGTATCAGGCACGTCGGCTCAGCACTACAGGTACTACATCAGTACATTGCTCAACTTGGCCCCGCTGGGCGGCGTGGCGTCGCAGCGGATCGTTCGGCTTCCTCTCCGGCCGATAACGCTGAATACAGTTTCGAACCCGGATCTCACGGCTTCGCGCCTGCGCCGTCGTGAGGTGAAGCAACGTGGACGGCGTGGTCCCCGCTCCGCCTCCAGGATTCGAACCCGGACCTAACGGCACCAAAGGCCGTCGTGCTGCCATTACACCAAGGCGGAACGCACCCGGAGGTGCTCCTCCATCTTCCCACGACCGACGAGGCTGGCTGTCCGCTCCGGGTTCGGCCAAGATGGAGGGATGCCGCATGAGGACGAGGTCGATCGCATCGTCGCGGCGTGGGGTCGTGAGCGTGCCGACCTCGACTTCGGCCCGCTCGAGGTCCTGTCCCGCGTGGACCGGCTCGCCCGGCACCTGGACCGCGCCCGGCGGACGGCGTTCGACGCGAGCGACATGGAACCGTGGGAGTTCGACGTCCTGTCGGCCCTGCGGCGGGCGGGTGAGCCGTACGAGCTGAGCCCGAAGACCCTGCTGCAGCAGACCCTGGTGTCGAGCGGCACGATGACGAACCGGGTGGACCGCCTGGCGGCCCGCGGCTTCGTGGGGCGACGGACCGACCCGAAGGACGGCCGCGGCATCCTCGTCTCGCTGACGGGCAAGGGCCGGGTGGCGGTGGACGCGGCGATCGCAGACCTGCTGGCCGCCGAGCGGGACATCCTGTCCGGGGTCTCCGCCGACGAGCAGGGCCAGTTGGCCGGGCTGCTCCGCCGGCTCATCCTGGGCCTCGGGGACTGACCGACAGCGTGACACGGGCCGAGCGGCCCCGGCGTATCGTGCGGCGCATGCACGCCATCACCCTCGCCGTCGCCGACGTCGCTCGATCGGCCGAGTTCTACCGCGCCCTGCTCGGCATCGAGGGCAGCGGCGTCATCGGGACCGAGTACCCCGCCACCGAGACGCAGGCCGGCGGCACCACGGCGATGTTCACCCTCGACGACGGGCTGATCATCAGCGTCTACGGCCGTGACGACATGGCGAAGGACTCCGGCGTGCAGCTGGCCACGGCACCGAGCAGCACGATCGGGCACTTCACGGGCAGCCAGGCAGAGGCGGAGGCGTTCCTCGAGCGAGCACAGGCAGCGGGCGCCACGATGCCCGAACCGCCGTACACGCGCCCGTGGGGCATGTGGTCCGGCTTCTTCCAGGACCCGGACGGCCACCTGTGGGAGGTCGTGGCGAACCCCGGCGGCGGGGCCCCCGAGGACGCCACACCGACGGACAGCAGCCAGGACGCGAGCGACCCCGCGTCCGTCGAGTAGACCGCCTCAGACCCCGAGCAGCTCCGCGACCTCGAGCCAGCGCTCCTCGAGCTGCTCGACCTCGGCCTCGAGCGCACCGAGCTTCGCCTGCAGTTCGCCGAGTCCGGCGTAGTCGGACTGGTCGTGCGTCGCGAACTGGTCGAGCAGCTTCTTGCGGTCCGCGCCGACCTTCGCGATCTTGCGGTCGAGCGCAGACATCTCCTTCTCGGCCGTCCGCCGGTCCGCTCCCGACAGGGCGGACGCACCGGCGGCCTTGGACCCGGCCACGGCACCGGCCGAGCCGGTCCCGCCGACGGTGTCGGGCCTCCCGGCAGACGCGGCGGCAGCCGCAGAGGCGGTCCCGCCACCGGTTCCGGCCTCGCGCAGACGCATGTACTCGTCGACGCCGCCGGGCAGGTGGCGCAGGTGCCCGCCGAGCACGGCGTACTGCTGGTCGGTGACGCGCTCGAGCAGGTACCGGTCGTGGCTGACGACCAGCAGGGTGCCGGGCCAGGTGTCGAGCAGGTCCTCCATGGCGGCGAGCATGTCGGTGTCGAGGTCGTTGGTGGGCTCGTCGAGGATCAGCACGTTCGGCTCGTCGAGCAGGATGAGCATGAGCTGCAGGCGCCGCTTCTGCCCACCGGACAGGTCCTTGACCGGCGTGGAGAGCTGCTCCGAGGTGAAGCCGAGCCGCTCGAGCAGCTGCGACGGCGTCATCTCCTTGCCGTCGGCGACGTAGCTCGTCTTCTTGCGGGCCACGACCTCGCGCACGCGGTCGTCGGCGAACTGCTGCAGGTCGGCGAGCTGCTGGTCGAGCACCGCGACCTGCACCGTCTTGCCGGTCTTCACCCGCCCGCTCGTCGGCTGCAGCCGGCCGGAGACCAGGTTGAGGAGCGTGGACTTGCCGGCGCCGTTCGGGCCGAGGATGCCGGTCCGCTCCCCCGGTGCGATGCGCCACTCGATTCGGTCGAGGATCTGTGTGCCGTCGAACGAGACGCTCACGTCGAGCAGGTCGACGACGTCCTTGCCGAGGCGCGCGGTCGCCGTCCGGGACAGCGCGACCGTGTCGCGGATCGGCGGGACGTCGTCGATCAGGGCGTTCGCCGCGTCGATGCGGAACTTCGGCTTGCTCGTGCGGGCCGGGGCACCGCGGCGGAGCCACGCGAGCTCCTTGCGGGCCAGGTTCTGGCGGCGCTGCTCGATCGTGGCGGCCTGCCGGTCACGCTCGACGCGCTGCAGGATGTACGCGGCGTAGCCACCTTCGAAGGGATCGACGACGCCGTCGTGGACCTCCCACGTGTCGGTCGACACCGCGTCGAGGAACCACCGGTCGTGCGTCACGACGACCATGCCGCCCTGGTTCGACGACCAGCGGCGGTTGATGTGCCCGGCGAGCCACTCGATGCCCTCGACGTCCAGGTGGTTGGTCGGCTCGTCCAGGAACAGGACGTCCCAGTCGCCGACCAGCAGCCGCGCGAGGGCCACACGGCGACGCTGCCCACCGGACAGCTCGTCGACGCTGACGTCCCACGGGATGTCCGAGACCAGACCGCCGATGATGTCGCGGATCTTCGGGTCACCGGCCCACTCGTGCTCCTCGAGGTCGCCGACGACGGTGCTGCCGACGGTCGCGCCCTCGGGCAGGATGTCGCGCTGGTCCAGGTAGCCGATGGTCAGCCCGCGGCGGTGCGTGACGCGGCCGCCGTCCGGCTCGAGGCGCTGGGACAGCAGTGCGAGGAGGGTCGACTTGCCGTCGCCGTTCCGGCCGACGACGCCGATCCGGTCACCCTCGTCGATGCCGAGGGTGACGTTGTCGAAGACGACCTTGGTGGGGAACTCGAGATGCAGGTTCTCGGCGCCGAGGAGATGTGCCACGCGTCAAGGGTAGGTGGCGCGGCGGGGTGGTGGGTGCGGGGCGGGTGGTTCGGGTGTTCGGCCAGCTCTGGTCGCACGGTGCGCGCTTGTTCGAGTGGTGCGAGGTTGCCCACTCGGTGCGAACCCGTAGCGGCACACGGAGCGCGTAACCTCGCACCAGCCGACAGACTGCGCACGGTGCGTCGGCGAGGCGGCGCTTGGCGCGTCGGTGCGACGGCCTGGAGGCCCGGGTCAGCTCGCGGGGGCCGCGTCGCCTTCGCCCGCGGCCTCCTTTGCACGCTTCAGGCGGGCCTGCGCCTCCCAGTACTCGATCTCGCGCTCGAGCTCGGCGAGCTCCTGCTCCGTGCCGGTCACGCGCTTGGCGCCGTGCGCACTGCGGGCATCGCCGAGGGTGGCGTACCGGTCCTCGTGGCGGGTCGGCTCGATGTAGCGACCGTGGTTCCGTTCGCCCGGAGCCCAGTCGTGGCCGATGGCGAACCAGACGATGCTGCCGACGACCGGGACCAGGATCACGAGGATCACCCACGCGATCTTCGGCAGGCCGCGGATCTGGTCATCCGTCTTCGTCAGGATGTCGATCAGGGCGAAGACCAGCAGGATGACGGTGATCCCGGGCAGCAAGACGCTCATGTTCGCGATTCTATGGATCCGCTTGGAGTCTCACCATGCCCCGAACGAGCGTCCCGGTTGCGAAGGTGCACAGGGTGGGGGCCGGTCACAGCGCCGCGACCCACTCGTCCGTCCCGTCGGCGAACCGCTGGTGCTTCCAGATCGGCACGCGCTCCTTCACCAGGTCGACCAGCGCACCACATGCGGCGAACGCCTGAGCCCGGTGCGACGACGACACCGCTGCGGCGAGCGCGACGTCCCCGATGCCGAGTGCCCCGACGCGGTGCAGCACGGCGATCCGGACGTCGGGGTGGTCCGCGGCGATGGTCCGGGCGACCTCGGTGATGACGTCGCCGGCGCTGGGGTGCCGCTCGTAGTCGAGCGCCGTGACGCCCTTGCCACCGTCGTGGTCACGGACGATGCCGGCGAAGGTCACCACGGCGCCGTCCTGCTCGGTGGCCACCACGGCTGCGACCTCGTCGACGCTGATGTCGCGGTCGACGACGTCGGCCAGCACGACCCGTGCGGTGGCCTCGGTGCTGTTCACGAGGCGCTCCGCGGGGCGTGGCCCTCGCCGTGCACCTGGGCGACGACGTGGTCGAGCACACCGTCGAGCACGGCGAGCCCGTCGGACACCCCGCCGCGCGACCCGGGCAGGGTGACGAGCAGGCACCCGGCGTTCGTGACCCCGGCGACGCCGCGGGTGAGCAGCGCGGTGGGGCCGGCACCCGCGAGTCCGCGTCGGCGGATCTCCTCGGCGATGCCGGGTAGTTCGAGGTCGATCAGCCCCGCCACCGCCTCGGGGGTCCGGTCGGTCGGGGTGACCCCGGTGCCACCGGTGGTGATGACGACCCGTGCGTCGGCCAGGAGTTCGGCGGTGACGGTCTCGGTGATCGCGCCGCCGTCGGGGACGATGATCGGGTCGCTCGTCGTGAACCCGCGGTCGCGCAGCCAGTCGACGATGACGGGTCCGGTGCGGTCGAGTGCGGGGTCGGCGGCGGCCTGCGTGGACACCACGACGACGGCGGCCCGGCCCCTGGTCGGCTCGGCGGTCATCGGTGGCTCCAGTCCCCGGAGCGCCCGCCGTGCTTCTCGAGCACGCGCACGTCCGTGATCACGGCCGCTCGGTCGACGGCCTTCACCATGTCGTACACCGTCAGGGCGGCGACGCTCGCCCCGGTCAGGGCTTCCATCTCGACGCCGGTGCGCGAGGTCGTGCGGACCGACACCTCGATCAGCACGCGGTCGTCGGTGCCGGTGATGTCGACCTGCACGCCGGCGATCGGCAGCGGGTGGCACAGCGGGATCAGGTCGGAGGTCTTCTTCACCGCCATGATCGCGGCGATCCGGGCGGTGCCGACGACCTCGCCCTTGGGCAGCGAGCCGTCGAGGATGCGTGCGACGACGTCGGGGCGTGTGACGACGGTTGCGGTGGCGGTGGCCGACCGGTCGGTGACGTCCTTCGCGGAGACGTCGACCATGTGCGCGCTGCCGTCGGCGCGGACGTGCGACAGCTGATCGGAGGCGGACGGGTCGGTCATCGGAGGCTCCAGACGGTGAGGGGGTCGCCGACCTCGACGGTGTCGACCCCCACGGGGACGTGCACCAGGTGGGTGGCGGCGGCGTAGTGCACGAGCAGGTGTGAACTCGGCCCACCGACGAAGTGCACGGCCCCGTCCTGCACCCGGCCGCGACGGACCTGGTGCTTGCCGACGGGTGAGCCGGCCGCGGACGCCGCCGGCAGGACCTGCGTGGGGCGGTCCGGCACGAGTCCGACGGCGGCGGCGAGCAGGGGGCGCAGGAACACCTCGAACGAGACGAGCGCCGACACCGGGTTGCCGGGGAAGGACACGACCGGTACGGCGCGACCGTCTCCGAACACGACGCTGCCGAACGCCTGCGGCCCACCGGGTTGCATCGCGACCGGCGTCACCGCGAGCCCGCGGGGTTCGAGCGCCTGTCGGACGACCTCGTACGCCCCGGCGCTGATGCCCCCGGTGGTCAGCACGAGGTCGGCCCAGTCCCCCACGGCTGCATCGATCGCCCGGTCGAAGGCAACGACGTCGTCGGGCACCCGGACGGCCCGCGAGTCCGCACCGACCTGGGCAAGGGCAGCCCGCAGCGCGATGCCGTTCGCGTCGCCGATGGTCGCCGCATCCGTGTCGGCTCCCTGCAGCTCCGAGCCGGTCGACACGACGAGGACCCGCAGCGGTCGGCGCACCGACACGGTCGTCACCCCCGCAGCAGCCAGGGCCCCGAGCAGCGCCGGCGTGACCGCGGAACCGGCCGGAGCGAGCTCGGCACCGGCGGGCAGGTCGCTGCCGGTGACCCGCACGAACGTGCCGGCGGTCAGGTCGGCGGGCACCGTCACCCGGGGCAGCTCGAGCGCCGCCGGGAACGCGCCGGGCTCGGTCGCCTCGACCGGGAACACCGCGTCGGCGCCGGTCGGGATCCGTGCACCGGTCATGATCGGCGCGGCCGTGCCGGGCTCGAGCGGTTCGGGCACCACGCCGGCGGGGATCGGTTCGACGACCCGGATCTGCTGCCCCGCCTCGGCGACCCGCACCGCGAACCCGTCCATCTGGCTGTTGTCGAAGGGCGGCAGCGGAACGGGCGACAGGACGGCGGCCGCGAGCACGCGGTGTGCGAACCCGGCCCCGAACCCCGCGCCGACGAGCTCGTCGATCGGCAGTTCTTCTGCTCCGAGGCCCGCCACCACCGGCGCGAGCAACGCCGCCAGGTCGTCGCGGTGCTGACCGATCGTTCGCACAGGTGCCTCCGAACAGGGGTTGGTGGCGCCGTTCCCGGTTCGCCCGGTGGCGCCGTCAGTAGCGTATCCAGCGCGCAGCCCGCGCCGACGACCAACCGGAGGACCTGTGGAGAACGACGAAGCCGTGACGATCGGTGTCATCGGAGGCTCCGGCCTCTACCAGCTGTTCGAGGAGGGCACCGCCGACGAGCTCGACGTCCCGACCCCGTTCGGCCCGACGTCGAGCCCGATCAGCATCGGCAGGATGGCCGGACGACGGGTCGCGTTCCTGACCCGCCACGGCCGTGAGCACTCCGTCGCCCCGCACCGCATCAACCACCGTGCGAACGTCTGGGCGCTCCGTTCGCTCGGCGTCCGCGCGATCGTGTCCTCGAGCGCCGTCGGCGGCCTGCACCCCGACTACGCCCCGGGCACCTTCGTCGTGACGGACCAGCTCATCGACCGCACCTGGGGCCGCGCCGACACGTTCTTCGAGGACGACGTGCAGCACCTGTCCTTCGCCGATCCCTTCGACCCGACGCTCCGCCGCGCGGCGATCGACGCCGTCGCCGGACTCGACGTGCCGTTCCGTCCGACCGGCACGTGCGTCGTCATCCAGGGTCCCCGGTTCTCCACCCGCGCCGAGTCCGTCTGGCTCCGGCAGGCCGGCGGCCACACCATCAACATGACGATGACGCCCGAGGTCCCCCTGGCCGCCGAACTCGGCATCGCCACGGTGAACCTGTCGTTCGTCACCGACGCCGACGCCGGCCTGGCCCCGACCGAGGACGAGGCCGCAGCTGCCGCCAGCGGTCCCGACGTCGACGACGCTGGCGCCGTCGTCACCCACGCCCTCGTCATGGAACGCCTCGCCCGCGCCAACGAGGTCATCGTCCGCGCCATCGGCCAGATCGTCGCCGCGATCCCCGCCGACTTCACCCCGCGCGAGCTCGTGCCGACCAGCGCGAGCGCCAGCATCATGCAGGCCCAGCCCGCAGGTGCCACCGCCACGCAGGCCCAGCCCGCCGCCACCGCCACCACGGGCCCCACCGCATGACCCGCCTCCTCGTCACCGGCGGCGCCGGCTTCATCGGTTCCGCGATCGTCCGCCGCGCCCTGGCCGACGGCCACGAGGTCCGCGTCCTCGACTCCCTGCGCGACGACGTGCACGGCGACCCCGCCGAGGTCATCCGTGCCCACCAGCAGCAGGGCATCGCGTTCGTGCACGGCGACGTCCGCGACCGGGTCGCCCTCGACGCCGCCCTCGACGGCATCGACGTCGTGTGCCACCAGGCCGCCAAGGTCGGCCTCGGCGTGGACTTCCAGGACGCCCCCGACTACGTCTCGTCGAACGACGCCGGCACCGCCCACGTCCTCGCCGGCATGGACCGGCACGACATCGGCCGGCTCGTCGTCGCCAGCTCGATGGTCGTCTACGGCGAGGGCGCGTACACCACCGCCTCCGGCGAGCCGACCCGTCCGCCGGCCCGCCGCCGCGAGGACCTCGACGCCGGCCGCTTCGACCCCATCGGCCCCGACGGTCAGCCCCTGCTGCCCGGCCTGATCGACGAGTCCGCCGCGCTCGACCCCCGCAACGTGTACGCGCAGACGAAGGTCGCGCAGGAGCACCTCGCCTCCAGTTGGGCCCGTGCCACGGGCGGCCGCGCGATCGCGCTCCGCTACCACAACGTCTACGGGCCGGGCATGCCGGCGAACACCCCCTACGCCGGTGTCGCGTCCCTGTTCCGCTCGGCGCTGGCCCGCGGCGAGGCACCCCGGGTCTTCGAGGACGGCGCCCAGCGACGCGACTTCGTGCACGTCGACGACGTCGCCGGCGCGAACGCCGCCTCCATCGCGGCGACCGCCGACCTGCCGTCGGACACGTTCCGCGCGTACAACATCGGCTCCGGCACCGTGCACACCATCGGCGACATGGCCGCCGCGATCGCCGGACCCGACGGCCCGCAGCCGGTCGTCACGGGCGAGTACCGCCTGGGTGACGTCCGCCACGTCACCGCGAGTTCGGCACGCATCGCCGCCGAGCTCGGCTGGCACGCCGAGGTCGACTTCGAGGCCGGCATGCGCGACTTCGCGACGGCACCGCTCCGCAGCGCCGTCCGCTAGCCGGAACGCGTTCGCGGGCCGGTCGGCGCGAGCGACGCCTGAGAGCACGGCCAGCCACCGGACGGGAGGCCCGGGACGGCCCCGCCCCGTGCCTCCCGTCCGAATTCCCCGCCCCCCACGGCCCCGCAGGACGCCGTCGCGTCGGCACCACGCCCCCTGCTGCGTGAGACGCCGCCGCATCCGGCGGCGTCTCGACGACACGACGGCGTCTTGCGCAACCACTCGCGGCACCCACGCGCGCACCCTGTCCCCCGTTCTGGGGACCGGACGCGCGCCGAGCGCGCTGAACGACCAGGACCCGGCAGTTTCCTGTACCCCGCAGCGCGTCGTCGTGTTGTGTCGAGTGCATGCCAGGACAGACCCGTCGATCCGACCGACCGCACCGAATGACGGACATGACTGTCGACGTGATCCTGCCGTGCCTCGACGAGGCGGACGCCCTGCCGAAGGTCATCGCGCGCCTCCCCACGGGTTACCGGGCCATCGTCGTCGACAACGGATCGACCGACGGATCGGCCGACGTCGCCCGCGCCCACGGTGCCCTCGTGGTGACGGAACCCGTCAAGGGGTTCGGTTCGGCCTGCGCCGCCGGGGTCGCCGCGGCGACCGCCGACTTCGTCGCGTTCTGCGACGCCGACGCCTCGATGGACCCCGCCGAGCTCCCGCCCCTGGTCGACCGCGTGGCCAGTGGCCGCGTCGACCTGGCACTCGGCCGTCGCGTCCCGACCGGCCGCGGCGCGTGGGCCCCGCACGCGCGGTTCGCGAACCGCGTCCTCGCCGTCCTCATGCACCGCGCGACCGGCTACCGCCTGCGCGACCTCGGCCCGATGCGTGTGATGCGCCGCGAGGACCTCGTCTCCCTCGACCTGCGCGACCGCCGCAGCGGCTACCCGCTCGAGATGGTCCTGGCCGCGCACGCCGCCGGCTGGCGCGTCGACGAGTCCGACATCGGGTACGCGCAGCGCATCGGCGACAGCAAGGTCACCGGAACGCTCCGCGGCACGATCAACGCGGTGCGGGACATGTCCCGTCTGCTCCGTGCGTACCGCCGGGAGGCCCGTGTCCGGGTCGTCGCACCGGGGCCGCTCCGCCAGGCGGCCGAGTCCACCCCCGTGGTCGAGGAGGCCCGCTCGTGACCGCCACCCATGCCAGCGACGCTGCTCGCGCCGACGTCACCGTCGCCGTCGTGGCGAAGGAGTGCCTGCCCGGCAAGGTGAAGACCCGGCTGACGCCGGCGCTCTCGCCCGAGGGCGCCGCACGCGTCGCGTCCGCGAGCCTCGCCGACACCCTGGCGACCGTCCGCGCACTGCCCGCGGCCCGCCGGGTCCTGTTCTTCGACGGCGACGTCGTGCCGGCTTCGGCCGAGGGGTTCGAGGTGCTGGACCAGCCCGGTGGCGGTCTGGACGAGCGCCTCGGGTTCCTGTTCGACGCCGTCGACGGTCCACTGCTGCTCGTCGGCATGGACACCCCGCAGGTGTCCACCGCGGACCTCGCACCGGTGTTCGACGACGCCGCCCGTGACGCCTGGTTCGGCCCGGCCGAGGACGGCGGCTTCTGGTCGCTGTACCTGCGACAGCCCACCGGCGACCTGCTGCGCGGCGTCCCGATGTCGCGTGACGACACCGGAGCCGTGCAGCTCGCACGCCTGACCGATGCCGGACTCGACGTGGGCGTGCTCGGGGAGCTGCTCGACGTCGACACGATCCCGGACGCCGAGCGGGTCGCCGACCTCGCTCCCGAGTCCGACTTCACCCGGGCACTCCGTGCCGAGACCGTGGGGAGCACCCGATGACCATGCACGCACCCGTCTCGTTCGGCGCCGGCGGCGGCGAACCGTACGCCCGTGCCCTGCGCACCGACGGCCACCTGCGCCTGACCGATGCCGACCGCCCCGACGCCGTCACCACGATGGACGTCGGCCGTTGGAGCGCCGCCGCCGACCGCGTCGACCGCTCGCTCCTCGACGACGTCGACGGCGGAGTCATCGACATCGGCTGCGGCCCGGGCCGGATGCTCGTCGCCGCACGGTCCCGGGGCATCCCGGCGCTCGGCGTGGACGTCTCCGCCGAGGCCGTGGCCATCGCGCAGCGCGCCGGCGGCACGGCCCTGCAGGGCTCCGTCTTCGACCCGGTGCCCGACGAGGGCCACTGGGACACCGCGCTGGTGATCGACGGGAACATCGGCATCGGCGGCGACCCGACGGCCCTGCTCGCACGCTGCCGCGAGATCGTGCGCGCCGGCGGCCGGGTCATCGTCGAGACGAACCCGGAAGCGGCGGCCGACCGCGTGTACACCGCCCGGGTGGTGGACGCCGACGGCAACGAGAGCGCCGGCTTCCCGTGGGCCGAGGTCGGCCTCGATGCCCTGCACCGGCACGCGGCGGACGCCGGGATGGTCCCGCGGCAGAGCTGGACGGACGAGGGCCGGAACTTCTGCGAGCTGCTCGCCTGAGCCTCCGACACGCGCTTGTTTTGCATCGTGCAAGACAAGTGCGTAGAGTGGTGGTCATCCAGCCGACGGCGTCGCGGTCGCCGGCTCGGTGACCTGCGGACCTCGGCACGACGACGAGGAGCACCCATGCAGAACCGTCAGAACCCCCTGGGCGGCGCCTACGTGACCGGCCTCGAGACCCGCACCGAACTCGGCGCCTTCACGGGCGACGCGACCCGCAGCCCGGTCGGCAGCTACACCGGCACCGGCATCGGCCGAGCACTCGGTCGCTTCGTCGACACGCAGTTCCGCCGTCCCGGCACCGCGACGTCCTCGACGCGCACCGTGACCGGCTCGTTCCGCACGGCGACGGGTTCGTTCCGCACCGCCTGAGGCACCTGCCTCCACAGACCGCGAGCGGTCGCCCGCCCCGGGTGTCCCCCCTCAACCCGGGTTGGGCGGCCGCTCGCTCGCGTTCCCCCGACCTCCGGTGCACTTCCCCCGAACGCGCCAGCGCGGCCGATGCCAGGATGGACGCATGAACGACCGCGCCGGCACCCCAGCGACCGCAGACGACCTCGTCGACCTCGACGAGCTCCTCGCCGCCTACCACGACCGAGTGCCCGACGTCTCGGTCCCCGAGCAGAAGGTCGTGTTCGGCACGTCCGGACACCGGGGGTCGTCGCTCGACACCGCCTTCAACGACACCCACATCGCCGCCATCACGCAGGCGATCGTGGAGTACCGCCGCGACCAGGGCACCGACGGGCCGCTCTTCATCGGCCGCGACACCCACGCGCTCTCGGCCCCCGCCGAGCAGACCGCTCTGCAGGTCCTCGCCGCCAACGGCGTGCGCGTGCTCGCCGACAGCCAGGACGGTTTCGTGCCGACGCCCGCGCTGAGCCACGCGATCATCCGCTACAACCGCGCCGGCAACCCGGACACGGCCGACGGCATCGTCATCACGCCGAGCCACAACCCGCCCCGCGACGGCGGCTTCAAGTACAACCCGCCGCACGGCGGTCCCGCCGACAGCGACGCCACGAGCTGGATCGCGAACCGCGCGAACGCGATCATCGAGGGCGGCAACGCCGAGGTGCAGCGCACCGAGGACGCCGCGCCCGAGCGCTACGACTTCCTGAACACGTACGTCGCCGACCTCGAGAACATCATCGACATCGCCGCGATCAAGCGTGCCGGCGTGAAGATCGGTGCCGACCCGCTCGGTGGCGCCTCGCTGCCGTACTGGAACGCCATCCGCGACCACTACGGACTCGACCTGACCGTCGTGAACCCCGAGGTCGACCCCACGTGGGCGTTCATGACGCTCGACTGGGACGGCAAGATCCGGATGGACCCGTCGAGCCCCTCGGCGATGGCTTCGGTCCTCGCGCGCAAGGACGACTTCGACGTGCTGACGGGTAACGACGCCGACTCCGACCGGCACGGCATCGTCACGCCCGACGGCGGACTGATGAACCCGAACCACTACCTCGCGGTCGCGATCGAGTACCTCTACGCGCACCGGCCCGAGTGGCGCGACGACGCCGCGATCGGCAAGACCCTGGTGTCGTCGAGCATCATCGACCGCGTCGCCGAGTCCCTGGGCCGTCGCCTGTGGGAGGTCCCGGTCGGCTTCAAGTGGTTCGTCCCCGGCCTGATCGACGGCTCCGTGGCCTTCGGCGGCGAGGAATCCGCGGGTGCGTCGTTCCTGCGCACCGACGGCACCGCGTGGACCACCGACAAGGACGGCATCATCCTGGCGCTCCTGGCGTCCGAGATCGTCGCCGTCACCGGCAAGACCCCGTCGCAGCTCTACGCCGAGCTGACCGAACGCTTCGGTGCCCCGGTCTACCAGCGCGTCGACGCCGCGGCCTCGAAGGAGCAGAAGGCCCGCCTCGGCAAGCTCGACGGCGACGCCATCACCGCGGACACCCTGGCCGGTGACCCGATCACCGCGAAGCTGTCGAAGGCCCCGGGCAACGACGCAGCCGTCGGCGGCGTGAAGGTCGTCACCGACAAGGCGTGGTTCGCCGCGCGCCCGTCGGGCACCGAGGACGTCTACAAGATCTACGCGGAGAGCTTCGTCGGGCAGGAGCACCTCGAGCAGGTGCAGCGCGAGGCCAAGGAGATCGTCGACGCAGCCCTGGGCGCGTAGCGCCCTCGTCGGACGGGCTGCGGGTCTCGGACACCGCAGCCCGTCCGCCGGAACCGAGCCGGGCCTCCAGGCCGTGTGCCACCGGGGCCCACTGGGCGTACCGTGACTGCCGATCCACTCAGGAAGCCGTCTCGGTGCGACCGAGCACTTGCGGCAGTTGTAACTTTGCAGGCAGCGCAAAAATCGTTCTGCCAGCGCATCGGTACCCCGGGAGACCCTGCTCATGACCCAGACGGCGACCGCCCCCGCGGCCCCCACCACGGCGTCCAACGTCGTGATGAACCACCGACAGATCCTGTTGGTGATCTACGGCCTGATGGCCGGCATGTTCCTCGGTGCCCTCGACCAGACGATCGTCGGCACCGCGATCCGCACCATCGGTGACGACCTGCACGGACTCGACCAGCAGGCCTGGGTCACGACCGGGTACCTCATCGCGTCGACGGTGACGACCCCGATCTACGGCAAGCTCTCCGACATCTTCGGTCGCCGGCCGCTCTTCATCACCGCGATCGGCATCTTCATCGTCGGTTCGTTCGCGGCGTCGTTCTCCGACTCGATGCTCATGCTCGCCGGGTTCCGCGCGCTGCAGGGCCTGGGCGCCGGTGGTCTGATGTCCCTGCCGCTGGCGATCATGGGCGACATGCTCGCCCCACGCGAGCGGGCGAAGTACCAGGGCTACTTCCTGGCGGTCTTCGGCATCTCGTCCGTCATCGGGCCGCTCGTCGGCGGCGTCTTCGCCGGCGCGGACCAGCTGCTGTTCATCGCCGGCTGGCGTTGGGTGTTCCTGATCAACGTGCCGATCGGCATCATCGCCCTGTTCATGGTGCTGACGTTCCTGCACCTGCCGAAGTTCGGCGACCGGGGCAAGCCCCGCATCGACTGGTGGGGTGCGACGCTCGTCATCGTCACGCTCGTACCGCTGCTGCTCATCGCCGAGCAGGGCCGCGAGTGGGGTTGGGACTCCCCCGCCGCCTTCGCCTGCTACGCCATCGGCGCCCTCGGCCTGATCGCGTTCATCATCGTCGAGCGGGCCATGGGCGACGATGCGATCCTGCCGATGAAGCTGTTCGGATCGCGGGTGTTCTCGATGTCCGCGATCCTGTCCGTGCTCGTCGGCTTCGGCATGTTCGGCGCGATGCTGACGATCCCGCTCTACCTGCAGATCGTCAAGGGCGTGACCCCGACCGAGTCCGGCTTCGCCATGCTGCCGATGGTGCTCGGCCTGATGATCTCGTCGATCGCCTCCGGCCAGATCATCTCCCGGACCGGCAACTACCAGGTCTTCCCGATCACCGGAACGGCGTTCACGGCGATCGGCTTCACGGTCCTGACGTTCCTGACCGCCGACCGGCCCCTGTGGTTCCTGATGCTCGGTATGTTCGGCATCGGTCTCGGACTCGGGCAGCTCATGCAGACGCTGACCCTCGCCGCGCAGAACTCGGTGTCACCGCGGGACATCGGTGTCGCCACGAGTGCCGCGACGTTCTTCCGCCAGATCGGCGGCACGATGGGCACCGCTGTCCTGCTCTCCGTGCTGTTCACCCTGATGCCGACGAACATCAGCGCCGCGATGCAGAACGAGTCCGACCTGAAGAGCGCGCTGAACGCCGCGATGACGCCCTCGGTCGCGAACGCGTCGAAGAACCAGGGCGTGATGGACGAGATCTGGACGAAGATCGTCGACCCGGTGCAGAAGAAGGTGCAGGACGGTCTCGACCAGGGCACCGCGCAGGCGAAGCAGGCCGCCGACGCCGCCGTGACCAAGCAGGTGACGGCAGCGGTGCAGCAGCAGGTCGCCGCGGGGACCGTCCCGGCCGCCGCAGCGGACACGATCATCGCCCAGCAGGTCGACGACGCCAAGCCCGCAGCCGAACAGCAGGCGCTCGAGACGGCGGCCACGAAGGCGAACGCCTCGGTCGTCGACGGCAAGCTGCGGATCGACTACTCCGACAAGGGGCAGCGGGAGAACGTCGTCGAGCAGGTCGCCCCGACGCTCATCAAGCAGCTCAAGAGCGGCGACTCGGCCGCGAGCTCGTCCACCGACTCGGCGACGAGCGACACGTCGTTCCTGAACGGGGCGGACCCCCGGCTGAGCCGTCCGTTCCTGGTCGGGTTCAGCGACTCGGCCGTCCGCGTCTACTACGTCGGCCTCGCGGTGATCCTGCTCGCGTTCGTGCTGACGTGGTTCTTCCGGGTGCCGCCGCTCCGCAAGACTTCGGCGCTGCAGGAGCAGGCCGATGCCGCACGCACGGCTGCCGGTGCGGGGTCGGACGGGAGCGCCGCTGCAGCGGCTGCCGCCGCCGCACCTGGAGCTGCCCCGGTGCCGACGGGGTCGTCCTCCGCCGAAGTCCCGACCTCGCCCGACGTGCCGACGTCGCCGGACGTGCAGCCTCGGTCCGCCCGGGCCACCGGGGCGTCGGACGTCTCGGTGCTGCCGCACGGGGTCGACGACACCCGCGCGCCGCTGCCGAACGCCACGACGCACGGTGCACACTCGGCGGCTGCGCCGGTCGACGAGCCCCCGACGACGACCGGCGCCATCCGGACCCGGGCTGCCCACGCCGCCCCGGTCGTGGAGCCGGACGCCCACGGGGCCGGAGCCGATGCTGCGGAGGCGAGCCGCGCCTCCCGGCCGGACGCTGACGACGCGCACGCGCACGGGCGGCACTCCGCGGAGTAGTCGGCGCTGGCGCTCGCTCGCTGATGCCGAACGACGAGGTCGCTGTCGTACGACAGCGACCTCGTCGCATCTGCGCGCGTGCAACTGTTGCGGCCGCGCGGGAGCGACACCGTCGACGTCGTGCGACATCGACATCGTCGATCCCGTGCGGAGGCTACGAGCGCTCTCGCTCGCGCATCTCGACGTAGTCCCCGGCGGCGCACGCCGAGGTACCACTGACCGTGTCGCCCCCGCCGAGGTCGGAGGACTGGAACCCGATGTTCGCCACGCCGTCCCCGCTGCCGTCGACGCCGCTGTAGGACGCGTCGGCATCGGAGAACCGCTTCGTGTCGAGTCCGCGCTCGCCCCACAGCTTCTCGAGCGTCCGGATCCCCTGCTCGACGTCGCCGCGATCAGCACGGGACTTGATGTACGTGTAGTTCACACCCTCACCGACGCCGCGCTCGTCCTCACACGTGCCGAGCCGCGGCCCTTCCTGGACCGTCCACGTCCCGCCGAGCGCATCGGTCGTGTCGTCGACGAGCTGCTGGATGCTGCGCTTCGCATCGGCCGGCTCCTGGGTCGGTCGGTTCTCCATCTGTCCTCCAGAACAGCCGGCAGTCGTGCCGACGATCGCGATCGTGGTCACGGTGACTGCGATCCACTGCTTCAGGGCGGTCATCGGTGTCGGTTCTCCGTTGGGTCGTCGAGCGTCCAGCATGTCACCCTGCCGGCGTCACGCGGTCGCCGTGACCGGTCGTCGTCTTTGCCACGTTCCTCAGCGACTCCGTGCCCGGGTCGAGGTAGCCGTTGCCGCTTGCGGTGTGCACGCCGTGGTCCTTCACCGGGTCGAAGCCGTCGGCGCCGTCCGCGCCGAAGGTCTCCGCGCCGAAGCTGGAGTTCGTCGGGTCGAGCCGGTACGGCACGCTGAACCCTCTGCCGATGTAGGCGTACTGGTCGCCCAGCCCGGGAATGCCGACGAAGGTGTCCTGGGCCTGCCCCGCGTAGACGTGGTCAGCCTGGATGTCCTGCGCTGTCGGGATGGTCTGCGGGATGCCGGCAGACGCGATCGACGTGAACGAGTCGACGTGGACGCCGGGTGCTGTCAGTCCGATCGACGCCGTCGTGGTGCCGTACGAGTGTGCCAGGACGTTCGTCCGGGGCATGTCGCCGGCACGAACGGCGTCGAGCCCACGGATCGATGCCGCCAGCTTCGCCCCACCGCTCTCGGCCGCGTCCTCGTTGAAGACACCGAGATCAGGCGGCGCTGGAGGCGCCTCGTAACCCATCCAGGCGATCACCGCACGGTTTCCCGGGCCGTCCACCTTGACCTGCTCGTCCGCGACGTTCTGCGCTGCTTGTACCCAACCGGTCATCGTCTTAGTACTGGATCCCATCCCCGGAACGGCCCACGTGACGTTGGTCGCGGTGTCAAGGTCTCCGATCGAGACGGCGGCCAAGGGCGGGACGTCTCCCGTCAACGAAATGAGGAACCGGTTGTCCCCCAAGCTGGCCCGGATGCTCCTCAGCGCTTCGCGCTCATCGGGATCGAGGTTCTTGCGCGCGAGACGGTCGTCGAGGACCTCTTGGTTCGCGGTGTTCCGTGCCCAGTACGGGATCCCCTCGAGGTTCCCGAGCATCGCGAGCACCTCGGGCGGCAACGCCAGGAGGTCCACCTCGTTCGCCTTCGTCAGGCCGAGACCCGCCCAGGTCGCCGCGACCTCGGCCGGCGTGGCCCCGGGTGCGAGCAGGGTCTGGAACGACGGGGGGATCGTCGCAGCAGCAGCGAAGTCGAGGACGGAGTTCGAGAGCGTGCTGATTGCGCCGGCGCGTTCGAACGCGGACGCTATCCGCTCGATCCAATCTGCATCGGAAGCGTTCTCCTGCAGGTACCGGTCGAACCCCGGGAGCAGGGTCGAACTGGACACCTCTGCCCAGGAGCAGTTGCTCGTGAAGCCGGACCATGCCGTCCGCAGCTTCACCGCATGCTCCGAGAACCCGCGATCCGAGGCCCGCGCCGACGCCACGAAGGTCCGGAGCCGCTCGGGGTCCGCCGAACTGCGACCCATGCTCGACCCGCCAGCCGTTCGCGGACGGTCCGATGCGGAGAACGACGCCGAGATCGGTGTTGGTCGGATCGGGATGTCCGAGGGCTTCGGGTCGAACATCGGAGTCGGCTTGACCTCGAAGATCCCCAGCGGTTCATCGTCGGCCTGCTGACGCGCGGTCTCGCGTCCCTGCCAGGCGTCGACGGCGGCCAGCCGTTCGCGCTCTCGCTGGGCCTCACCGATGACGACCTGCACCGCGTCCGCAAGTCGACCGAGCGCACCGGCGAGGCGGACACGATCAGCGGCTTCGGCCACCGCAGCTTCGGCGAAGCGGTCAGCGTAGGCGCCGGAGAAGTCAGTGGAAGCGTCCTCGGCAGCTGATCGACGGGCGGAAGCCGCGAACAGCAACGTGATGTCCGCTCCAGTCGCCGCCTTGATCAGGCGGTTCGCCGCGCTTTCGTCGAACGGTATGGTCCCCAACATCGCCCCCGTGATGCTCGCGTCCGCTCATCGACGGCCGAGGCCTCAACCCTACCCATCGACGACGATGTGCGGACACTCCCGTCCCGGACCCTGCCCACGCCTCAGACCGCCGGCGCCGCGTCCCCCGCCGCTGCCGCCGGTGCTGCGGCCACCTCGAACGACGCACCCGGCAACCGCTTCCGCATCACGTCGATCGCCGCAGGGTTGTCGTCCACCAGCACGTACCGCCGCCCCAAGGCCTGTGCCACGGCGCCCGTGGTCCCGCTGCCCGCGAAGAAGTCGAGCACCCAGTCCCCCTCGCGTGAGGACGCCTGCACGATCCGCCGCAGCACCCCCTCGGGCTTCTGCGTGGGGTAGCCGGTCTTCTCGCGGCCGGTCGGCGAGACGATCGTGTGCCACCAGACGTCGGTGGGCAGCTTGCCGCGCTCGCGCTTCTCGGGGGTGACGAGACCCGGCGCCATGTACGGCTCGCGGTCGACGGCCTCGGAGTCGAACCAGTACCGCGACGGGTCCTTCACGTAGACCAGGATCGTGTCGTGTTTCGTGGGCCAGCGCGTCTTGGACTTGGCACCGAAGTCGTAGGCCCACACGATCTCGTTCAGGAACGACTCACGGCCGAACAGCGCGTCGAGCAGCACCTTGGCGTAGTGCGACTCGCGGTAGTCGAGGTGCAGGTACAGCGTGCCGTCGGCGGCGAGCAGCCGCCAGGCCTCGATGAGTCGGGGTTCAAGGAACGACCAGTAGTCCTCGAACCGGTCGTCGAAGCGCATCAGGTCGCCGCGCACCCGCTCGTAGGTCCGGCCGTGGAACCCCATCACGGGACCGTCGGCCTTCGGCACGGCGGACGTCGCGTGCCGACGCTGGTACCGGCCGGTGTTGAACGGCGGGTCGAGGTACACCAGCGTGAAGGACCCGTCCGGGTAGGCGGGGACCACGTCGAGGGCGTCGCCGAGGACGACGCGGTCCGGGCCTCGGTCGTCTCCCCTGCGCACGGACCCATTGTCGCGCACCGAGCGAGCACGCTCGACGCGCACCGCACCGCACCGCACCGCACCGCACCGCACCGCACCGAGCGAACACGCACCGCACGCCCAGGCCCCGGCGTACGGTCGAGTGCATGGCAGCAGCACCCGAGGTCCGCAACGACACCGACAAGCAGCAGTACTCCCTGATCGAGGACGGCGAGGTCATCGGCCTCGCGGCGTACGAGATCGACGGCGACGAGATCCGCTTCGTGCACACCGAGGTCGATCCCGAGCACCGCGGTGGTGGGCACGCGTCGATCCTGGTGCAGCACGCCCTCGACGACGTGCGTGCGAGTTCGTCACGCCGGGTCGTCGCGCAGTGCAGCTACGTGCACGCGTGGATCGAGCGGCACCCGGACTACCAGGAGCTCACGACGCGCTGACGCGGGCGACGCACAGACGAGCGCGGCGCCCGTCCGCTCAGTACGAGCGGTCGTGCGTCCCCACGCGGGCCTCGTGCCGCCCGGCGCTCCGCACCGTCGGCACCCGGATGAGCACGCTGCCGCTGAGCAGGTCGTGGTCGTCGTCCGCCGGTGACGGGGCTTGTTTCGGCAGGCGCGCCTGCCGTTCGTACTCGGCTTGCGTCTCGTGCCGGGTCGGTGCGAACACCTCGTCCAGCATCCCGACCATGCCTCCGGATCCACCGCTCCGCTGGGATTTGTTCGACAGGTCGATCCACCCCATGCGATCGGCGATCCACACCACGACGGCCACGGCGGCCACCGCCCCCAGGAAGATCAACCAGTTCACGGCAGCGACGCTACGTGGGCTGCGCGGCGAGCGGATCAGCCGCGCGGGGGATTCTCATCATCCACACGTCTGGTTCATGAGGTCGAGGCGCACACTCGAGGAAGCGGCGGCCGGGACGTCCCCCCTCAGCTCCGGCCGTCGCGTCCACCGTCGATCGGAACGGGGCTCACGGCACCCGCTCGAGCCACTCCTTCGTCGCGAACTTCGTCCGCACCAGCTCCTGCGCCCGCTCCCGCTCGGCCTGGGTGATGTGCCCCTCGGTCGCCCCGTACAGGCGGGTGAAGGTGCCGATCAGCCGCTCGATGATCTCGGCGCGGGACAGCCCCGTCTGCGAGCGGAGCGGGTCGACGCGCTTCGCGGCGCTGGTGGTGCCCTTGTCGCTCATCTTCTCGCGCCCGATGCGCAGCACCTGCACCATCTTCTCGCCGTCCATGTCGTAACTCATGGTGGCGTGGTGCAGCAGCGAACCGGTACCGAGGCGCTTCTGGGCGGCACCGCCGATCTTGCCCTTGGTCGAGGTGATGTCGTTGAGCGGCTGGTAGTACGCCTCGATGCCGAGCGACTTGAGCGCCTCGATCACCCATTCGTCGAGGAACGCGTACGAGTCGGCGAAGGTCATGCCCTGCACCAGGTCGGACGGCACGTAGAGCGAGTACGAGATCACGGCGCCGGCGTCCATGAACATGGCACCGCCGCCGGAGATGCGTCGGACCACCTGCACGCCGTACTTCTCGGCGCCGGCGGGGTCGACCTCGTTCTTGAGCGACTGGAACGACCCGATCACGACGGCCGGCTGGTCCCACTCCCAGATGCGCAGCGTGGGACCGCGACGGCCTGCACCGACCTCCTCGGTCAGCACCTGGTCGAGCGCGAGGTGCTCGTTCGGGCCGATCGGCCCCTCGTGCACGATCTGCCAGTCGTGGTCGCGCCAGGTCGAGGCCCGCGACAGCGCGCGGCGCACCGCGACGCCGACGGACTCGGGCGTGAAGCCGAGCAGCACCGCATCGGTCGGCAGGGCCGCCCGCACAGCTGCGGCGATGCCCGCGGCGTCGGTGGTGGCGGGGAGCCCGTTCACGGCCGCGTCGATGAGCGGCAGCGCGTCGTCGGGTTCCAGGAAGAAGTCACCCGCCAGGCGGAACTGCTGGATCGTGCCGTCGACGACCTCGAGGTCGACGACGACCAGCTTGCCTCCGGGGACCTTGTACTCACCGTGCATGCCGCAACCCTATTCCGGACGGCCGACTGCCCGGCAGTGGGCCGGCCTGGTGACGGACGGGAGGCCCGTGGCGGCGTCGCCACGGGCCTCCCGTCCGTCACCGGTCGCGTCGCAGGACGCGGCGAGCGCCGTCAGCGCGCCGTCACCCGGTCGAGCCACGCGACCAGGTCGCCGATGACCTCTGCGCGGTTCGTCTCGTTGTAGACCTCGTGCCGCGCGCCCTCGTACACCTGCACGGTCACGTCGGACAGCCGGCCGCGTCGGCGGTACGCCTGCGCCAGACGCTCGATCGAGCGCGGACCCCCGAGGGTGTCGTCGGAGCCGACCTGCAGCAGCATCGGCAGGTCGTGCGGGATCCCCCGCCGCGGCACCCCGAGCAGCCGGAGGGTGTCGGCGAGCCCGAACAGCCCGATGACGTCGGCCTCGACCGCCAGGGGGTCGAGCGCCATCGCGTCGATGATCGTGCGGTCGCGGGTGAGCCACTCGTACTTGGTGGGTCCCGACCCCGCGTGCCGTGCGTTGAGGTCGCCGCTGTTCATCCAGCCGGGCAGCCGGTAGGCGCTCGCGGACAGGACGACGCCGTCGTAGCGGTCCGACGAGGTGTTCACGATCCGCTGCGCCATGAGCGACCCCCACGAGTGCCCGAGCAGCACGAGCGGCAGCCCGGGTTCGTCGGCGCGCGCGACCGTGCTCATCTGCTCCACCGCGGCGATCGCCGCACGCAGGCCGCCGGGGCCGAGCCGACCGAGCTTGGCGTGGTCGCCGTCCCACTGGGTCAGGCCGGTGCGTCCGTGCCCGCGGTGGTCGTTCGCGTGCACGGTGTAGCCGGCGCGCACCAGGTCCTGCGCGAGCGGTTCGTACCGGAGCCCGTGCTCCCCGACCCCGTGCGCGATCTGCACGACACCCTTCGGCCGTGCCGCACGCCAGGTCGAGTAGACGATCTCGACGCCGTGGGCGTCGGTGAACGAGGCGTCGCCGCGAGCGGCGGAGAAGGTGGGCACACTCGCATCCTTTCAGACACTGCCATCCTCGCAGACGCGCTCCATCCCGGACCTGTTCACCCGGCGTTCACGCAGGGGGTTCCGGGCGGGCCTAGCGTCCTGCGCATGGACGTCATCGTCATCGTCACGCTGGTGATCGTCGTGGCCCTCGTGTTCGACTTCACGAACGGCTTCCACGACACCGCGAACGCCATGGCCACGTCGGTCGCCACGGGAGCTCTCAAGCCCCGGACCGCCGTGCTCATCTCCGCCGTGCTCAACGTGGTCGGCGCGTTCCTGTCCACCGAGGTCGCCAAGACCGTCTCGCAGGGCATCATCCGTGAGGGGCAGGACGGCATCCACATCTCCCCCACGATGATCTTCGCGGGGCTCGTCGGCGCGGTGCTCTGGAACCTGGCGACCTGGTACCTCGGGCTGCCGTCGTCCTCCACGCACGCGCTCTTCGGCGGGCTCATCGGCGCCTCGATCATCGGGGCGGGTCTGAACTCGATCAGCTGGGCGACGGTGGTGTCGAAGGTCGTGCTGCCGGCGCTGCTCTCCCCGGTCATCGCCGGGGTGATCGCCCTGGTCGCGACGTACCTGGCGTACGTGCTCACGAAGAACGCGACGACGCACGGTGCGGCGACGGGGTTCCGGCACGGGCAGACGATCTCGGCGTCGCTGGTGTCGCTCGCACACGGCACGAACGACGCGCAGAAGACGATGGGCGTCATCACGCTGACCCTCATCGCCGCGAACTACCAGGCCGCCGGCACCGGTCCGGCGCTCTGGGTGATCCTGGCCTGCGGGCTCGCGATCGGCCTCGGCACGTACATGGGCGGCTGGCGGATCATGCAGACCGTCGGCAAGAAGATCTCCGACGTGCAGTCGCCGCAGGGCTTCGCCGCCGAGACGAGCTCCGCCGCGACGATCCTCATCTCGTCGCACCTGGGCTTCGCGCTCTCGACGACCCACGTGACGAGCGGCGCGGTCGTCGGTTCGGGGCTCGGCAAGAAGCTCGCCGACGTGCACTGGTCGGTCGTCGGCCGCATCGTCGTCGCGTGGGTGATCACGCTGCCCGCCGCTGCGGTGGTCGGGGCGCTCGCGACCTGGCTCGCGTCGACCTCGGCCTTCGGGCTGGTGCTCGTCGCGGTCCTCGCCCTGGCCGGCGGGCTCACCTTCTACGTCCTCGCCAAGCGCAAGCCGATCTCGCACGAGGACATCACCACCGAGTCCGGGCCGGCCGAGCAAGCCGAGCCGCAGCCGACCGGCGCGACGAACTGAGGGGAACGACGATGGACATCGACTTCACCGCGATCGGCACGGTCGCCGGCGTCGGCTTCGTGGCCGCCGTGGGCCTGGTGCTCGTGTACACGCTCGGCCTCCGACTGCTCGGGACCGGGCAGCCGGACGACGCGGGCGGCGAGCGCACGCAGTACTCCGACGAGACCCCGCGCTCCGGGCACACCCCGCCGGCGGCACTGGCGGGAGCCGTGTTGTGCTTCGCGCTGTGCATCGCCGCGGTGCTGGCGGGCATCTGGTTGACGATCCCCCAGTTCCACTGAGGACGTTCCTTCCCAGAACACCCGCGATGCCTGGTGGAATCGGGCGTACCTGGTCAGAACTTCCGCCCAGGTACGCCCGATCCGCCCAGGTACGCCCGATCCGACCAGGCACGCCCGGTCCGACCAGGCATGCCCGGAACACCCGCCTGGGATGATCGACGGGTGACCACCCACCACCACCTCGACGCCACGGTCGACTCCGCCGTCGACGTCTTCACCGCCGAGCGCCAGCCGGTCCTGACCGTGGAACCGGGCGACACGGTGACCGTCCGAACCCTGAGCGCCGCGGGCTACACGGAACGCCAGCCGGGCCCGGGCCTCGACGCCCCGACCCTGATCGACCCGCGCCGGGGCCACTGCCTGGTCGGGCCGATCGCCGTCGCGGGCGCACGTCCGGGGATGGTCCTGGCGGTGCACTTCGACGACCTCGTGCCCGACGACTGGGGCTACACGGCCTCGGGCGGGGTCGACTCCCCGGTGAACCGCGCACTCGGCCTGACCGATCCGGCGTCGCGCGGCCCGCTGCTCTGGGACGTCGACGTGTCCGCCGGTGTCGCCGTGAACCAGCTCGGCCTCGGGGTGCGGACGGCACCGTTCCTCGGCGTCGTCGGCGTCCCACCCGAGCCCACCGGGGAGCACTCGACGATCCCGCCCCGCACGGTCGGCGGCGGCAACGTCGACTGCCGCGAGCTGATCGCCGGCTCGACCCTGTACCTGCCCGTGACGGTGCCGGACGCCCTGCTCCACGTCGGCGACGGGCACGCGGCCCAGGGCGACGGCGAGGTCTCCGGAACGGCGGTCGAGTGCGGCATGACCACGACGATGACCCTGACGCTCCTCGACCGGGCTCCGGTCGAGGGTGTGCACGCCGACACCCCCGCCGGACGCATCACCTTCGGCTTCGACGCCGATCTCAACGTCGCGACGGCCACGGCGCTCGACCGGATGGTCGACTGGATCGCCGGGCTGCACCGGATCGGCCGCGCCGAGGCACTCGCGATGGCGAGCGTGGCGGTGAGCATGCGCATCACGCAGGTCGCGAACCGCACGTGGGGCGTGCACGCGCTGCTCCCGCACGACGCGATCCTGACGGACGCGCGGCACTGAAGGACGGGAGGCCCGCCCACCGCGAGCCGACCGGCGCACGCTGGGCGGGCCTCCCGTCCGACGTTCCTTCCCATCGCACCCGCGGTGGAAAGCGGAAACGGGCGTACCTGGTCGAAAGAATCGACCAGGTACGCCCGTTTCGACCAGGTACGCCCGGAACGACCAGGTACGCCCGAGGCGTCAGTGGGCGGAGTAGCCGCCGTCCACCAGGTGATAGCTGCCCGTGATGAACGAGGCCTTGTCGCTCAGCAGGAACAGCACGAGCGCGGCGACCTCGGCGACGGTGCCGAGCCGCTTCGTGGCGTGCTCGTCCTCGAGTGCCGCGACTGCCTCGGGCGAGAGCGACTTCCGGAGCAGCGGGGTGTCGATGAACCCGGGGCCCACCGCGTTCGTGCGGACGCCCTGCGACGAGTACTCGAGCGCGGCGACCTTGGTCAGTCCGGCGAGCGCGTGCTTCGAGGTGACGTACGCCGCGTTCTGGGCCATCCCGACCACGCCGAGCACCGACGCCATGTTCACGATCGCGCCACCGCCGGCGGCCACCATCGCGGGGATCTCGTAGCGCAGCCCGTAGAAGACGCCGTCCAGGTCGACCGCACGGACGCGGTCCCAGGCGGCGATGTCGTACTCGCCGATCGGCTGCGGTGCCGCAGCGATGCCGGCGTTGTTCACGGCGAGGTGCAGCGCGCCGAACGTGTCGACCGCGAACTGCACCATGCGCTCGTTGTCCGCGGCGACCGCGGAGTTCGCCTCGAACGCGCGAGCGGTGCCACCGGCCTCCACGATCGACGCGGCGACGCGCTCGGCGCCCGCCAAGTTGATGTCGGCGACGACCACCGTGGCGCCCGCCGCTGCGAGCTCCTTCGCGACGGACTCGCCGATGCCGCTGCCACCACCGGTGACGACGGCGACCTTGCCCTCGAACTCGGACATGTTCTCCTTCTCTCTCGGCAACACGTGTTGTCTAAGAGCACGGTACACCCGAAATCCAGTTCGTTCGCTGAACTAATGAGATAGGCTAACGACCGATGACCGACGCCACCGACCTCCGCATCGCGGTGAACCGGCTGTCCCGCACACTCCGTGCCCAGAAGGCCGACTCGAGCGTCACGGACGCGCAGTTCTCCGCCCTCGCCCGACTGCACCGCGACGGCGCCATGACCCTGGCCGACCTGAGCCGACAGGACGGCGTCACCCCGCCGTCGATGACGAAGACCGTCGCGGTGCTGGTCGAGCGGGGCCTGGTGTCCAAGTGCGGGCACGGCGACGACCGCCGCAAGGTGCTGCTCGGTGCGACACCCGCCGGAGCCGCCTTCGTCGAGGAGACCCGACGCCGCCGCGACGGCTGGCTCTCCCCGCGACTCGCAGCACTCACCGCCGACGAGCGGAGCACCCTCGCCGACGCCACCGAGATCATGAGGAGGCTGGCCCAGCAGTGACCGCCATGTTCCGCTCCCTCGCCGGACGCAACTACCGCATCTGGTTCGCCGGGGCCCTGGTGTCGAACGTCGGCACCTGGATGCAGCGCACCGCCCAGGACTGGATCGTGCTGACCCAGCTCTCGGACAACAACGCCGTCGCGGTGGGCATCACGATGGCCCTGCAGTTCGGCCCCCAGCTGCTGCTCCTGCCGCTCACCGGGCTCGCCGCCGACCGGTTCGACCGCCGGAAGATGCTCATGCTCACCCAGGGCCTGATGGGACTGCTCGGGCTGGGACTCGGCGTCATGGTCCTCACGCACACCGCCACCCTGCTCGCGCTGTACGGCTTCGCCCTGGCACTCGGCATCGTCGCCGCGTTCGACGCCCCGATCCGGCAGGCCTTCGTCTCCGACGTCGTGCAGGGCGAGGACGTCTCGAACGCCGTCGCCCTGAACTCCGCGTCCTTCAACGCCGCACGCCTGATCGGCCCCGCGGTCGCCGGTGTGCTCATCGCGGCGATCGGCTCCGGATGGGTGTTCGTCATCAACGCCGGGTCGTTCCTGGCGGTCCTGCTCGCACTCCGGTTCGTCGACCCCGCCCAGCTCGCCGAACGGGTCCGGGCGGGCCGCGGCAAGGGGCAGATCGTCGCCGGCTTCCGGTACGTCCGCACCCGGCCGGACATCGTCGTCGTGCTCTGCATGATCTTCGTCGTCGGCACGTTCGGCGTGAACTTCCCGATCTTCACCTCGACGATGGCGCGGGTCGAGTTCCACCAGGGCGCCGGCGAGTTCGGGCTGCTCAACTCGGTGATGGCGATCGGCTCGGTGCTCGGCGCGCTGCTGTCCGCCCGCCGGGACAAGCCGCGGATGCGCACCCTCGTGCTCGCCGCCGGCGGGTTCGGGCTCGCGTGCACGGCCGCTGCCCTCGCTCCGACGTACTGGACCTTCGCGATCGTGCTGGTGTTCGTCGGGCTCGCGTCCCTGACCTTCATGACCACGGCGAACGCCCTGGTGCAGACGACGACGAAGCCCGCGATGCGCGGCCGCGTGATGGCGCTCTACATGGCGATCTTCGCGGGCGGCACCCCCATCGGCGCCCCGCTCGTCGGTGCCGTCGCCGATGCCTTCGGCCCGCGCTGGGCGATCGTCGTCGGCGCGGCCTCGGGCTTCGTCGCACTCGGGATCGCGCTCATCTGGCTCGTCCGGTACCAGCGGGTCCGGCTGCGCTACGACGCCGACTCGCGGCTGCACCTGGCGATCACGCACGCCGTGCCGGTGGTCGGCTCACGCGCGGCGCTCCGCCGCGAGCTGGAACGCGACGAGGCACTCGCCGACCGCTCCAGCGCCGTCTGACGGACCGGCGGGTCGCCCTGCCCGTCGGCCAACGGTCCATGACGCACCGACCGTCGGACGGGAGGCCCGCACCGGCGCCGCCACGGGCCTCCCGTCAGACGCCACCCGGGCCCACGGCCGCGGTCACGACGCGCGGACCAGCCGCCTTCCGCCACACGCCCCCGGTCGGCTCAGAGGACGGGAGCGGACGACGCGAAGACGCGCTCGTCGAGAGCCGCGGCGACGCGGTCGGCAGCCACCGCCAGCCGTTGCCCGACGTCACCCGCCACCGCGAGCGCCGACTCCTCGGGGATGCCGTCGAGCAGGGCACGGACCTCGTCGAACCCGGCGACCTCGTCCGCGATGCAGGACGGGGCGACGTCGGCCAGGCACTCGGCCGCGCGGTGCACGGTGAAACGCAACGACCGCGGGCTGTGGGCGTCGAGGAGCAGGAAGGCGGCGGCGTCGGACGGCACCGGTGGGTGGTCGCGTCCGCGCAGGAAAGCCTCGCCCGCGCCGCACGCCCGGAGCGCCGCCGTCCACGAGGTGACCGCGTCCGGCTCGAGCAGCCGTGACGCCAGCAGCCGTGCGGTGGAGGCGCAGCGGGTGAGTGATCGCCCGAGGGTGAAGAACTCCCACACCTCGTCACGGCTGGCGTCGCCCTCGACCACCCCGATGGCGAGGGCACTGCGCTCCCGCACCCAGCCGAGGAACTCGTGCGCACGGTCTGGGGCGATCTTCCGGGGCATCCGCGACCGCGTGACGTCGAGGCAGTCCCAGAGCTCGCTCGAGACGACCTCGCGGGCACGGCGTGCGTGGTCGCGGGCGACGGCGACCGCGGCGGCGATGGACGCGGGTTCGTGCCGGTCGAGCGCGAGGGCGTCGACGGTGGCGGCGCGGTCCGGGTCGTTCGCGGGGCCGGTGGTCCCGATGACGCTGCGGAGCTCGGTGGACACGAGCCGGTCGTCGTCGAGGGTGCCTGGTTCGCGGCGGGCGACGTAGACGTCGAGCAACCGTGCGACGACGTCGGTGCGCTCCACCGCGCTCCCCACGTGGAAGACGTTCCCCGCGAGGCGGCTCAGCACGGCTGCTCCTGCATGTCCAGAACCTAACGAGCCGGCGTTGCCGGGGTGTTACAGAACCGCGTCACGGGTGTTGCAGGTGTCCCGTCTCCGCGCTCGCTAGACAATCTAACTAGAGCGTCTAGCATTGGGGGCATGACGTCCGAGGTGATGACCAGCACCGCGGGGTACTGGTACGAAGACTCCGCGGTCTCCGCCGTGGACGTCCTCAACGCCCTGCGGCGGTACCGGACGGCCGAGAGCGCTGCCCAGCGCCGAGCGCGCGAGGCACTGGGGATCGGCGAGAACGCCCTGCTGGCGCTCCGGTTCCTGATCGACGCCGAGCACGACGGCCGCACCGTCAACGCGAAGGACCTCGCCGAGCGGCTCGAGATCACGGCGGCGTCGACGTCGGCGCTCGTCGACCGGCTCGTCCGCAGCGGCCACGTCGAACGGCACGCCGACCCGAACGACCGCCGTGGTGTGATCCTCACCGCCACCGGCACCTCGATGCGGCACGCACTCCGGGTCATCGAGGAGCTCGACGCCCGCGCGCTCGAGGTCACCGAGCACCTGCCGAGCAACGAGATGGCCGTCGTCGTGGACTTCCTGGACGAGATGGTCCGCGTCGTGGACGAGCTCGACGGCGGGTCGGACCACCTCCGTCGCGCGTAGCCTGGTCCGCATGGACCCTCGCGGCGAGCACCACCCCGAGGACGACATGCCGTTCGCCGAGCTCGACTCGCGGGCCCGTGCCGACGCAGCACTCCGACGCATCCAGGCCGGGTCCGATCCGGCTCGTGAGGCGTTCGACCTCGCCAACACCATGAACGACGAGGCCGTGGGGCGGCTCACGAAGCGCCTGCGGCGGTTGTTCCGTCGGGGCTGATCGGTCGGCCGATCCGTGCGTGGGCGTGCGCGCGTGTGCGTGGGTGCGCGTGCCCGTCCCCGTGCGTCAGAACGCGGTGCCGACCGCGGCGATGTCGTCGCCCCCGTGCCCGGCTGCGCTGGCATCGGCGTAGACGCGCCCGAGTGCCTCGAGCAGCGTGGTGGACACCCCGGCGGTCCGGGCGGCATCGGTGATGAGTCCGATGTCCTTCCGCAGCCCGTCGAGAGCGAACTGGGCGGGGAACTCGTGGGCGATCATCGCGGCGCCCTTGGTGTGGGCGTAGGCGGAGTCGCTCGCGCTGCCCTCGATCGCCTGCAGGAACAGCGCAGGGTCGAGCCCGAGTGCCGCCGCGAGAGCCAGGGACTGCCCGGTCGCCGCGGTGATCGACGCGATCCAGGCGTTCGCGGCGAGCTTGAGTGCGGTGCCGTCGCCGACGTGGTCGCCGGCACGGACGGTCTTCGCGCCGATCGCGTCGAGCACGGGGTCGACACGGTCCAGCAGGTCCGCGGGGCCGGCCGCGAGCATCGTGAGCTTGCCCTGTTCCGCGGGGGCCTTCGTGCCGAGCATCATGGCCTCGACCAGGGTGATGCCGTACTTCTCGGCCAGTTGCACGACCGTCGCGGTGCCGTCGACCCCGATCGTCGAGGCCTGCACCCACACGGCGTCGGTCGGGGCGTCACCAGCGGCCTGCTCGAGGACGTCGACGACCGCATCGGTGTCGAACAGGGTGAGCAGGACGACCTCGGCGTGCTCGACGGCGCTGCCCGGGTCACTCGCCACCGTTGCGCCGCGGTCCCCCAGGGGTGCGGCCTTGTCGGCACTCCGGTTCCAGACCGTCACCTGGTGGCCGTCGCGGAGCAGCGATCCAGCCACGCCGGCGCCCATCGCACCCGTCCCCAACACCGTCACTCGCACGTGCGTCTCCGTCCTGGCGCGACTCCGTGCCGCGACCGTCCCGACGCTACGCCCGCCGCCGTCAGAGGAGGCCGCGAGCCTGCAGCCAGGCGGCCGGGTCGATCGGTGTGCCGGCCACGATGACCTCGAAGTGCAGGTGCGCGCCGGTCGAGACGCCCGTGTTGCCGACGGCCCCGAGGCGTTCCCCCGCGCGGAGGATCTGGCCGGGGCGGACGTCGATCGCCGACAGGTGCCCGTACCGGGTCGCGGTGCCGTCGGCGTGCTGCAGGAGGACCTGGTTGCCGTAGCCACCGAGCACACCCGCCGAGACGACCCGGCCGGGCAGCGCCGCGACGACCGGGGTCCCGATGGCCGCGGCGAAGTCGACCCCCTGGTGGTTCGACGAGCAGGCCGCGCAGCCGACGACCCAGCGGGAGCCGAAGCCACCGGCGTCGGGGACCGCACCGACCGTGGGGCGGACGGCTCCACCGGTCGGGCCCGAGCCACCGGGGACCCGGAGGGCTGCCGCGGCACGACCCACCGAGAAGTCGTCGCGGCCGGCGGTCGGCCCGGACGAACCGTCGGCGACGAAGTGCTGCATGCCGGCCGATGCCGACGTGGCTTCCGGAGAGGCCGGAGCGGCGACGGCGGTCTGCGGGGAGCCGACCGCGACGAACAGGCACGTGACGGCGGTCACCGCCGCGGCGGGCAGTGTCCGCCGGGCGGGGATCCGGAACGACGCGAGGCGGCGGCGCGCGGGAGCGGCGGCCTGCGTGGGCCGGGTCGGCCGCGCGGCCAGCGTGGACCGGGTCGGCCGTGCGGACTGCGCGGGCCGGGTGGAAGCCGGGGTGGCGGGAGGGGGCACCGCCACCCCGGCGGCTCGGAGGGGCCCGGGCTGTGCAGCGTGCCGTGCACGGCGCAGCGGGGGCTCGGTCGGTCGGTCGGCGGTGCGGCGCTCGGCTCCGCGCGGGCGCCGGGGCAGACCGTCATCGAGGGTCGTCATCGTGCGGTGACCGGCCCGGTCAGACGCGGACGACGCCGTCACGGGCGATCCGGTCCAGCTCGCACACGACGGCGTCGACGACCGCTCGGGTGATCGCGTCGGCGACGGTCTCGACCAGGACGAGGTGCTCGGGACGGATCGTGACCTCGGTCACGAGGGCCGATGCCACCCGCACCGGGATCTCGTCGATCGCGGCGACGAGGGCGGCCGGGACCAGCGTGGAGTCACCCGGGCGGACGGGCGCGGACATCGGCGAGGTCGGCACCGGGGTCACGACGGCGAGCGCCGGCGACGGGGTCGAGTGCACGGTGGAGTGTGGAGCGTCGGCCTGATCGCGACGCTGGGCGATGGAGTCGAAGAGCGGGGTGGAGGACATGCTGCGGACGGTCCGATCTGGATGTCGTGGCTGGTCGTTCTCGGGCGACCGGCGATGGCGGCGTGCCGAGCGGCACGTCCGCCATTCAACCATCGATATTTCAGATGTGCAATAGTGACCGGACAGTCGCAGCGATCAGTCCGGGTCGACGGCGGCCGCGGTGGGGTCGTCCGGCTGCAGTGCACGACGGACCCGTTCCACGATCGTCGCGGGCGGGTTGTTGTAGGCGTTCGCCGGCTCCTGGCCGCTGAGCTCCTGGATCGCCGCCATCACCGCATCGGTCGCGTGGCGCCGAGCACGACCGGACGACGCCTCGCCGAAGGACGACAGGTCGATCGGCTGCCCGAACTCGATCGTCACGCGGGCGAGCTTCGGCAGCCGGGACCCGACCGGCTGCACGTCCTCGGTGCCGGTGAGCGCGACGGGGACGACGGGGGCGCCGCTCGTCAACGCCAGCCACGCCACGCCAGTGCGGCCCTTGTAGATCCGGCCGTCGAGCGAGCGCGTGCCCTCCGGGTAGATCGCGAACGCCTCGCCCTCCTGCAGGCGTGCCAGCCCGAGGTCGAGGGCCTGCTGGGCCGCCGCACCCGCGCCACGCTCGACCCCGATGGCGCCGATGCCACCGAAGAACGCCCGCGAGACGGCTCCCTTGAGACCCGAACCCGTGAAGTACTCCTGCTTCGCCAGGAACGACACCTTGCGCGGCGCCATGAGCGTGATCGCGGGCGAGTCGATGAAGGATCGGTGGTTGCTCGCGAGGATCACCGGGCCACGCTTCGGGACGTTCCGACGACCGATGATCTTCGGCCGCCACAGCAACCGGGCGAGCGGGGTCACCACCGCGCGACTGAGCACGGTGGCGAACTTCGTCGAACCGGACACCGGACCTCCTCGTGGTGACGAGCTACCGAGTGTAATGAGGCGCGCGGAGGACACATGCCCGGAACGGCATGCAGTGGTGGCCGGGCGTCAGTCGGCAGCGGCGACGACGTCGAGGACCGCTCGCCCGTACCGCTCGAGCTTCGCTGCGCCGACGCCGGAGATCTCGCCGAGCTGGTCGACGTCGGCCGGGCGGACGGCGGAGATGCCCCGGAGTGTCGCGTCGTTGAACACCACGTACGCGGGGACGCCCTGCTCGCGGGCCTCGGCAGCACGCCAGGCACGCAGGGCCTCGAACAGGCCGACGGCTTCCTGCGGCATGTCGGTGACGACCGTTCGTCGACTGCTGCGGCCGGCCCGCGGCGCCTTGACCGGGTCGCGACGCATCCGCACCTGCACCTTGCCCGTCAGGACCTCGGCGCTCGTGGGACTGAGGACGACCGTGCCGAAGCCGTCGCCCGACACCGCCGCGTAGCCCTGGGCCAGCACCTGTCGTGCGACCGCTCGCCACTCGCCCTCGGACAGGTCGGCACCGATGCCGAAGGTCGCCAGGGTGTCGTGCTGGAGTTCCTGCACGCGGGGCGACCGCTTGCCGATCAGGATGTCGACGAGGTGCGAGACGCCGTACCGCTGGCGGCGCTCACGCTCGAGCCGCACGACGGTGGACAGCAGCTTCTGCGCGGGGACGGTGCCGTCCCACGACTCCGGCGGCGCGATGCACGTGTCGCAGTTGCCGCACGCCGTGCTCTCCTGCCCGAAGTACGCGAGCAGCCGCACCCGGCGGCACTCGATCGTCTCGCACAGGCTGAGCATGGCGTCGAGGTGGGCGCTGAGCTGCCGACGGTGTGCGGCGTCGCCCTCGGACTGGTCGATCATCCGCCGCTGCTGCACGACGTCGTTCAGGCCGTACGCGAGCCACGCGGTGGCCGGCAGCCCGTCACGACCCGCACGGCCGGTCTCCTGGTAGTACCCCTCGACCGACTTCGGCAGGTCGAGGTGCGCCACGAACCGGACGTCCGGCTTGTCTATGCCCATGCCGAACGCGATCGTCGCCACCATGACGACGCCGTCCTCGCGCAGGAACGTCGACTGGTTGCGGGCACGCACCCGGGCGTCGAGGCCTGCGTGGTACGGCAGGGCGTTGATCCCCTGATCGGCCAGGGCGGTCGCGGTGCGCTCGACGGAGTTGCGGGACAGGCAGTACACGATGCCGGCGTCGCCGCTGTGCTCCGTGCGGATGAAGGTGAGCAGCTGCTGCAGCGCGCCGGTCTTCGGTTCGATGCGGTACTGGATGTTCGGCCGGTCGAAGTCGGCGACGAAGTGCGCGGCGTCGTCGAGGCCGAGCCGGGCGGAGATCTCGCGGTGGGTCTGCGGCGTGGCGGTGGCGGTGAGGGCGATGCGCGGCACCGTCGGCCACCGCTCGTGCAGGACGCTCAGCTCGAGGTAGTCCGGGCGGAAGTCGTGCCCCCACTGGGCGACGCAGTGTGCCTCGTCGATGGCGAACAGTGAGACGCGCGCCCGGTCGAGGAGCGCACGGGTGGACTCGAGCCGGAGCCGCTCGGGCGCGAGGTAGAGCATGTCGACCTCGCCCTGCACGACCGCACGCTCGACCCGGGACCGTTCGTCAGGGCCCTGCGTGGAGTTGAGGAACGCGGCCCGGACGCCGTTCGCCGCCAGGGCGTCGACCTGGTCCTGCATGAGGGCGATGAGCGGCGACACCACGACGCCGACGCCGTCGCGGACGAGCGAGGGCACCTGGTAGCAGAGGGACTTGCCACCACCGGTCGGCATGAGCACCAGGGCGTCACCACCGGTCACCACCTGGTCGATGATGGCCGCCTGCTCACCGCGGAAGTCGTCGTAGCCCCACACGCGGTGCAGCACGTCGAGCGCAGCGGCACGGGGTGCGGACACGGCAGCGGGAGCAGGCACGGCAGCGGGCGCGGGCGTGGTGCTCATGCCACGAGCCTACGGGCGACCGGCGACACCCACCGCACTGTCCACAGCACCGTCCGTGCCGGAGTCGGCACGGTGGTCGGAACCGGCCACCTCGTCGGCGCGGGCCGGCGTGGTGGCCCAGCCCGTGCCTCCAGGCCGGATCCAGCGGACGCCGCCCGCCCAGGCCGGGGTCACACCGCGGAACCGGGGTGCCTCGTGCCCGGCGAAGCGGCGGTCCAGCCCCCGCCACCACGCCAGGAACTCGACCATGCCCCAGAACGCGAGCGACGTGACGAGGGTGACGAGGGTCCCCTGCCAGGTGCCGTTCGCGTCGGACGAGGTCAGGTCGACCTTCGACCAGCCGGGCGCCTGCAGCACGAAGATCATGATGTTGTTGAAGGCGTGCTGCAGGACCGTGGCCTCGAGCCCGCCGGTCCGGAGGACGATGATCGCCGCGATCAGGCCGAACGAGCCGACGTCGAGGATGCCCCAGACGTTGTAGCCGTTCGGGATGTGCAGCACCGCGAAGACGACCGTCGAGACCGCCACGGCGATGACCGTGCCGACGCGACGCGGGATCCACGACGCGACGGTCTGCATCAGGAAGCCGCGGAAGATGTACTCCTCGGCCGCGCCCTGGAACGGGACGAGCACGACGACGAGGGCGATCGTCAGGGTGAGGGTGCCGAGGGAGACCGTCGACTGGCCGATCGCGTCGTGGTTCCAGGCGAAGCCGCCGTCGGTCGTGATCATCCCCCCGTCCCAGAACAGGCCGGTCTGGACGACGAACATGACCGCGGCGATGACGAGCGTCGGCAGCAGGCACCACGCCGTCCAGGCCCACCGGACCCGGAACCGCGTCGACGACAGGATGCCGGCCGGTCCGATGCGCGCGATCTTCACGGCGAGCAGGACCCCCGGCAGCAGGACCACGAGCGACACCAGGGTCAGCGAGAGGGTCAACGGATCGGTCGGGTCGAGGGCACCGCTCTGCAGGTCATCCAGCAGGCCGTAGAGCCCGGACGCGCCCCCGACCGCGGCGACCGGGATGAAGTAGGCGACGGTGATCAGCACCTGCGACACGAGGTACCACCCCGCCAGGAACGCGAGGGCGACGAGCGGCCGCCACCACCTCCAGCGCGCGTCGATCCGGGGCAGGCGCTGGTAGGGAACACTCACGCACCGCAGGGTACCGGGCCGGGCAGGATGGGAGCCGTGCTCACCGTCCTGTTCGGCCTGTCCGGCGCGATCGTCTACGGGTTCGCCGACTTCCTGGGCGGACTCGCCTCGCGCCGGGTCCGCCCGGTCGTCGTCACGGCGGTGGCCGCCGCGATCGGGATCGTGCCGTTGCTCGTCGGACTGGTGGTCCTCGGCGGCGTGTTCTCGTGGCCGGCCGTGGTCTGGGGTGCGGTCGCCGGGCTCTCCGGCGGTGTCGGGGTGCTGCTGCTCTACGCGGCACTCGCGATCGGACCGATGAGCGTGCTCTCCCCCGTCACCGCCGTCTTCGCGGCCGTCGTGCCGGTGCTCGTCGCGGTGTTCCGTGGCACGGTGCTGTCGCCCGTGGCCACCGGCGCGCTCGTGGTCGCGGTCGTCGCGGTGGTCCTGGTCGCGGTGGTCCGGGACGCCTCGGGCGCACGGCTCACCGCCCGGGGCGTGGTCGCGGCCGCCGTCGCCGGGTGCGGCTTCGGCGGGATCGTGCTGGCCTACGACATGACGCCGTCGGACTCGGGCATCGCACCCCTCGTGGTCGCGCGGGTGCTGCAGGCGGTGCTGCTGGGTGCGGCGGCGCTCGTCGTCGTACTCCGGACGGGAGGCCCGGTGTCCGCCCCGACGTCGGCCCGCCCCGACGGGGCTGCCGTGACCCCCGGGCGTCGGCCGGGTCGCGGATGGGGTCCGCGGCTGCTGGTCACCGTGGCCGTGTGCGGCGTCTTCGACGCGATGGCGAACGTGTTCATCCAGGCGGGGCTGCACAGCAGCGACGATCCGGCGACCCTGCCCGTCGTGAGTGTGCTCAACGCGCTCTACCCGATCGGCACGGTGGTGCTGGCCGGGGTGGTGCTGCGGGAGCGGTTGACCGCGCAGCAGTGGATCGGCATCGTGCTGGCGTTCGTCGCGTCGGTGGCGCTGGCGTTGGCGTAGCGCGCGGTCAGGCGTCGGGGATGAGGCGCTTCCCGAGCGAGACCGTGCGGTCGTCGGTGTAGCCGAGGGACGCGTAGAACCCGAGCACCTGCTCGTTGCCCGCACGCACCTGCAGGTTGAGCTTCGGGCAACCGAGGTCGGTCAGGAGCCGCTCGAACTCGGCCATCAGGGTGCGACCGAGGCCGGAGCCCTGCAGGTCGGGGCGCACGGCGAGGTAGTTCACCCAGCCGCGGTGCCCGTCGAAGCCGGCCATGCCCGCAGCGACCACGCCGGCTTCGGCGGTGTCGGTGTCGGTGTCGGTGTCGTCACCGTCGGTGGCGTCCGGCTCGGCGACCAGGAAGAGCTCGGGCTGAACGGTCAGCTTGCGCGCGATGTCACGTCGGGGGTCGTTCCAGGGTCGGACGAGCCCGCAGGATTCCCACAGGGCGACGACCGCGTCGGTGTCCTCGGTGCGGAAGGGGCGGATCCGGTACTCCATGCCCCCACGTTAACGGGGGTGGGGAGAACGTCGTCACCGGCCTGTCGTCGTGATCTGATAGACCTGTCCGACCACCCAGCCGATCAGGAGCCCCGTGACCGCACACGACACCATCCCGTCGCGCCGCAGCGCACGGGACGACGAAGCCGGCTCGCGGTCCCGGCGTTCCCCGCGCAGACGCCAGACGGTCGGCGGCGCGATCGTCTCCCTCATCGCCGAGTTGCTCATCATCGCGGGCGCCGGCACCGGCCTGTACGTGGTGTGGACGGCGTGGTGGACCGACGTGGTCGCCGTGAACGAGCAGACGAAGCTCGTGCAGGGCCTCGACCAGGTCGAGACCCCGAAGGTCGAGGGCACCGAGCACCGCGGCACCGCACCCGTCCTGGACGAACCGCCGGCGCTGTCGGACGTGTTCGGGACGATGCAGATCCCCCGGTTCGGCAACGACTACAACCGGCCGATCGGCGAGGGCACGGATCGTGAGAAGGTCCTCAACACCATCGGGCTCGGGCACTACCAGGGCACCGCGATGCCCGGCGCCCCCGGCAACTTCGCCGTCGCCGGACACCGGGTCACCTACGGCAAGCCCCTCAACCAGATCGCGGAACTGCAGAAGGGCGACTCGGTCGTGGTCCGGGTCACCGACGCGAAGACGAAGTTCGACGTCTGGTACGTCTACAAGGTCACCGACAGCCAGATCGTCACGCCCGACAAGATCGAGACGATCGCGCCGGTGCCGAACAAGCCCGGCGTCGAACCGATCGCCCAGGACCGCTGGCTCACGCTGACCGCCTGCCACCCGATGTGGTCGGCGGCGGAGCGGTACGTGACGCACGCGAAGCTCGACTACTGGATGCCCGCGTCCGAGGGCACCCCGAAGGAACTCTCGGAGACCGCCAAGTGATCTTCCCCCTGGTCTGGCGGCTGCTGCCCGGCCCCACTGTCCTGAAGGTGCTCGAGCTGCTGGTCCTGCTCGCAGCGATCGTGTTCGTGCTGTTCCAGTGGGTGTTCCCGTGGATCGCGGCGGATATCCTGCCGCCGCCGGACGGCACGGTGGGGGCCACGCCCACCCCGTAGCGGCTGGTCTGGTCAGGTCAGGTCAGACCGTGGTCGTCACCCGCGACCCGCCGGTCGGGGTGCGGCGCACGGCAATCCGCTCCGGGATCCGCTGCTTGAGTTCCTCGACGTGGCTGACGATCCCGACCTGTCGCCCACCCACGGTCAGTCGGGACAGCTGTCCGATGACGTCGTCGAGGGTCTCGGGGTCGAGCGTGCCGAACCCCTCGTCGACGAAGAGCGTGCCGAGCGAGACCCCGCCGGCCTCGGCCTGCACGACGTCGGCCAGCCCGAGCGCCAGGCACAGTGACACGGTGAACGTCTCGCCGCCCGACAGGCTGCGGGGGTCACGGACGGTGTCGGTCGTGTGGTCGTGCACGGCGAGGGCGAGCCCCGTCCGTCGTGACCGTGACCCGGACTCCCGTTCGTCGGAGGTCTCGAGGGTGAAGCGTCCGGCGAGCATGCCGCGCAACCGGTCGTTCGCCGCCGCCACGACGTCCTCGAAGCGCCGCATGAGCACGTAGGTGCCGAGCGTGATGCCGGTCGGGTTGACCGATGCCACGCCGTTCGCGACGTCGGCGAGGCGGACGACGGCGCGGCTGCGGGCCGAGGTCTCCTGTCGCGCACGCACGGTGCGGTGGACCTCGGTCGCACACTGCTCGACGGCCTCGGCGCGGTGCGCTGCGGTCACCGCGAGCCGGGTGGCCTCGTCGAGCTCGGCCGTCGCGCGGACCCGTTCGGCCTGCACCGCCGGCACGTCGAGCTGCTCAGGATCGTCGTCGGCGGCCTGCACCACTTCGGGGTCGTCGAGCCCTGCCCGCACGACGGCGCGTTCGGACTCGGCTGCGCTGATGCTGCTGCGGAAGCGCGCGACGGTGTCGGGATCGAGCAGGCCGGCTCGTGCGGCAGCGACGTCGAGGAAGGACTGCTCGTCGAGGATCCGGGCGACCTCGGCGCCGCGCTCGTCGCGGGCGCGGGCCGCGGTGGCCGCGCGCTCGTCGGCCTCGGCGACGGCGCGGAGCACCGTCAGCCGCCCGTCGAGCTCGTCGACCACGGCGTGGAGCGACGCAGGCGAGCGGTCGTCGTCGCTGTCGAACAGTGCTGCGAGCCGGTCGATCGCCTCGTGCACCGATCGCAGGTCGGCCTCGAGCCGCTCGGCATCGGAGGCCGCGGTCGACGCGAGCACCGTGCGCCGGGCGTCGAGGTCGTTCCGCTCACGCTCGAGCGCCCGGGTCGCGGTGTCGTGCGCCGTCCGCTCGCGCTCGTGCTCCAGCACCAGCGCCGCAGCCTCGTGCGCCGCTCGGACCCGCTCGTCGGCGGCCACCGCCATGGCGTCGAGGGCGACGGTGTCGACCGTGCCGACGACGGCGGTCAGCCGGAGGTGCTCCGCACGGTCGACGGCCAGGTCGGCTGCCGCGTCGGCGAGCTGCTGGTCGGCCAGACGCGTGGCGTCGCCTGCGGACTCCACCGCCTGGATCGTCGGGTGGTCGTCCTGCGGCGCGGCCACCGACGGGTGCGCCGTCGATCCGCAGACCGGGCAGGGGTCGCCGGGGGTCAGCGCGGCACCGAGCTCCCCGGCGAGCCCGGCGATCCGGCGCTCGCGCAGGGAGCGTTCGGCGTCGAGCGCCTCGGTGGCCCGACGGCGGGCATCGACCACGACGCGTTCGGCATCGGCGACGCGCCGCTCGGCTCGGTCGCGCGCGGCCAGGTCGGCACGGAGCGACTGCACCCGGGCGACCTCGTGCGCGGCGGCGTCGGCGTCGGCAGCGGTCGTCGAGGCGGTCCGGGCGGCCTCGACGATCCGTGCTCGTTCCGACGGCCGGGATTCGAGCGCGGTGTCGAGCGCGGCGAGGTCGTCGGTGAGCCGCGATGCGGTCGCGGTGGCCTCGGCGATCGCGGTGCGCCTGGCGTCCGCTTCGGCCTCGACCGCGACGAGGTGCCGGACGTCGGACAGGGCGTCGGTCAGTGTGTCGCGCCGCCGGGCGATCTGCTGTGCGTCGACGGCTCGGAGCGCGTGCTGGTCGCGCAACCGGGCTGCTGCCGCGGCGGTGTCGTCGGCCCGCACGGTCGCGGCGTCGAGGCCGTCGGCCACCGCGGCGACCCGGGCGGCACGCTCGGCCGTCGCGACCGCGGTTCGCGCCTGCTCGATCACCGGGGCGTCGTCGTCGAGGAGCGCCCGCCGCCGCAGCAGCGCCGCTCGTCGCTCGAGGGCGGCCGCACGGGCCGTGACCGATCGTTCGTGGTCGGTCGCCGCCGTCGCAGCGGCAGCCGCAGCCGTTCGGGCTGCCTCGGCGGCGTCGGCCGTGGCGCGGAGGGACGCCACCGTACCGGGGACGACGGACTCGTCGGCCTCGGCGAGGTCGGCCGCCTGCGCGAACCGGGCCAGGGCGTCGCGGACGCGGCCGTCGGCGCCCTCTACCTCGGCCTGCACGGCTCGGCGGCGAGCGGCGAGCTCGTCGGCGGTGCGGTCGTAGACCTGGGTGCCGAACAGCGACTGCAGGAGCTTCCGGCGGTCTTCACCCGGGGAGCGGAGGAACCGTGCGAACTCGCCCTGGGGCAGCACCACGGTCTGCAGGAACTGCGCGCGGTCGAGCCCGACGATCCGGGCGATCTCGACCCCGACCTCGGGGATGCGGGACGACAGGGGTTCGCCGGCGACGTCGGTGGGCGCGGCGAGTCGGAACAGCTGCACGGACGCCTGCTGCTTCACCGTGCCGGTCCCCCGCTGCTTCGGGCGGTCGTACTGCGGGGTGCGCCGGACCCGGAACACGCCTGCACCGGTCTCGAACACGAGCTCGACGAACGGTTCGACCGCGGGGTCGGCGTGCTGGCTGTGCAGCCGGTCGGAGCTGGCTTCGGAACCGGCGAGTCCGCCGTACAGGGCGAACACGACGGCGTCGATGATCGTCGACTTGCCGGAACCGGTCGGCCCCTCGAGCAGGAAGACCCCGGACGCGGCCAGCGCCGCGAAGTCGATCGTCACGAGGTCGGGGTACGGCCCGATGGCGCGCAGTTCGAGTCGGTGCAGGTACATCAGCGGTCCCCCTCACGCTGCAGGGCGAGCACCGCGGCCTCGTACGCCTCGGTCAGCACCGCGCGTTCGTCGTCGTCGGGCAGCCCGCCGGTGGCGAAGGCCACGAAGTCGCCGGCGACCTCGACCGGGTCGGACGTCGCGGTGACGGCCCGCGCGGCGGTGGCGGCCGGCCGGTCCGCCGGTTCGTGCGTGATCGCCAGGGCGTGCGGGAAGTGGTCCTTCACGCGGGCGTACATGCGTTCCGGGTGCACGGTGTCGGTCACCGCGACGCGGACCCAGGCGTCGGCATCGGCCCGGAACTCCCCGGACTCGATGGCGTCGATGCTGCCCCGGACGTCGACGAGCCGCCGTGGCACCGGGGTCGGCACGAGCTCGACGGTGACGGCACCCGCCGCGTCGAGGTCGGCGATGGTCACGGACTTCCGCTGGTGCCGCTCGCCGAACGAGAACGCCAGCGGCGACCCGGCGTACCGGATCCGGTCGTCGTCGCCGACGCGCTGCGGGCCGTGCAGGTGCCCGAGGGCGACGTAGTCGAACCCGTCGAACACCGACTCGGCGACGCGGTCGACCCCGCCGACGCGGATGTCCTGCTCGCTGTCGCTCGGGTCGGCGCCCCCGACGAAGGCGTGCGCGACGACGACGCTCCGGGTGTCGGCCCGCGTCTCGAGGTCGGCGCGGATCCGTTCGGTGGCGGCGTGCACGACGGCGTGGTGCGAGCGGGCGAGGGGCTCGTCGGGGACCGCCGCCAGGGCGTACCGCGTGAGGTCGGGGTGCAGGTACGGGATGCCGTACACGGCCACCGGGCCGTCGTCGTCGGTCACGAGCACCGGATCGGCCACGTGTGCGGGCTCGGCGAGGATGCGCACGCGCTGCCCCATCACGCCGGCCCCGAAGCCGAGCCGCGCGGCCGAGTCGTGGTTGCCCGGCGTGAGGACCACCGTCGTGGTCTCGGCGAGGCGTTCCAGCACGCGGGAGAGCATGCGGACGGCGTCCACCGGCGGGATCGCGCGGTCGTAGACGTCGCCGGCGATGACGACGAGGTCGACCGCGCGCTCGCGGGCGAGGTCGACGAGCCAGTCGGTGAACGCGGCCTGGTGCTCGAGCAGGTCGGCACCCAGCAGTGTGCGGCCGAGGTGCCAGTCGCCGGTGTGCAGGATGCGCATGCGGCCACGGTAACGCCGGCCGGGGACATCCACAGGGCACCTCGCGGTGCCCTGTGGAGGACTCAGGCGGTCGCGCAGCTCGCGGACGCCAGGCCCAGCACCGAGACGACCCGGACCCTGACCGTCGGTGTGCTCGTCGCGGTCCAGTTGTTGCCGAGGTTCGTGCGGAGGTGCAGCGTGTACGTGGTGCCGAGGTTCAGGAGCCCGGCGCCGGAGTAGGGCATCGAACGGGCACCGGCGGTGGTCGCGCTGGCCACCTGCGTCGTCCCGTTCATCAGGTCGAACGACACCGGCACGGTCGCGCCGTTGTCGTAGGTCCAGGCGATCGTCACCGTGTTCGACCCCGCCGGGGCGCAGGTCAGGGTGGGGACACCGGTCGCCGTGCCCGCCGTGAAGGTCGCGGTCGGTGCGACGGTGGTCTGTGACCACGGGGCCGCGTCCGCCGCTCCGGGCAGCAGGACGCCGGCGGCCGCAGCGAGCACGAGCACCGCGGCGCCCCCGCCGATGCGGCGCAGCCGCCGCACGCGACGTGCTCGTCGACGCAGCGCGCGACGGGTGAGGACGCTGGACGCAGCGGTCGGGAGGCTCGTGGCGGCGCCGTCCCGCGCCTCCAGGCCGTCGTCGATACCGTCTGCCGGACCGGCGGCATCGTCCGGACCGGCGGCGTCGTCCGGACCGGCCGCGTCGTCCGGACCACCGGCCGCGCCGTCGGTGTCGTCGTCGGACTCGACGAGTCGCCGGAGCGACCCGTCGATCGTGCAGAGCGCGAGCACCGCGGTCAGGCCGAGCGCGAGCATCGCGACCAGGCCCCACTCCCCCGCGCTGATCCACCGGATCGGTGTCCCGATGAACGGGATGCGCAGGAAGGCGACCCCGTGCACGGCGGAGCGCTCGATCGGCGTGGAGTCCTGCTGGGGGTTCGCGTCGCCCTTCGTGACCATCGTGCCGCGGGGGCCGTCCTCGACGTAGCGGTGCATGCGCAGGTGGTCCGGCTGGTCCGGGTCGTCGGCGAGCAGGACCTTGCCCGTCGCGATCTCGCCCGAACCGACCGGACGCGAGACGACCACGTCACCTGGGACGATCCGCGGCTCCATCGAGCCCGTCATCACGGTGGTCGGCTGCCAGCCGATGAGCGCCGGCGCGGCCGCCCAGAGCGCGAGCCCGAGCAGCGTCGCGACGACGCCCCGGGCGAGGGTGGCGACGACGACGCGCCCCCAGTCGACGGCGTCACGGACCGCTGCGTGCGGTGCGGGACCACCGTGCACTGCGATGCTGCTCATGACTGCCTTCGACCGGGGGCGCGTTTCGGGGAGGGAACGGACGGGGCTGGTTCGGCCCCGGTCCCGGCTCAGCTGTTCTGGGCCTCCCAGGTGAAGCCGAGGGCTGCGGTGCCGCCCTGCACGGTGTTCGGGGCGGTGCTCGAGACCGTGTAGCTGACGCGGTAGACGCGCGTCTCGGACGCGGTGCCGGTCGGGGCCCAGGTGCCGACGCCGGTCGCGTAGTTGGTCGAGGCGGCGCCGAAGCCCGCGACGGTGCCGCTGTAGAGCGAGCCGCCGGTGGCGGCCGGGGTGAAGCCGGAGCAGGAGCCGAAGCCGCCGCCGGTGCCCTGCTCGATGGTCAGGTTGACGTTCGCGGCCAGGTCCTTCGTGGTCGAGACGTTCGTGCCGTAGAGCTTGACGGCCGAGGGCAGCGAACCGGTCGAGGTCACCGCGATGCAGTTCGCACCGGCCGAGCCGGGCTTCAGGTTGTTCGCCGTGAACAGCGCGGTGTTGTTGTCGTCGTCGGACAGGGCGACACTGCCGGCCGTCCAGTTGTTCGTCGGGTTGACGGTGGTCGAGGAGAACGCCGCGTACGAGGCCGTCGAGACGACGACCCCCGAGGCGACGAGGGCGGCGGGGATGGCGATCCAGGCGGCGAGGCGGGCAGCACGAGGCGTGACACGAGACATGGTTGGACTCCGTGAGGAAGAGATCTGATCGGTGGTTCGGACGGGCCCGCGGTGGTTGGTCGCGCTACGTGCCGAGGTGGTACGACGATCAAGCTACTTGGCGTTCGAGTAGCTCACAAGACCTGAGATGTCCCCACTGATGGGGGTATCTTGACGAGTGAGTTACTTGTTGACTGAAGTTCCCACCCTGTACCCGAGAAGAGCTCCCATGACGGACACCGACCCGGTCGTCCTCCCCCCGCACGCACCCGCCGTCCCCGCGGCGCGCGTCGCCCCCACCACGCCGCCGGCACCGATGTCGCCCGACGTCACGGCGGTGGACCCCGTCACCGCCGACACGGACCCCGACGCCGACCTGCCGCGACTGCTCACCGCCTTCCGGGTGCTCCAGATGCAGCACGCACGGGTCCTGCACCACGAGAGCACGATCCGCGGGCTGAACGCCACGGACACCCGCTTCGTGTTCTTCCTCAGCGCCGCCGGCGGCCACGGCGTGACCCCGAAGCAGGCCGGCGAGTACCTCGAGCTCACCACCGGGGCAATGACGTCGCTGATCGACCGACTCGAGAAGCACGGACACCTGGAACGTCGCCCGAACCCGGAGGACCGCCGGAGCGTGCTCCTGCACCTCACGCCGTCGGGCACGGCGGTCGCCCGCGAGGTCGGCGCCGTCTACTCCGACGCGTTCCGGCAGGTCGTCGCACCGTCCGACCGCGCCGTGGTCGCGGCCGCGTTCGAGGGGCTCGGTGCCGCCCTGGAGCGCCACCACCGCAGCGCCGCCGTGTGACAGCGGGTGTCACGGCCCGCGCGTAGCGTGAGCGCCATGACCCCCTCTGAACTCCTCACCGAAGCGTTCTCCCGCGTCCCCGAGACGGTCGAGCGGGCCGTCGACGGGCTCTCCGAAGACCAGCTCGCGGCACGGCCGGCCGCCGGGGCGAACACCCTCGCGTGGCTCGCGTGGCACATCGCCCGCGGCCAGGACGTGCAGATCGCCGAGCTCGCCGGCTCCGAGCAGGTCTGGACGGCGGACGGCTGGTACGACCGGTTCGGGCTGCCGTTCCCGGCCGAGGCGCTCGGCTACGGCATGTCCCGCGACGACGTCGGTCGGGTGCGGGCCTCCGCCGAGTTGCTCACCGGGTACCTGCGCGCCGTGCACGAGCGCACGGTCTCGTACCTCGGCACGCTCGGCCCGGACGACCTCGACCCCGTCGTCGACGACGCGTGGGACCCGCCCGTGACGGCCGGAGCGCGACTCGTGAGCATCCTGGACGACTGCACGCAGCACGCCGGGCAGGCCGGCTTCGTGCGCGGGCTGCTGTTCTTCAACCGCTGAGCGCGCGCGGGCGGGCGGCCGCGCCGACGTTTCGTGAGCAGGAATGGTCGGGTCCGACGTCGCGACCCGACCATTGGTGCTCACCGTGTGACGGACGGGAGGCCCGGTACCAGCTGGTACCGGGCCTCCCGTCCGTCAGAAGGTGGGTCAGACCCCGGTGGCGCGGATCAGTGACGCCCCGCGGACAGCGCGTCGGCCAGGTGCGGGAGCTCGGTGCGGAACGACCACTGCACGGTGTTCCAGTCGTGTCCGCTCCCCGGGGCGAACGCGACGCTGGTGTCCGCGCCCGCTGCCCGAGCAGCGTCGGCGAGGACGCGAGCGTTGCGGCTGAACGCCCCGTCTGCCGACCCCGCGGTGAACCAGAACGCGTGCCCGTGCAGGTCGTCCGCCCGCATCTGCGCGATCGGACCGGCGGCCTTCCACGCGGTGACCGATCCGCCGAAGGCCCGGTCCGCGCTGTGCTGCGGGTTCTGGTCGATGGGCTGCAGCTCGCTGGACACCGCGAGCACGGCCCCGAACCGGTCGGGGTGCGCGGTGGCGAACTGCATCGCGCACGTCGCCCCCTGCGAGAAGCCGGTGAGACCCCACGCACGGCGGTCCGGGGTCACCGGGAGGTGCGCCGTCAGCCAGCGCGGCACGTCCTCGGTGACGTACGTCGCTGCGTTGCCGAGGTCCGAGTCAACGCACATCGTGTTCAGGCCGGGCGCGGAGAGCTGGTCGACGGAGACGACGATCGGCGCTCGGCCGTGGTGGGCTGCGGCGTAGCCGTCGAGTGCGCTGCCCATCCTGCCGGCGGTGAACAGGTCGCTCGGAGCCCCCGGTTGGCCGGAGAAGGCGAGGACGACGGGCAGCGGCGCCGGATCCCTGACCAGGGCAGCGGGCGGCAGGTAGACGACGGCGGGCCGTGCGGGGAACCCCGATCGCTCCCCGGGGATCTCGACGGTGCGGACCTCGCCGGTCGTGGGCATGGTGGCGACGGGGGCTGCGGCGAGGTCGAGCTCCGGGAACGGGTCCGTCTGCACAACGGTGCCGAGCGTCGGGTACATCGCGAACTCGACGTTCACCCCGAGGGCGGACGCGAGCAGCGCGGTCGGCACGAGCAGCCCGGCGAGGACGCGGCGCCAGCGACGGCCCTGCACGAGTCCGACGACCGCCAGGGCCAGTGCAGCTGCGGCAACGACGAACCACATCCGGGTGACGGGGCTCAGCGCGACGCCGAACAGGTTCATCAGATCGCTGAGGACCCAGCACACGAGGAGCACCACCGCGGCGGCGACCACCGCGACGGCAGCGCGGACCCCGGCCCGTCGCCACGCGACGCGCGAACGCAGCGCCCCGAGCGCCGGCAGCAGGACGGCGAGACCGAGCACGGCGAACGCCACGTCCAGCGGGACGAGCTTGGACGGCGCCTGCAGCTGGGTGGCGAGCAGCCACTCGGTCGGACTCACTGCTCGGACACCACCCGCGTCGGAGCGGGCTCGCGCACGACCGAGCGGTGTGCCTGCCGCAGTGCCCAGAGGTGCTTCGGACGGAGGCCCGGTACGTACGCGCCGGCCAGGGCACGTGCGACCCGCGGCACGTGCAACGGCGTGGGGACCACGATCCAGAGCGCCTCGTGTCGGGCGCCGAACTTCTCCTTGAAGCGCTGGAGCGACCGGAACCCGTACACCGGCTCGAGGAGTCGGGCGACGAGGACCGATCCGAAGGACACGAGTGACGGTGCGCCGTCGTGTGCGGCGAGCGGCGTGCCGGAGAGGCTGATCATCTGCAGGCCTGCGTCGCGTGCCCGGATCGCGGTCCGGGCGATGAGGAACTCCATGACGCCCGGCATGCCGTCGTCGCCGCGGCGCATGACGTCGAGCGTGTAGCCGGCCAGCACGCCGTGCTCGTACACGGGCAGCCAACTCGTGACCGCGGTCACCTGCCCGTCGGCCGTCACCGCCAGCATGAGTCGGACGTCGGGGTCGTCGAGCTCGTGGAAGCCGCCCAGGGTGAACCCCATCTCCGGCAGTCTCCGGTCGCTCGCCCACCGCGTGCAGATCGCCTCGACCTCGGCACGGTGTTCGTCAGCCAGGGCGTCGAAGGTCGTCCACTCGTCGCGGACCCCCTCACGGTCCGCCCGGTTCGAGGCCGTCCGGAGGTCCTGCCGCTTCTTGCCGCGCAGGTCGAAGGTGGCGACGTCCAGCACCGACTCGACTCCCACGGGCAGCGCGGTCCACCCGTCGGCGGCGAGGATCTGCCGCACCGGGTCGTGCACGCTCGTGAACGCGGGCACCCAGCCGTTGCGGTCGCAGAAGGCCGTGAACGCGGACACGACCTCGGCGCGGTCCGCAGCGCTGCACGCCGGGTCCGACACGGTGAGTGCCACGTCCCCGCGGACCCGGTACGCCACGGCCCCACGTCCGTCCGGGTCCGTCCAGGTGGCGTTGCCGCGCCAGGTGCCCATGTGGCCGAGGGTTCCGGCATCGCCGTCGCGGAGCATCTCGACCAGGGCACCGCGGCCGTCGGTGGCGGCACGGAACCGCGAGCGGACGAGGCGTCCGCGGAGCGCCAGGACCGCCAGCAGCACCATCGCCGGCACGAGCCACGCGCCGAGCAGTGTGACCTGCCACTCGATCGCGTCCAGCCCGAGACCGCGCCACTGCACGGCGTCGTCGGTCATCGGTTCGATGAGGAACACATCGGCGAGGACGGCGGTCAGCGTCACGAGCACGCCGACGGCGAGCACGATGCCCGTCCGCCGGCCACGCTGCACGAGCCAGGCGGACACCAGCAGGAGGAGCCCGACGATGACGACCGCACGGTCGCTCATGGCGTCGGCGAACACCGAGAGCACGCCGTCCGGGTCCGGCACGACAGGGGTCACCAAGGTGCCCGCGCCGAGCGCGATGAGCGTCGCGACGACGCAGGTGCGTGCGCTGACGGTGTCACGCGCGGTCGGCGCGTCGGGACCGGAGGCCCGGCGCACCACGAACGAACCGGCTGCGGTGCCGAGCAGCGTCGCCAGGGCACGGGCGAGGTCCGATCCGTGGCCGGCGAAGAGCACGAGCGTGAGGACGACGGTCCAGAGCGCGGCTCGCGTACGCCACCGGTGCTGCGCGGGCATCGCTGCCGAAGCGGCACCGAGCAAGGCGGCGGCGACGATCGACGGGGCGAAGAGCGGCTGGCCGACCGCGAGTTCGGCGTGTGCCTCGCCGAGCGCTGACCCGATGCTGACGGTGAGCAGGGCTCCGAGGACGCCGAGCGCCGGGGCCACCACGCCGATGACCACCGTGCGGACGGAACCGAGGGACCGTTCGGCGAGCACCGTCGTCACGATCACGAGGACCATGGCGAGGCACGCGACGGGCGGGTGGTGCGGGAAGTCGGGCTCGGCGTGAGCGATCCGCGCGGTCACGAGGAGCGCGGTCGTCGCTGCGGCCACGGAGACGGAGACGGGGAACCGGCGGAGTCGTCCGACGAGCGCTGCGGGTGTCACGTGATCATTGCAGCGGTCCTGCTCGCCCGTGTCATCAGCCGGGGGCATGAGCACGGCGGCTCTGGGTCCTCCGAGAGGATGACCCGGGCGCAAGCTGAGGTCGCGGCCGGGCCGCGGACCGGACCCGTGCGGCCTTCGGTCGCACCGTGTGACGGACGGGAGGCCCGGTACCAGCTGGTACCGGGCCTCCCGTCCGTCGTGTGCTCGCGACTAGCGCGCGGCGAGCTCCGACACGATGCCGTCACCGGGTGCGGCCTGCACCAGGTCCGCCTCGATCTCGGCGCGCTCGAGGATGCCCTCGATCTTGCGGATGCGGCCACGCGGGACGATGGTCACGACCGTGCCCTCCTTGCCGGCACGACCCGTGCGGCCGGAGCGGTGCATGTACGCCTTGTAGTCGTCCGGGGCGTCGGCCTGCACGACGAGCGAGACGTCGTCGACGTGGATGCCGCGGGCGGCGACGTCGGTGGCGACGAGCACGTTGACGCGGCCGCTCGTGAGCAGCTGCAGGTTGCGCGTGCGACGCGACTGGTTCAGGTCACCGTGGAGCGAGGTCGCGCGGATGCCGGCGTCCTCGAACTGGTCGGCCAGACGCTCGGCGTAGGCGCGGGTCCGGGCGAAGACGATGGTCTTGCCGTCGCCAGCGACCAGCTCCTCGAGGAGACGGTCCTTCTCGCGCTGCTCGACCACGAGGACACGGTGGTCGATGGTCGAGGACGCCTGGTCCTCACCCGCGACCTCGTGCACGCTCGGCTCGTGCAGGAACTGCTCGACGAGCGCCGCGACCTGGGTGTCGAGCGTCGCGCTGAACAGCAGCTTCTGCGCGCGGTTGCCCTGCGGGGTGACCTCGGCCGTGGCGGAGAGGATCTCCTGCACCGGCTCGAGGAACCCGAGGTCGCACATGTGGTCGGCCTCGTCGAGCACGGAGATGATGACCTCGCTGAGGTCGAGCTTCCCCTTGTTCATGAGGTCCTGCACACGACCGGGGGTGCCGACGATGATGTCGACGCCGCGCTCGAGCGCGCCCTCCTGACGGCCGTAGGGCACGCCGCCGTAGATCTGCGTCGTGAACAGGCCGACCGAACGGGCGATGGGCTGCACCGTGCGGTCGATCTGCAGGGCGAGCTCACGGGTCGGCGCGAGGATGAGCGCACGCGGGGCGCGGCCCATCTTGCGCTTGGTGCCGCCGCCGTGCTCCATGAGCTTCTCGACCAGCGGCGCACCGAAGGCGATGGTCTTGCCGGAGCCGGTGCGGCCACGACCGAGGACGTCCTTGCCGGCGAGCACGTCGGGGATCGTCGCCGCCTGGATCGGGAACGGGCTCGAGGCGCCGAGCTCCTGCAGGGCGCGGGAGATGTTGCCGCCGATGCCCAGGTCACCGAAGGTCACGCCCTCGACGTCGGCCGCGATGGTGGCCTCGGCCTGGAGCTTCTCGAGCTTGACGTCGTCGGCCGGCACGAACTTGCCGCGCTCGGGCTCGTCGAACGAGCGGCGCGGGGCACGGTCGGTGCGGTCGTCGCGGTCGAACTTGCGCGGGGCGCGGTCGTCACGGTCGAACTTGCGCGGGGCGCGGTCATCGCGATCGAACGAGCGACGCGGGCGGTCGTCGTTGTCACGACGGGGCGCACGGTCGTCGCGGTCGAACGAACGACGCGGGCGGTCGTCGCGGTCGAAACGACGGGGACGGTCGTCGTTGTCACGACGGGGCGCACGGTCGTCGCGGTTGAAGCTGCGCGGAGCGCGGTCGTCGCGGTCGAACCGACGGGGCGCACGGTCGTCACGGTCGAACGAACGACGCGGACGGTCATCGTTGTCACGACGCGGGGCACGGTCATCGCGGTTGAAGCTGCGCGGGGCGCGGTCATCGCGGTCGAAACGACGCGGACGGTCGTCGTTGTCGCGACGGGGCGCGCGGTCGTCACGGTTGAACGAACGCGGAGCGCGGTCATCGCGGTCGAACGAACGACGCGGACGGTCGTCGTTGTCACGACGCGGTGCACGGTCGTCACGATCGAAGCGACGCGGGGCACTGGGCCCCTGCGAGCCGGTTCCGGCGCGACGCGGAGCCTGCGGAGCGTCGGGACGGCCGTGCGAGTAGGGAGCGTCGCGGTTGTAGCCACGCCCGCCACGGTCGTCGCGGTCGGGGCGCCGCTGGCCGCCACTGTCACGCGGCTCCCAGTTCGGACGGGCCGGACGCTCGCCCTGCGACGCGCGGCCGCGACGCTCCTCGGCGTCCCAGCGCTGCTTCTGGCGCGGCTGCGAGGAGTCGGCGGCGCGGAACCCGCGGTGCTTGCTGCTGCGGGCGGCGGGGGTGCCGTTCGGGTGGCGGACGCGGTCGGAGGCGCGGTTGTCCGCGCCGCCCTTGTTGTACGGGGCCATGGCTGCTTTCTCGGGTGCGCAACGTACCGCAGCGCCCGACAGCGACATCGGCGGGGGCTGCTTGCGGAGAGGGGGTTCATCCCGTCGCGAGTCGACGTGATTCCAGCCCTCGAGCAACACACACCCAGCAGAATTTCCGTGATCACAATGTCACGACGTCGAAGGCCGACCGAGCGAGTCTACGCGAGCCGGTGCCTTGACGCCAGCCCCGCGCGGTCCGGCGGCGGCGTGCCGGACGCGGGACGGGCCTCCAGGCCGGGGTCGTGCGCTCAGGACTCCGCGAGCCGACGACGCTGCTCGGCGACGTCGAAGTCCGCCTTCGGCCACGACAGGTGCATGTCCTCCAGCGCCCGGAGCAGGAGCTGCTGCACGGCGAGGCGGGCGTACCACTTGCGGTTCGCGGGCACGACGTACCAGGGAGCCTGCGGGGTCGACGTGCGGTCGAGGGCGATCTGGTACGCCTGCTGGTAGCGGTCCCAGAGCAGGCGGTCGTCGATGTCGCCAGGGTTGAACTTCCAGTGCTTGTCGGGGCGGTCGAGCCGGTCGCCGAGGCGCTCGCGCTGTTCGTCCTTCGAGATGTGCAGCATGACCTTGACGATGGTCGTGCCGGCGGCGGCGAGGCCGTCCTCGAAGGCGGTGATCGCGCCGTACCGACGTTCGATCTCGTCCGGCGCGGCGAGCCCACGGACCCGCTGGGCGAGCACGTCCTCGTAGTGCGAGCGGTCGAACACGCCGAGCTGCCCGGCTGCGGGCAGCTGCTGCTCGATGCGCCAGAGGAAGTCGTGCTCGCGCTCCTCGGCCGTCGGGGCCTTGAAGCCGGCGTAGTGCACGCCGTTCGGGTCGACCGCACCGACGACGTGCGAGACGATGCCGCCCTTGCCCGCGGTGTCCATCGCCTGCAGCACGAGCAGCACCCGCCGCTCGTCGCCGGCGGTCGACGCCGCGTACAGGCGCTCCTGCAGGGCGGCGAGACGGGAGGCGCCGGCGGCGAGGGCTTCGAGGCCGTCGATCTTGCGGCCGGGGAAGCCCGGGGTGCCGTCCGGGTCCACCTGGTCGAGGCGGAACCCGGGTTCGACGCGGAGCAGTGGTTCGGGATCGGCGTTCCAGGCCTTGCGATTGCTCACGGGTCCTCCTGCGGTGCTCCGGTCGGCGGCTGCCGTGCTCATCCTCGCACTGCCGTCCTCCGCTCGGGTGACGTGGGCGGCTGCCGGTGCGGCTAGCGTGGACGTGATGAAGTCCGGCCGCCGCTCAGTGCTCGCGCTCGTCGCCGCGGTCGTGGCGCTCGGCGCGATGGCGTCCTGCAGCACGGACCCGGTCGGCGACGAGAACGCGACGGTGACCGCGGACAGCATCATCTACCCGCTGTCGCTGCGGTACCACGGCATCGACGTGGTGGCCGACGTGCCCTACGGCACCGATCCGTTGCAGCGCCTCGACGTGTGCCTGCCGGCCGACAGCGACCCCGCGACGACGGCGACCCCCACCGCGACGCCGTCCGCCTCGGCCACCGCCGACCCCGATGCCCGAGCGGTCGGGGCCGCCACCGGACGCCCGGCGGTCCTGATGATCCACGGCGGCAGCTGGTCGCACGGCGACAAGGCGACCGCCGCCTACCGGTCCGTGTGCAAGTACCTGGCGTCCGAGGGGTTCGTGACGTTCAACGTCGACTACCGGCTGGCGCCGACCGACCCGTTCCCGGCCGGGCTCGATGACGTCCGCCGTGCGCTCGACTACGTGTTCCGTCCGGCGACGCTCGAGACCTACGACGTCGACTCCCAGCGCGTGGGCGTGTTCGGCGGCAGCGCCGGCGGCAACCTCGCCGCGATGCTCGCCGTCACCGACCACGACTCCGCCGCGTACGCCGACGGCGACCGGATCCGTGCCGTGGTCGACCTGAGCGGGCCGACGAACCTGACCACCCGGTCCACCGAGCCCGACGGGGTGTCGGCGGCCTTCCAGCGCAAGCAGCTGCTCTACCTGGGGTGCCGGTCGTACGCCAGGTGCCCGGCGGCCACCAGGGCGTCGCCGGAGTTCCACGTCACCTCGGACACCGCGCCGTTCTTCATCGGGCACTCCACCGACGAGTTCATCCCGATGTGGGAGTCGCAGGAGTTCGCCGCGACACTCCGGTCCCACGACGTCCCGGTGACGTTCGTGGCGGTCGAGGGCACGGCGCACTCGATCGCCCAGCTCGACGAGGCGATGAGCCGCCGCGTGGTCACGTTCCTGCGGACGCAGCTGGGCTGACCGCGCCGGCTGACCGCCTGATCGCGCATGGCGTCCGACCGGCCGACCGCGCAGGGGGTCCGACCGCGTGCCCCGGGTGGGTGCCACCCGGAGTCGGGACTGCCGCTGCCGCGCCCCCGGCCGCAGACTTCTGGGGTGACCGACACCTCGACCCGCCCTGCCCGCGCCGCTGCGACCCGCTGGGACCGCCCGGCGCTGCAGACGTTCGGGGAGCTGCTGCTCGGGCTGTCGTTCGTCGCCGCGGTGTCGTTCGGCGGGTACGCCTCGGTCACCGGGCAGCTGGCCGTCGTGTCGCAGGGCGCCGCCGTGGTGTTCCTCGTGACGCTGACCCTGGTGCTCGTGTCGTGGTTCCGTGCCGTCGAGCGCGAGGAGCGGACCGAGCGCGTCGTCGTCTCGCCCCTCGCCGCCATCGACGCCGAGTACCGCCGCTAGACCGCTTCGCCCGGCTCCGTCTGCCGCGCTGCCCGCCGATCCGCGCGGCGCTCTCGAGCCCGCTCGACCACGAAGTACAGCGCCGGCAGCACCACGAGCGTCAGCAGCGTCGAGGACACCAGGCCACCGATCACGACCAGGGCCAGCGGCTGCGAGATGAAGCCGGACTTGCCGGTCAGCCCGATCGCCATCGGCAGCAGCGCGAAGATCGTCGCCATCGCCGTCATCAGGATCGGACGGAGGCGTCGTGTGGCGCCCTCGATCAACGCCTCGCGCACCCGCAAGCCGCGCCGTCGGTACTGGTTGACGAGGTCGATGAGCACGATCGCGTTCGTCACGACGATGCCGACGAGCATGAGCAGACCGATCAGCGACGCGACGCCGATCGGGACGCCCGACGCGATCTGCAGCAGGATCGCACCCGTCGCCGCGAACGGCACCGACACGAGCAGCAGCAGCGGCTGGAGCAGGCTCCGGAACGTCGCGACCATGATCACGTAGACGATCAGCACGGCGACCAGCACCGCGAGCCCGAGCTGCGAGAACGCCGACGACTGGCTGGCGGCGACGCCACCGATCGAGGCGGTCGCACCCTTCGGCAGGTCGAGCTCGTCGACGGCGGTCGTGACGGACTGCACGGCCGCACCGAGGTTCGTGGCGTCCGGCGTCACGGTGATCGTGGCGGTGCGGGCTGCGTTCGTCGTGGTGACGGTGGTCGGCCCCTCGGACTCCTCGACCGTGGCGACGTCGGACAGCGGGACCGTGCCCGTGCTCGTCGGCACGTCGAGGGCACGGAGTGCGCCGATGGTGGTCGGCGGCTCCGGGTCGGCGATGTAGACGTCGAGCGTCGCGTCGTCGATCTCGATGCTGCCGGTGTCCCGCGGCGAGACCGCTGCGGCGACGAGGCCACCCACCTGGGTCTCGGTCAGGCCGAGTGACGCGGCCTTCTGGCGGTCGACCCGGACGGCAAGGAACGGCTCCGCGGCGGACAGGTTGCTCGTGGCGCCCGTGGTGTCCGGGACCGACTGCATGGTCTTCAGCACCTGGCGCGACGCCGTCTCGAGCTGCGCCTGGGTCGGCGCGGTGACGTCGACCTCGATGTCGCTGCTGCCGCCGAACCCGCCGCCGGAGGACGCGATGGTGACCTCGCCGACGTTCTCGATCGACCCGATCGCCTTCCGGGCGTCGGCCTGGATCGTCGGCTGGTCGGCCTCGGCGTCGGTCGTGACGGCGTACTGCACCGAGGCGCTGCCGCCACCGCCGAACGCCGCCTGGATCGACTGGCCGCTCGTGCCGATGGTGGTCTGCACGGTCTCGACGCCGTCGACGTCCTGCAGCGCGCGCTCGACCTTGCGGGCGGACTCGGACTGGACGGCGAGGCTGGAGCCGGCCTTCAGGTCCTGCGTGACCGTGAAGGTGTTCTGCCCCGAGTCGCCGAGGTAGTTCGTGGTGACGAACGGCAGCGTCGCGACCGTTCCGCCGAGCACGATCACGGCGAGCAGGATGACGACGACCGGCTTCCGGACGACCCACCGGAGCACCGGCAGGTAGACGCGGCGCAGACGGTCGGCGGTGCCGGCGTCGTGCAGGTCGGCGGCGGAGGCGAGCGCACCCTCGGAGCGATCGTGCTCGACGTCGGGAGCCGACGGCGCTGCGACCGCTTCCGCTTCCGCCTCCGATGCCGTCGTCGCGTCGCCCGGCTTCGCCTTCGGCGGGCGCAGCCACCAGTACGCGAGCACCGGGACGATGGTGAGCGAGACGAACAACGACGCGACGAGCGCCAGGGTGACGGTCACGGCGAACGGCCGGAACAGCTCCCCCACGAGTTCGGCGACGAAGGCGACCGGCAGGAACACCGCGACGGTCGTCAGCGTCGACGCGGTGACGGCACCGGCGACCTCGCGCACGGCGTCCCGCACGGCACGGCCGCGGTCGACGCCGGGGAGCATGTGCCGCTTGATGTTCTCGATGACGACGATGGAGTCGTCGACCACGCGGCCGATCGCGATCGTGAGGGCCGCCAGCGTGATGATGTTGAGCGTGTACCCGGCGGCGCGCATGCCGATCGCGGCGAGGAGCACCGACGTCGGGATCGAGATCGCGGTGACGAGCGTGGAGCGCCACGACAGCAGGAACACCAGGATGACGATCACCGCGAAGGCGAGCCCGAGCAGGCCTTCCTCGGCCAGGGAGTCGATGGACTGCTGGATGTAGGGCGCCTGGTCGAAGACGACGGTGAAACGGGGGTCGCCCTCGATCTTGTCCTCGATGCCGGGCAGGGCGTCGCGCACGGTCTTGGAGACGTCGACGGTGTTGGCTTCCTGCGTCTTCGTGATCGAGATCGTCAGGGCCTGCTGGCCGTCCACGCGGCTGATCGAGGTGCGCGGCGACTCCGTGATGGCGACCTTCGCGACGTCGCCCAGGGTGGTGTCGGTGGGAGTGGCCGCGGTCGTGGACCCGCCCGTCGCGGTGTCACCGGTCGCCCCGGTGCCGGTCGTACCCGTGCCGGTTCCGGTCGCGCCGGTGCCGGTCGCGCCCGTACCGGTGGCACCCGCACCGGTGGCACCCGCAGCCGTGCCGTCACCGGACGATGTCGTCCCGGCGGCACCGGCGGCACCCGACCCGGACCCGTCCGACCCCGATGAGCCCGAAGAACTCGACGAGCTCGTGAGCGGCAGGGCGCGGATGTCGTCGAGCGAAGCGATCCGCTCGCCCGTCTGCACCGACAGGGTCGAGCCGTCCTCGGTGATGGTGCCGCCGGGGATCAGGGTGCCGTTGTCGTCGAGCGCGTCCGAGATCGCCGTCTGGGTCAGGCCGCGGGCGGCGAGCTCGTCCTGGTTCGGCGTGATGACGACCCGACGACCCGGGTTGCCGAAGACGTCCGCCTGCCGCACGCCGTCGAGCTTCTCGAGGTCGGGGATCGCCGAGGCCTGCAGCCGGTCGACGAGCTGCTCCTGGTTGCCGGACGCCGAGACCGCGATCTGCAGCACCGGCAGGTCGTCGAAGGACCCGGTGACGATCTGCGTCTGCACCGAGTCGGGCAGCGACAGCGCGTTCACCGCGGTCTGGATCTTGTCCTCGGCGCTGGCCAGGTTCGATCCGTACTGGAACGACGCCGACACCACGCTCTGCCCGGTGGACGAGGTCGCGCTGGTCGACTCGAGGTCCGGGACGACCTGGATCGCCTGCTCGATCTTGGTCGAGACGTCGTTCGACACGACCTCTGGCGTGGCTCCGGGGTAGGCGCTGACGATCGCGACCTGCGGGAACTCGACGCTGGGGATCAGCTCCTGCTTGAGGCTCGAGAGCGCGATGCCGCCGAAGACCGCGACCACGATCGTGACGAGCGCGATGAGGGCCCGGTTGCGCAGGCTGAAGACCGAGAGGAGGTGCACGTCATCGATCCTCGCAGGACCGACCGACGAACGCTCGGCTGGCAGCCAGAACCCGCCGTCGGATCAGGACCGAGGGCCAGGACCCACCGACGGATCAGAACCCGCCGAGCACCAGGTAGGCCCCGAGCACCGCGACCGTCCCGACGACCCCGGTGCCGAGCGCCACCACGCGCGCGACGGGTGAGCGGGTGCCGAGGACCCCGATGCCGAGGAGCACCACGCCGACGACGATCTCGACGACCCAGGTCACGTGCCCGGTCGTCGCGGCGACCTGCAGCAGCCCGCGGATCCCCTCACCGACGAGCACCGCGGCCGTCACACCGAGCGCCCCCGCGCGCCACCGGGCGTCGCGGGACCGCACCGCCACGGCGACCGCCCCGGCCAGCAGCCCGGCCGGCACCCCGAGCAGCACCCACGGGTTCGTGATCGACAGCACGTCTGGGAACCCGCGCAGGACCGTCGTGGCCCAGTACCCGACGTGCATGAGCTCGAGGAGCACGACGCCGAGCACCATCGCGAGCGGCAGGGCGACCCGGCCCGCTCGTGCTCCCGCCGCCAGGCACAGCAGCGCGGCGACGAGGAACCACGGTCCGGCCGAGTTCGACACGGATGCGAGTGCGGGCACCGCCTGCCCGAACGACGTCAGGACGCCGGCAAGAGCCGCCCCGCTCAGCGCGATGGTGACCCGCACCACGGCAGGGACCGGCGCGGGCGGGTCGACGGGCGTCGGCACAGCGGAGCGGGTTCCGGCGGACAGGGTCGCGTTCATGGCTCCAGCCTCGCCGGACCCCACCGCCGCCGCATCACCCCGAGGAGCGACAACCCCCGACCCGGCCTCACCCCAGAGGATGACACCGAGCCCCGGCGCACGACACCGAGCCCGGCGGACGACACCGAGCCCCGGCGCACGACACCGAGCCCGGACGACGCACCGCTCAGACCACCGCCGCCAACGACCCCCGCACCCCGGTCGACTCGCCACCGACCCGCTCCCACGCACGCGACAGCACGTCGACCAACCGCCCCCGATCGGCCGGGGCCATCGTGAACGGCACCCGGAGGAACCGCTCGAACCCGCCGTCCGGCCCGAACACCCCGCCCGAGGCCAGCACCACGCCCTCGGCCCGCGCGGCGAGCACGAGCGCGCTCGACACCGGCCGCCCGAGCCCCACCCACGTCGTCAACCCGCCCGCCGGCGCCGGGACGTCCCACTCCGGGAGCCGCGCCCGGAGCGCCCCCACGACCGCGTCGCGACCTTCGCGCAGGGACGCACGCCGCGCCTCCAGGACGGCCGCCGTGCGCGGGACCAGCTCGCGCACGACCAGCTGGTCGAGCACGGGGGTGCCGAGGTCGCCCGTCGGGCGAGCGAGCAGCAGCCGCTGCAGCAGCGCCGGGTCGGCGCGGATCCAGCCGATCCGCAGCCCGCCCCAGAAGACCTTGGCGGCGGAACCGATCATCACGACCGACGCCCCCGACGGGTCCGCCGCTGCCAACGGCGGCGACGGCGAACCGTCGATCCTGAGCTCCCCCATCGTCTCGTCGGCGATGACGGTCGTGCCGACCGATGCCGCGACCGACAGCAGGAGCTGGCGGGTCGATGCGGACATGGTCGCACCGGTCGGGTTGTGGAGCTCGGGCATGACGTAGGCGACGGAGGGCGCGGTGCGACGCAGCGTCGTCTCGAGCGCGGCGGCGTCCCACCCCGTCCGCGCATCGACGGGGACGCCGACCAGGCGGCCGCCGGCTTCGCGGAAGGCCTCGTGCGCGTGCGGGTAGGTCGGGGACTCGACGAGGACGGCGTCGCCGCGGCGGACGAGCACGCGCGCGAGCAGGGCGATCGCGTGCTGCGCGCCGATGGTGACGATGACCTGGGCGGGCTCGGTCGGCAGTCCGCGCTCGGTGTAGCGCGCGGCGATCGCGGCGCGGAGGCCGGGGTCGCCGACGGTGTCGTAACCGATGCCGGCGAGCGCGGCGGGCACGTGCCGGACCGCCCGCTCAACCGCCTCGTCGATGCCGGGGGCCGCGTGCAGGGCCGCCTTGCGCAGGTCGAGCAGGTCCCCCTCGACGACCCCGCCCAGGCGTTCGGGGTCGGGCCGGCCGACCAGGTCACGGGGCAGGTGGACCACGCTGCCGGAGCCACGGACGGACACCAGGAACCCGTCGGAGCGCAGGCGGGCGTAGGCGTTCGCGACGGTGGTGCGTGAGACGCCGAGGGCTGCGGCCAACCCGCGCTCGGCCGGGAGCCGGACCCCCTGGGCGACCCGCCCGTCGATGACGAGGACCCGGAGGGCATCGGCGAGCGCCTCGTAGGCCGGCGCGTCGGTGCTCGCGCGCCAGTCGGTCAGCAGGTGGGCGGCGGCGCGGGCACTGATCAGGACAGGGGGCACGGGTCCACGGTAGCGCGATTGGCTCTCGACCAGCAGGCCAATCTGTCGGGACGATGGCCACATGCCCCGCCGCACCGCCCTCACCCTGCGCTTCGTCCAGCTCTTCGTCGGACTGTTCCTCTACGGCGCCTCGACCGCACTGCAGGTCCGGGCGGTGGTCGGCGTGAGCTCGTGGACCGTGCTGACCCAGGGGCTCGAGAACGTCGTGCCGTGGTCGTTCGGCGTCATCACGGTCGTGTCGAGCGGCGTCATCCTGCTGCTGTGGATCCCGCTGCGTCAGAAGCCGGGCATCGGGACGCTGCTGAACGCCCTGGCGATCGGGCCGAGTGCGGACCTGGTGCTCTGGCTGGTGCCGGAGCCGTCGGGGATCGTCGCCCGGATCGCGCTGTTCGCCGCGGGACTCGTGCTGCTCGCGGTCGCGACGGCGTTCTACATCGGTGCGGGGTTCGGCACCGGGGCGCGGGACGGCCTGATGGTCGGGTTGCACCAGCGGCTCGGCTGGCCGATCTGGCTCGCACGGACCCTGGTCGAGGTCACCGTGGTGATCGTCGGGTGGGTCCTCGGCGGGGACGTCGGTGCCGGCACCGTCATCGCGGCGTTCGCGATCGGCCCGATGGTCCAGCCGCTCATGCCGCACTTCCGCCGGTTCCCGTGGAGCCCCGAGCGCACGGCCGCAGCGCGGGATGACGCAGCACCCGCCATCACACCCGCCCTGGAGGCCCGCCCCACCCCCGCCACCTCCGCTTCGTGAGCAGGAATGGTCGGGTCCACGGCACCGACCCGACCATTCCTGCTCACGATCGCCCGGCGCTCGCCCGGCGATCGCGTGTGACCCCTTGCGGCCGTGGGGAACGCGATATAGCGTGACCTGCACAGACGCGATACATCGCGAGTTCCAGGAGGCAACATGGCGCAGGAGAAGTGGCTCGTCGACGAGCCCAAGGTCATCGACACCGGCATCGTGCGCACCGTGCGTGTCGGCCTCGTCGGCGGACAGGTGGACGTCGTCGCACACGACGAACCCACGGCCCGGGTCGAGATCCACAGCGTGTCCGGCAAGCAGATGCTCATCGAGGTCGACGGCGACACCCTCACCGTCGACCACCCCCAGGTCCGGTGGGACGACCCCATCGGGTTCCTGAAGTCCTTCCGCGGCAAGGCCCACGCCGACGTCAGCATCCTGGTCCCCCGCGACGCCGGCATCACGCTCGGTGTCGTCTCGGCCGGTGCGCTGCTGTCCGGCACGAACCGCGGTGCCACCCTCAACACGGTGTCCGGTGACCTCGTCGTCGACGGTGTCGCGGGTGACGTCACGGTCAACGCCGTCTCGGGCGCCACCACAATCCGCGACCTCGACGGCGCACTCGCGGTGCACACCGTCTCCGGCGACGTCGTGGCCACCGGCGAGATCCCGCGGTTCCAGGCCGACGGCGTCTCGGCCGACGTCGTGCTCGACCTGCACGGTGCCCCCGAGTCCGCCCGCGTCAACACGGTGTCCGGGTCGGTGAGCGTCCGCCTGGCGGACGGCGTCGCCTACAAGTGCACGGTGAACACCGCGACCGGCAAGCTGCAGTTCGACGACGCCGAGATCCGCGGAGTGCGCGGTTCGTACGTCAAGCAGGGCGGCGAACTGTCCGGCCAGTGGCTCGACCTGCGGGTGAACTCCGTCTCCGGCGACATCGCGGTGCTGCACGCCCCGCCGGTCGCCGAGCCGGCACCCCCGACGACACCGACCACCCCGTCGACCACCCCGACGAACGAGAGCGAGGTGCCCGAATGAGCCCCGTCTTCGCCCACGGCCACCTGCGCCTCTACCTGCTCGTCCTGCTGGCCGACCACCCGATGCACGGCTACGAGCTCATCCAGGCACTCGGCGACCGCTTCGGCGGCACCTACGTACCGAGCGCCGGCACCGTGTACCCCCGGCTCGCCAAGCTCGAGGACGACGGCCTGGTCACCAAGACCGCCGACGGCCGCAAGACCGTCTACGCGATCACGGACGCCGGCCGTGCCGAGCTCGCGGCGCGTGCCGACGAGATCGCCGCGGTCGAGTCCGGCGTGAGCGACTCGGTGAAGTCGTTGGCCGACGGCGTGCGCGCCTCGGTCGGCGAGGCCATGCGCTCGCTCCGTGCCGACCTGGCCGCCGCCGCCGAGAGCCCGGCGACGGGTTCCGCCGAGGAGCCCGTGTCCGTGCCGTCGGACAGCGCCCGCGCCCTGCGCGAGCTCGAGATGGCCCTGTCGTCGTTCCGGCAGCAGGTGCGTGCGGACCTGCGCCGCCGGGCGACCCGCGGCACGCTCGATGCGGACACCGTGACGCGTCTGCGTGACGGCCTGGAGGCCCTGCGCAAGTCGCTCTGACAGCCGGCGGCCGACAGGCGGTCGCGACCACGGGCCTCCCGGCCGCCGTCCGCACCGACTGTCGGCCCGCCGCGTGCGGGGGGCTGCCGGCGCCTCAGGAACCCGGCAGCCGCGTCGGCGGGAAGCCGGCGAACGCGTCGGCCGCCGCCAGGTCCTCCCCGTGCTCGATGCGCGCCACGGTGGTGCGCACGGCTGCGAGCTGCCGGGCCAGGCGGTCTCGTTCGTGCTCGAGCCACGTCAGGTGCGCCGTGAGCGCGGCGACGTCGTCACCCTCGTCGTCGAGCCGTCGCGCGATCTCGGGAAGTCCGAGTCCGAGCCCGCGCAGCAGCAGGATGCGCTGCAGTCGGACGAGCGCACGGTCGTCGTAGCGCCGGAGCCCACCGGCGCCGACGGCCGTGGCCGGCAGCAGCCCGACGGCCTCGTAGTGCCGCAGGGTCCGACTCGAGACACCGGCGGAACGCGCCACTTCGGTGATGACGTGGGGAGCCTTCGCAGCTGGGTCGTCTGGGCCTGTCGATGCGCTCATGCTGGTGACTGTAATGCTTGACGCTGCGTCAACCGCACGGGGTGCACGGCCCCCAGGGTGGAGCACCAGTGGGCAGCCGGGAATATGCGGCAGGCGAACCGTGTTGACTCGCGCCCGGAACTGAGTAGGTTTGCCGCTCGTGACGAACGAGATCCGGTCGTTGAAAGCACGACTGATCGGGGATCCCCTCCCCTCTGAGAAGCTCGAAGGACAGCTCCTCCCGAAGCACCTGGCCCTGCCGATCTTCGCGAGTGACCCGCTGTCCTCTGTCGCGTACGCGCCGCAGGAACTGCTGATGATCCTGCTGCTCGGCGGCATGGCCTTCCTGACGTTCGCGCCGTGGGTCGCCGCACTCGTCGTGCTGCTGCTCGTGGTCGTCGTCGCCTCGTACCGACAGCTCATCAAGGCGTACCCGTCGGGTGGTGGCGACTACGAGGTGGCGCACCGGAACCTCGGTGAGAAGGCCGGGCTCGTCGTCGCGAGCGCGCTGCTCGTCGACTACGTGATGACGGTGGCCGTGTCGGTCGCCTCCGGTGTCGACAACATCATCTCGGCGCTCCCGATGCTCGACCACTTCCGCGTCGAGCTCGCCCTGCTGTTCGTCGTGCTGCTCGCCGCCGCGAACCTGCGGGGTGTGCGGGAGTCGAGCAAGGCCTTCGCGATCCCGACCTACCTGTTCGTGGCGAGCGTCTTCGTGATGGTCGTCACCGGGCTCGTCCGGGTCGCCGCCGGCAACGCCCCGGTCGCCGAGTCCGCGGCGTACACCGTGCAGAACGTCGAGCACACCACGCAGGCGGCGTTCATCCTGCTGCTCCTCCGCGCCTTCGCCTCGGGCTGCTCGGCCCTGACCGGCGTCGAGGCCATCGCGAACGGCGTGCAGGCGTTCCGCCGTCCGAAGATCAAGAACGCGCAGGCCACCCTGGTCGCGATGGGCGGCATCGCGATCGTCCTGTTCATCGGGCTCATCACCCTGGCGCTCGTGTCGCACGTGCACTACGCCGAGCGTGCCTGCGACCTGCAGGGCTTCGCGAACTGCGCCACCACGCCGCAGCGCTCGCTCATCGCGCAGATCGCGGCCGCGACGTTCGGCAACAACTCGGTGCTGTTCTTCGTGATCCAGGCGACGACGGCCGCGGTCCTGCTCCTCGCGGCGAACACGGCCTTCAACGGGTTCCCGCTGCTCGGCTCGATCCTGGCGCGCGACTCGTACGCCCCGAAGGCGCTCTCGACCCGCGGCGACCGGCTCATCTACTCGAACGGCGTCATCGTCCTGGCCCTGGTCGCCGCGGCGCTGCTCGTGGTCTACCGGGCGAACGTCACGAGCCTCATCCAGCTCTACATCATCGGTGTCTTCGTGTCGTTCACGCTCGGACAGACGGGCATGGTCGTGCACTGGACACGACTGCTGCGGGCCGATCGGGACCGGGACGGGGCGCCCGCCGCCGACGGCGAGCCACCGGTGAACCGTGGGCAGGTCGTCCGCTCCCGGACGATCAACGCCATCGGTGCGACCTTCACCCTCGTGGTGCTCGTCATCGTCACGATCACGAAGTTCACCCACGGCGCCTGGCTCGTGTTCCTGATCATGCCGGTGCTGTACGTGCTCATGCTCGGCGTGAACCGCTACTACCGCGACGTCTCGCACGAGATCGAGGCCGACGTCGAGACGAAGTTCGGCGCCACCGGGGACCACGCCATCGTCCTGGTGAACAAGCTGCAGAAGCCCGTGCTCAAGGCGCTCGACTACGCGGTCGCCGCCGAGCACGCGAGCATCGAGGCAGTGCACGTCGCGATCGACGACGCCGAGTCCCAACGCCTGCGCGACCAGTGGGCGGAGTACGGCATCCAGGTGCCGCTGACGATCGTGCCGAGCCCGTACCGCGACATCTCGATGCCCCTGATCAAGTACATCAAGGCACACCGGGCCGAGCACGGCTCCGAGGTCGTCACCGTCTACACCCCGATCTTCATCGTCGGGCACTGGTGGGAGGGCCTGCTCCACAACCACCGTGGCCGCCGCATCCGCAAGAAGCTGCTGCTCGTGCACGGCGTCACCGTGGCCCTGGTGCCGTGGCTGCTCGACTCGTCCGAGCTGCTCTACGGCCGCCGTTCCCGCCCGCTGCCCGGCCAGGAGCGCCGCGGCGAGCCCATCCGGCCCCCGCTCCGCCGCCCCGCGCAGCCCGGTTCGTCGGCCGAGGCCGCGGCCTCGGCTTCGGCTTCGGCCGAGGACCGCCTGCTCCGGTCCGCCGAGCGCAACAGCATCCAGCCGCGCCGCGCGACCCGTCCGGCCGGCCCCGCCGAGGGCATCGACCCCGCGCTCTGCACGGGCGAGATCCACGCCCTCGTGCCCTCGCCGCCGCGACGGGGAGCCGACGAGTCGTAGCATGTGGCCCCATGACCATCAGTGACCTGCGGACGTTCGCCACGTTCGACGGACACGGCGGCAAGGTCTCGAAGCGAGTCGAGGTGCTCGACCACGAACCGCCGGCCGGCAGCCCGCTCGAAGGGCTCGTCGCCGTGCGCGGCGAGCACCCCCTCGGTGCGCGCGACGAGCGTGCCGCCGACGAGTCCGCCGCGCTCTCCCGCGGAGTCCCGAGCGTCGGCTGGGTGGACCCGGCCGCGCTCCGCGACTGGTACCGCCCGGACCGCGTCGTCCTCACCCGGCTCGAGGCGCGGCAGTCCGGCATCGAGCCCGGTGTCTACGCCGACTCCCGTGGGCGCGGTCGCGTCCGGATCGACGGCCTGGAGGCCCACCTCGCCCCCGACGGTCGGCCCGCCTTCCGCGCACTGGCCGGCCCCACCGCCGAGCCCGTCGTCGACGTGCCGCTGCCGACCGACCAGGCCGTCCGCCTGGTGGCGGTGACCGCGGTCGACGAGGGACTCGAGGTCGTCACGGCCCCGGTGTCCCCGTTCCTGCAGCCCGGCGAACACCCGGCCTACGGCGACGACGTGGTGGGGCTGCCCCCACGTCCGGCGAGCGGGCACGTCCGGGTCACGGCGTCGGTGCTGCTCGACGGCGAGCTGCACGAGGTCGACCGTATCGACGAGCGTGCGGCGACCATCTGGATCCGGCGGGACGACCGCGTCGTGCCGATCGCCACGAGTGCGGTCGGGCCCGATCTGGTGCGGTACGCGGCGACGGCCGTCTGAGCCGCTTCGGTGCGTTTGCGTGCCGTTGTGCGCGCTGTGCCGTCGTGCGCGCTGTGCCGGTGTGCCGCTTCGGGGGACGCCGCTGCTGCGTGTCGTGACGGGGGTGCGGCGTACCGTCGCGGGCATGAGTGACGCAGACCGTGACCAGCAGCAGACCCCGGACGCACCGATCCAGGGCGAGACCCTCGGCGGCCCCCGACCCGACCCCTCCACCGACGCGAGCAAGGACCCCGAGCAGTGGGTCACCGGCGACGAGCCCATGACCGGACCGCAGCGCAGCTACCTCGACACCCTGGCCCGCGAAGCCGGCGAGGAACTCCCCGCCGACCTCACCAAGGCGCAGGCGTCGGAGCACATCGACCGCCTCCAGCAGCAGACCGGCCGCGGCGCCGATTCCTGAGAAGCGGTCCGCCCTTCGGCGGACCGCTGTCTGGGCATGCTCTGGGCATGTTCTGGCGAAGCGCGGTCAGTCCCCTGTTCGAGGACGATCGATGACGCGTCACCGGCTACCTTCGTGGCCATGCGAACGACATCGACCTCCATCGGCCTGACCGCGCTCCGCATCGTCCTCGGGGTGGTGTTCATCGCCCACGGCGCCCAGAAGTTCGCCCAGGGCATCCCCAACGCGGTGCAGGGCTTCTCGGGCATGGGCGTCCCCCTCGCCGAGGTCGCAGCACCCCTCGTCGCCGGCCTCGAGCTCGTCGGTGGCATCCTGCTCGTGCTCGGTGTCGCGACCCGCGTCGTCGGCGTGCTGCTGGCCGTCGACATGGTCGTCGCCGGGTTCCTGGCCCACGGCACCGCCGGCTTCTACTCGCAGGACGGCGGGTTCGAGTACGTGCTCGTCCTCGCGGTGGCGTCCCTCGCCGTGGCGCTGACCGGGCCCGGGCGGTTCTCGCTCGATGCCCTGGTGCTCAAGTCGTCGCGCCGTCGTCGTGGCGTCGAGGAGCCCCTGCCCGCCTGAGCCGCGCGCTTCAGCTCGTCCGGTGCGAGGTTCCGTCGCCCGTGCGAGCTCACGAGGCCTGCACCGGGAACGGAACCTCGCACCGTTCACGCGGCCCCTCACACCGTTCACGCGGCCCCTCGCACCGTGCGAGGGGCCGCAGTGCCGTCAGCCCGCCAGCGCGTCCATGACCTGGCGGGCGATGCGCCGTCCGGCCCGGTTCGCACCGATGGTCGATGCCTGGGGACCGTAGCCGGCCAGGAACAACCGCGGCTCCTCGCCGGACCGGCCGTCCTCGACCACCACCCCGCCCGCCGTGGTCCGCAGGTGCAGCGGCGCGAGGTGCCGCAGGTCGGCCCGGAACCCCGTCGCCCAGATCACCGCGTCGGCGTGTACGTGGGTGCCGTCTGCCGTCACCACCCCGGTCTCGTCCATCCGCGTGAACATCGGCTCGTCACGCAGCACGCCGCGGTCGATGCCGGCGCGGATCCGCCGCGACACCGGGACCCCGGTGCCGCTGACGATGCTCGGCAGGACCTCGCCGGCGCGGGCGGCCCGGTCCTGTTCGTCGACGGCGGCCACCGCGGACTCGACGTCGAGCGACGCGGTCCCGGCCCAGACCATCGGGCGGCGAGTGAACCACCGCGTCGAACGGGCGACGCCGTCGAGTTCGAGCAGGAACCCGATGGCGCTCGTCCCACCGCCCACCACCACGACGTCCTGGCGGGTGAACTCGGTGGCGCTGCGGTACTCGGTCGTGTCGACCTGCCGCCCACGGAACACGTCGCGCCCCGGGTACCACGGTACGAACGGGGTGCTCCACGTGCCGGACGCGTTCACCACGACCTCGGCACGGATGCGCGTGACGGTGCCGTCGGCACTCCGGGTCGTGACGCACAGGCCGCCGTCCGTCGGGGCGTCGCCCGCCACGCCGCCGTCGCCGTCGATGCGTGAGACGGACGTCACCGTGACCGGGCGCCGCACCCGTAGGTCGTAGTGCTGTTCGAACCGCCGGTAGTACTCCCCGACGACGTCCCGCGCGGGTCGTGACCGGTCGGCGTCGTCGAACTCCAGGCCCATCGCGCGCATGCCGGGCAGGTCGTGCACACGGTGCGCCGCCCCGAGCCGCAGCGCCTCCCACCGGAACTGCCACGCCCCACCGGTGCTCGGCGCGCGGTCGAGGATCGCCAGGTCGCTGCCGGGAACGAGTCCGAGGCGACGCAGGTGGTATCCCACCGAGAGCCCCGCCTGCCCCGCACCGATCACCACCACGCGGGCGTGCTGGTCGACCGGGGTCTCGAGGGGTTCCGTCATCACTTCGATTCTGCTGTGCGGGCCAGCCGTCGCGCGACGTCCAGATCGAGGTACATGGTAGAGTGATCGGCAGATTTCAAACCACGAACCGTCTGGTTCCCCGAGTGATCCTCCGTCATTCGCCAGGACCGGACCAGAGCCGAACGAGGGGGTCACGCATGGGGCGCGGCCGTCAGAAGGCGAAGCACACCAAGGTCGCCCGTGAGCTGAAGTACTTCAGCCCGCAGACGAACTACGGTGCGCTCGAGCAGGAGCTCTCCGCCGGACAACACTCCGACGAGAACTACGTCGACCGTTGGGCGGACCAGTACGGTCCGGAACCGGCGGAAGACGAAGACGAGTTCGAGACCCAGGCAGACCAGAACAAGTCCGCCTGACCTCTCTCGCAGTCACGCCGCGCAGCCCTCGGGCAGCGCGGCGTTTCCGCGTGCCCGGACATCGGGCGCGCCCAGGCACCGAGTGTGCCCAGGCATCCCTCGGCGCACTCGGGTCCCCGGCCTCGAGTGGTCACGACTCACCGCGTGCATGACACCGAGTGGTCAAGAACCGTCGGTTGCAAGCCCGCCAAACGACGATTCGTGACCACTCACCGCACGCACCACGGCGGGTCCCGGGACACCCCACGCCGGCGGCAGGGGCCACCCCGCACTCGCCACACTCCCGGTGCCACGCCCCGTTGCCGCGCCCGGGTCCCCGGGCGCGAGTGGTCACGACTCACCGCGTGCATGACGTCGAGTGGTCAAGAACCGTCGGTTGCAGGCCCCCCAAACGACGGTTCGTGACCACTCACCGTACGCACCACGGCACGGCACCGCACGCACCACGGCACGGCACCGAGCGGGTCAGCCCGCGTAGCTCCCGACGAGCCGGACCGCGCCGCCGTCGACACCCTTGGCGCCCTGCTCGAACCCGGTCAGGTCCCGCGCGGACGTGGCGATCGTGCCGACGGGCCACGTGGGCATGCCGGCGGCACCGAGCGAGGCGATGACCTCGGCAGCGGCCCCGGCCGAGACGACGGCGAACATGCCGATGCCCAGGTTCCACGTGCCCTCGGTGTCCTCGATCGGGGTGCCGGCCATGTCGGCCAGGACCCGGAAGACCGGGAGCGGCTGCCAGGTGGAACGCTCGACCTCGACCCAGGAGCCGACGGGCAGCACGCGCGCCAGGTTCGCGGCGATGCCACCACCGGTCACATGTGAGAGCGAGTGCACCGCGCCCGGGTGCTCCTCGAGCAGCGCCAGGAGCGGTGCGGTGTACAGGCGGGTCGGCTCGAGCAGGGCTTCGCCGACGGAGACCGCGCCGCCGAACCCGACGCCGCTCAGCTCGGGCAGCTGGTCCGTGAAGCCGACGCCTCGCGACGACAGGATGTGCCGCACGAGCGAGTAGCCGTTCGAGTGCAGGCCCGACGACTCGATCGCCAGGACCACGTCGCCGTCCTGCACCAGGTGCGCTCCGAGCTGTGCGTCGGCCTCGACGACACCCGTCGCCGCACCGGCCACGTCGTAGTCGTCCGGGCCGAGCAGCCCCGGGTGCTCGGCGGTCTCGCCGCCGACCAGGGCGGTGCCGGTCTCCGAGCAGCCGCGGGCGATGCCGGCGACGATGTCGGCGATCCGGCCGGGCACGACGCGACCGCAGGCGATGTAGTCGGTCATGAACAGCGGCTTCGCGCCGACCACGACGATGTCGTCGACGACCATGCCGACCAGGTCCTGCCCGATGGTGTCGTGCTTGTCGATCGCCTGCGCGATGGCGACCTTGGTGCCGACGCCGTCGGTCGAGGTCGCGAGCAACGGGTGTGAGAAGTCCTTCAGGAACGAGACGTCGTAGAGCCCGGCGAACCCGCCGACGCCACCGAGGACCGAGGCGTTGTGGGTGGCCGCGACCGCGGACTTCATCAGTTCGACGGCCAGGTCACCGGCAGCGGTGTCCACTCCGGCTTCGGCGTACGGGTTGGGCATGCGGAGTCCTTCGCGGTGACATGGCAGACTTGTTCGGTACCCCCCGATTCTACGGTCTGGAGCACACCCGCGAATGTGCGGCATCGTCGGCCTTGTTGCGCAGGGCCCCGCCAACCAATCCATCTACGACGCACTGCTCCTCCTGCAGCACCGCGGGCAGGACTCGACGGGCATCGCCACGGTCGAGGGTCACGTGCACCACATGCACAAGACCCGCGGCCACGTGCGCGAGGCGTTCCGGACCCGCGACATGCGTGCCCTCCTCGGCACCATGGGGCTCGGACACGTCCGCTACGCCACCAAGGGCGCCGCGACGAACGAGGAAGAGGCCCAGCCGTTCTACGTGAACGCGCCGTACGGCATCGTCCTCGTCCACAACGGCAACCTCACCAACACGCGGGAACTCACGCGTGAACTGTTCGACATCGACCGTCGCCACCTGAACACGACGAGCGACACCGAGCTCCTGGTGAACGTGCTGGCGCACGAGCTGCAGGGCCAGGTCCGCGGTGCGAACCTCGACCCGGGTCAGGTCTTCGACGCCGTCGAGCGCGTGCACGAGCGGGTCGAGGGCTCCTACGCCACGATCGCGACCATCGCCGGGCACGGGCTGCTGGCCTTCCGCGACCCGTTCGGCATCCGCCCGCTGATCCTCGGCCACAAGTTCGACGAGGCCGGGCAGCCGGAGTGGGTCGTCGCGAGCGAGTCGCTCGTGCTCGAGTCCGGCGGGTACGAGATCGTCCGCGACATCGCCCCGGGCGAGGCCGTCTTCATCGAGATGAACGGCCAGATGCACGCCCGCCAGTGCGCGAAGAACCCGCGCCTGGTGCCGTGCTCGTTCGAGTACGTCTACCTGGCACGTCCCGACTCGGTGATGAACGGCATCTCGGTCTACGACGCGCGTCTGCGCCTCGGCAACCGTCTCGCCGACACCATCGAGCAGTACGCGCCGACCGGTGACATCGACGTGGTCATGCCAATCCCGGACTCGAGCCGTCCGGCGGCCATGCAGGTCGCCCGGAAGCTCGGCATCGAGTACCGCGAGGGCTTCTACAAGAACCGCTACGTCGGCCGCACCTTCATCATGCCGGGGCAGGCGGAGCGCAAGCGTTCGGTGCGCCAGAAGCTCAACGCGATGTCGTCCGAGTTCAAGGGCAAGAACATCCTGATCGTCGACGACTCGATCGTCCGCGGCACCACGAGCCGCGAGATCGTCGAGATGGCCCGGGCCGCCGGCGCGAACGAGGTCACGTTCACGAGTGCCGCTCCCCCTGTCCGGTTCCCGCACGTCTACGGCATCAACATGCCGACGCGCGCGGAGCTCATCGCGCACGACCGGAAGATCCCGGAGATCAACCGCGTGCTCGGCAGCGACCACCTGATCTACCAGGAGGTCGGGGACATGCGCGACGCCATCATCGAGGGCTCGGACGTGACCGACCTCGAGATGAGCTGCTTCACGGGCGAGTACGTCACGGGCACCGTGAGCCCGGAGTACCTGTCCTGGGTCGAGGCCAACCAGCTCAGCTGAGTGGGGGTCGCGATCGCGACCACCAGACGGACTGGAGGCCCGGTGCCAGCTGGCACCGGGCCTCCAGTCCGTTGATCGGGAGCGGCTACGGCCGCTGGTCACCGTGGTCGTCGAGCTCGCCGTCGACCGTCTCGGGCGGCAGTTCGACCTCGACGCGCTCCGCCGTCAGGCGGGCCGACCGCCGGGCGTAGACCCGGTCGAACACGACGGCGACGACCGCACCGATGAAGGCGCCGATCGTGACGCCCCACAGGCTGAAGTAGCCGACCAGGCTGCCGAAGCTGGTCTGGTCCCGCTGACCACCGAGGTTCATGGTGAGGGCGACCACGACGAGGGTCGCGAGGAATCCGAGCACGGCACCGCCGACGATGAACACGCCGAACTTCGGTGCACGGCGGATGGTGACCTCGTCGGGGCTGGCGACCGCGCTGGGAGCCGGCGCCGGCGTGGGGAGCGGCTGCTCGTCGGGTTGATCGGTGTTGCTCACCCGTCCATTGTCCCCCACTGTGGGACGTCCCGCGGCCTGTCCGCGGCGACCGATCCGGGAGAGGATGGTCGCTACTGGTCGGTATCCCAAGTGGAGGAGGTGTGTCGGATGCGTGAACGAACCGCACCCGCCCGCCGACGCCGACCGACCACCCCCGCCCGCGTGGCCTGGCCCGTCGCACAGCGCGTCGAGGAGGACCGCGCCGTCGCCGTCGTCGCCGAGCACCGGTGGAGCGTGGCGCTCGTCGGTGCCCCCGGCATCGGCAAGAGCACCGCCGCGGCGCGGGTCACCGACCGCGTCGCCGGTCGCGACGGCACCGGCCGCACCGTCGTCGTGCCGATCACGGCGGTCGCCGCGAGCCGGTCGATGCCCTTCGGCGCCGTCGCCGAGCGCTTCGGCGAGCTGCCGGCGTCCATCTCGGAGCTGTCCGACGACACCGGTGCCGAACAGCGCCTCCGGGCGATCGAGGACCTCGTCGACCGCGACGTCCTGCTCCGCGTCGACGACGCCGACCACCTCGACGCGATCTCCGCGCGGTACGTCGCCTGGCTGGTCCGCCGGCAGGGCGCCCGGCTCGTCCTGACCTGCCGCGACTTCACGGCGCTCCCCGAGCCGCTCCGCGCGCTGTGGCAGGACGACCTGCTCGAGCGCATCGACCTGCAGCCCCTGGCGCTGCACGAAACCGCGGCGCTCGTCGCCGAGGCACTGGGCTCGCCGCTCGAGAACGCCTCGGCCGAGCGCGTCCACCGCGCCACCGCCGGCAACCCGCTGTACCTGCGCGAGGTGGTCCGCGCGGCGCGGGTCTCCGGTGCCCTCGACCACACCGCGACCGGGTGGTACTGGCGCGGACGGGTGACCGCGTCGGACAGCCTCGCCGACATGTACCGCACCGAGCTCGGGTCGCTGCCGGAGGACCTGCGCGACGTCGTCGACATCGTCGCCCTCGCGGACCCGATCCCGCTCGCGCGCCTGCTCGGCCTGGTCACCGGCGGGGACGTCGACCGGGTCGTCGCGCTCGGCCTGGTCCGCATCGATTCGCTCGAGGACGGCGCCGCGGTCGTCCGGCCGTCACACCCGCTCGTCGGCGAGGTCATCCGGACCCTGGTGCCGGTGGCCCGGCGCACGGCACTCTTCGCGCGCGCCAACGCGTTCCGCACCGACCGGCCCGAGGGTGCACCGCCCGCCGCACGGCTGCGTGCCGCGCTGTGGTCGCTCGAGTGCGGGGTCCTGCCGTCGGTCGACCAGCTGCTCGACGCGGCGCAGGTCGCCGTGCGGCTGCAGGAGCACGAGAGCGGGATCGCCCTGGCCTCGGCAGCGCTCCGCACGACGCTCACCCCCACCGAACAGGTCGCGGCGCACTGTCTCCGCTCGCTGGCGTACTCGTACTCGGACGGCCGTGAAGCCGGCCGCGCCGACGCCGAAGCCGCCTGGGGCGTGGCGAAGCGACACGCCGGCGATGTCACCGACGAGGCCGTCATCGAAGCGTGCGAGACTCTGGCGAACATCCGCCAGTTCCACGACGACGACGTCGCGGCGGCGGTCGCCCTGACCGATGCCGCCACGCGCCTGGTGGTGTCCGACGAGGCCGTCGAACGGCTGCGGCTGCTCCGGATGGCGCACCAGGGCTGGGGCGGGGACTTCGCCGAGGTCCGGGACGAGATCGAGCGCAGCGGCATCGTGGACGCCCCGACGATGCCGATGTCGTTCCTCGCCGTCGCACCCTGCGCCGTGATGGCGCTGGCGACCGCCGGCCGACTGGACGACGCGTCCGCGCTCGGCCACCGCGCACTGGCCACCGCCGTGGCGCACGTCGAGGCAGCGCCCTGGAGCGTCGGCGAGAACTCCTCCGTCCTGCACCAGGTGCAGATGTGGCGCGGCGACCTGGACGACCTGATCATCGAGGTGCCGGCCGGGCGGTCCAGCCCCTACCTGAAGTACGACTTCACGCTCGAGCTCATCGGCCAGGGCAACCTGGCGATCGCGCAGCGCCGCTGGGACGACGCCGTCGCCGCGTTCTCGGCGGCGTGCGAACGGTACGACATCGCCGACCACGGCGGGTTCGCGGCCTACCCCTGGGCACGTCTGGCCCTGGCGCACGCCTACGCAGGACGCCCGGAAGCAGCCTCCGGTGCGCTCGAACGGGCCCGGACCACCCCGCAGCGGGCGATGCGGATCACCGGCGAGCAGGTCGCCGTGTCGATCGCCTGGACCGAGGCCGTGCTCGGCAACCCGGCCGGGCTGCAGCACGCCGACGAGATCATCGAACGCAGCACGGCGAACGGCTCGTGGACGCACGTGATGTACGGGTACGCCCTGCACCACGCGGTCGGCATGTCGCAGGGGCGCGACTCGACCGGCTCGCTCGAGCGGATGCGCGAGGCCGCCACCCGCGTCGACGGACCACTCGCCGCCGCCGTGATCGAGTACGCCGACGCCGTGCGCGCCGACGACCGCACGCGGGTGATCGCGGCGCAGGGCGTGCTCGCGGCGCACGGGGTCTCGGTGGCCGCCGGGCGCTCGAAGCCGCCGCTGACGAAGCGTGAGTACGAGGTCGCCGAGCTCGCCGCGCAGGGGCTGAGCAACCGGCGGATCGCGGAGTCCCTCGGGCTCTCGACGCGGACGATCGACGCGCACCTGTCCCGTGTCTTCGCGAAGTGGGACCTGCACGCGCGGTCGGAGCTCAGCGAGCTGCTCTGAGCTGCTCGGCGTTCGGCACCGGCTGTCGCACACGCAAGAACGTTGCGGATTGCAGCACGACGCGCCGCCACGATTGACACGTTGTGTGGAACATCGCGTACCTTGGTGCCTGTCGCCGGGTTCGGACCCGTTCGGGTCGGGTCCGAATCCCGGCGACTTCAAGCTTAGGAACCGGGTCGATGCGGGCGCATCGGTAGGCACTACCTAATTCGCGCGGGACTCCTCCGCAGGCGCCTTCGGCGTGGGTGGGTCTGGTGCCGGTGGGTCTGGCACCGACGGGTCGGGTGCCCGGGGGTCAGGCGCCGGGGGCGGGCAGCCGGACCGGCAGGAACGCCGTCAGGTCGGCGCGCGAGCCCGAGGCGCTGACGCGCGACTGCGCGACCGCCTCGGCCCAGGTCAGCTCGCCCGACGCGAGCGCCAGCCACGTGGTCGCGTCGGTCTCGACCACGTTCGGCGGCGTGCCGCGGGTGTGCCGGGGTCCGGGCACGGCCTGGACGGCGGCGAACGGCGGCACCCGCACCTCGACGCTGTTGCCCGGCACCTCGTCCGCCAGGCACTGCAACGTCCACCGCACCGCGGTCGCGACGGCCGGTCGGGCCGTCTCCCCACGACGCACCGCGGCCAGTGCCGCGCGCCCGTCGGCGTCCTCGATCCTCCTGGGTGGCATCTCCACAGGCTAGCCCTCGCATCGCGGGCGGCGAGTCGGGCTGGGTAGGGTGATCGGGTGCGAATCCTCGTCCTCGGTTCCGGTGCCCGCGAGCACGCGATCATCACGGCCCTCCTCGCTGAGCATGCGGGCCACGTCATCACGGCAGCGCCCGGCAACGCCGGCATCGCCGCCGACGTCGAGACCGTCTCCCTCGATCCCACCAACGGTGCGCTCGTCGCCGAGTACGCGATCGAGAACGACGTCGAACTCGTCGTCGTGGGCCCCGAGGCCCCGCTCATCGCCGGCGTGGCCGACCCGGTGCGCACCCGCGGCATCCCGGTGTTCGGGCCGGGCAAGGCCGCCGCGCAGCTCGAGGGCTCCAAGGCGTTCGCCAAGCGGATCATGGGCGAGGCCGGTGTGCCCACCGGGCGTCCGGTCTACGCCGGCACGGCGGACGAAGCCGTCGCCGCGATCGACGAGCTCGGCGCCCCGTACGTGGTCAAGGCCGACGGGCTCGCCGCCGGCAAGGGCGTGCTCGTGACCGACGACCGCCAGGCTGCGATCGACCACGCCACCTACTGGCTCCAGCACGGACACGTCGTGGTCGAGGAGTTCCTCGATGGCGAAGAGGTCTCGTTGTTCTTCCTGAGCGACGGGCACGACGTTCGCGCGCTCAGCCCCGCGCAGGACTACAAGCGCCTGGCCGACGGCGACCTCGGACCGAACACGGGCGGCATGGGCGCGTACTCGCCGCTGCCGTGGCTCGCCGAGCGCTGGCCGTCCGAGCAGGCCTTCGTCGACGAGGTCACCGAGCTCGTCGCGCTGCCGACCGTCCGCCGCCTCGAGCACGAGGGCACGCCCTTCGTCGGGCTCCTGTACTGCGGCCTCATCGTCACCGAGCAGGGCGTCCGCGTGATCGAGTTCAACGCGCGCTTCGGCGACCCGGAGACGCAGGTCGTGCTCCCCCGCCTGGCCACGCCGCTCAGCGAACTCCTGCTGGCCGCCGCCACCGGGCAGCTCGGTGCCGTCCCCGCACCCGTGTTCCGCGACGAGGTCGCCGTGACCGTCGTCCTGGCGAGCGAGGGCTACCCGGAGAACCCGCAGACCGGTCGACCGATCACCGGCATCGACGACGCGAACGCCCGCGACGGCGTATCGGTCGCACACGCCGCCACCGGCGTCCTCGACGACACGCTCGTGGCCACCGGTGGCCGGGTGCTCAGCGTCGTGGCGACCGGGTCGGACTTCGCCCAGGCCCGCGAGCGCGCCTACGCCGGGCTCGGCGACATCACGCTCGACGGCGCGCAGTTCCGCACCGACATCGCCGCGAAGGTTGCGAAGTGACCGCCCCCGCCCCGATCGCCGGCTGGCGGCACGTCTCGTCCGGCAAGGTGCGCGAGCTCTACGTACCCGAGGGCACCGCGGACCTGGCGAGCGCGTCCGAACTGCTGCTCGTCGCCTCGGACCGGGTCAGCGCGTACGACTTCGCGCTCGAGCCGCCGATCCCGGGCAAGGGCGAACTGCTGACCCGCCTGTCGCGGTTCTGGTTCACCCAGCTGAGTGACGTCCCGAACCACATCATCGGCCCGTCCTCCGGTGGCACCCCGGTGCCCGCCGAGGTCGAGGCACGGTCGATGCACGTCATGCCGCTCACGATGTTCCCCGTCGAGTGCGTCGTGCGCGGGTACCTGGTCGGCAGCGGCTGGGCCGAGTACCAGGAGACCGGCAGCGTGTGCGGCGTCGCGCTCCCCGCGGGGCTGTCCAACGGTGACCGCCTGCCGGAACCGATCTACACGCCGGCGTACAAGGCAGCCCAGGGCGAGCACGACGAGAACATCTCGTACGAGCAGACCGTCGACCTGGTCGGTGCCGAGACCGCCGCCACCCTGCGCGAGCTCTCGCTGCACGTCTACACCGAGGCCGCAGCCATCGCCCTCGAGCGGGACGTCGTCATCGCGGACACCAAGTTCGAGTTCGGGCAGGACGCCACCGGCCGGATCCGCATCGCCGACGAGGTCCTGACAAGCGACTCCAGCCGCTACTGGGACGCCCGCTCGGCCGACCGCACCGACTCGTTCGACAAGCAGATCGTGCGGGACTGGCTCAGCGCGCACTGGGACCGCCAGGGCACGCCGCCGGTGCTCCCGGACGAGATCGTCGAGCGCACGGCTGCGCGCTACGCCGAGCTGATCGAGCGCCTCGGCGCCTGACGCCGCGCTCGGTCCGACGCGTGGCGTGGCGCGGCGCGTGGCGTGGCCCGAACGGTCACGACACCCCGCTCAGCTCCATCGGGCGGTCACGAACCGTCGGCTGAGGCCCCGCCAACCGACAGTTCGCGACCACCCGGCGGCCCACCCACGACACGTCGCGACCACTCGCCGCGCCGGTACCCGGTGCCACCCGAACGGTCACGACACCCCGCTCAGCTCCGTCGAGCGGTCACGAACCGTCGGCCGAGGCCCCGCCAACCGACAGTTCGCGACCACTCCGCGGCCCACCCACGACACGTCACGACCACTCGACCGGCGACGACCGGCCACTCAACCGCCGACGAGCCGACGACCCGGCGACAGTTCTCGACCGGTCAGGCCCCGAGCGCCCCATGCGCCTCGCGCGCCACCACGACGACGGTCAGGTCGTCGCCCGGGTCGTGCTCGGCGACGCGTGCGCGCACCCGCTGCAGGAACGTCTCGACGTCCGGGGACTCCCGGTACAGCGACCCGAGCTCGGACAGCGACGCGAGCGTGGAGTCCCAGAGCTCGAGCGCACCGTCGGTCACGACGATGAGCACGTCACCGGGCCGGAGCACGAGCGACCCGGCGGCGCGGGGCATCCCGGCGGGGTGCAGCCCGATCGGCAGGTCCGACGACCGCAGGATCCGCTCGGCGCCGTCGTCACGGAGCTGCAGCACGAGCCCGTGGCCGGCGTCGGCGAAGTCGAGGCGCCCGGTGGACGGGGTCAGCCGGCCGTGGAACATCGTCGCGAAGGACTCGGCGCGGCTGAGCTCCGGGGCGACCTGCGCCTCGAGCTCGGCGACGGCGGTGCCCGGGTCCTGGTCGCCGCGGGCGAGCAGGCCTCCGCGGATGTTCGCGGCGAGGAGCCCGGCGGACATCCCCTTGCCCATGACGTCCGACACGGTCAGGTGGATCGAGTCCTCGCCTGAGCGGTGCCAGTCGTGGAAGTCGCCGGAGACGAGCCCGTGCGGGATCGACATCCCCGTGATCCGGTACCCGGGCACCTGCACCGCGGCGGGCTGCAGGCCGTTGAGCACGGTGCGCAGGCGGTCCTCGTCGGCTCCGGCCAGGAGCTCGCGTTCCGCCCAGATGCCGAGTTCCTGCAGCAGTTCGAGCTCGTCGGCGTCGAGGGTGCGCGGCTCGGGGTCGATCAGGCAGAGGGTGCCGATCTTCAGGTCGTCGTCGCCGGCGCGGAGCCCGACACCGGCGTAGAACCGGACGTTGGGGTCGCCGAGCACCATCGGCAGGTCCGCGTACCGGGCGTCCTCGCGGGCATCGGGGACGACCACGGGGCCCTGCTCACCCAGGGTCCGTCCGCAGAACGTGTCCTGCAAGGGGATGACCGGGCCGAAGGCAGCGTCGCTCTGCTGTGACTTGATCGTCAGCGTGGTCTCGCCGGCCAGGTTGAGGAACGAGCCGGAGACCCCGAGGGCCTCGCGTGCGATCCGGGTGATCCGTTCGAACCGTTCCTCGACGCCGCCGTCGACCACGTCGAGCGCCGCGATCAGGGCCGCGCGCCGGACGGCATCGGCCCCGGTCGACGCGGGCACGGACATCGCGGTTTCCGGCTGCATGCTCCCACGGTAACGCGCTGAACGGACAGGGCCTGGCCCCAGTCCGGAGGGCGCAGATCGTCGGGCGCGTCGGCGTACCCTGGTCGTCGTGCTCCGAGTCGTCCCCGCAACCGTCCTCGGCGTGGCCGCGCTCCTGGCCCTCGCCGGCTGTGGCGCCCACGACTCCACCGGCCAGGTGTCGGTCACGGTGTCGTCGAACGCCGCCGACCACCCCTACGAGGTCAAGGTGTTCGCCTCGACCGGCAAGCTCTCCGAGCACCAGCGGGTGTTCCCGGGCGGTACGGCCGACTTCGCGGGTGTTCCCCTCGGCCAGGTCACGGTCCGCGCCGGCGACCTCTGCCCGCAGACGACCAAGGTGTCCGACGGCACGGTCGCGACGGTGACCCTGACCACGACGGGCTGCTGACCCCTTCCGCCACCACGACGGACCGCTGACGCCGCCCGTCGCCCCGACGGGCCGCCCGCCACCCCGACCGGCCGCTGACCCCTCCCGTCACCCCGCCGACGGACCGCCGACCCCCTCCGCGACCAGGTGCTCGACCCGCGGCTCGCCCGCGACCTCGCGCACCGACTGCAGGGTCCGCGCGTCGTCCCCGGTCTGCCGGACCTCGTGCTGGTCGACGTGTTCCTGCCACGACCCCACCCGGAACGCCTCGACCCAGGCGTCCGGCCCGGACGCCGCGTCCCGGTACAGGTTCCAGTCACGGGCACCGGTCCGCCGCCGGCTCCGCCCGAGCCGTCCGGCGCGCGCCCGGAACTCGTCGACCGCGTCCGCCGGGACCGTCCAGTGCAGCAGCACGAGGGTCTCCCCCGTCGCCGCGCCGTGGTCGTCCGGCACGAACACCTCGTCGCCGAACGGCATCGGCGTCACGGCGCGCTGCCGGTCGGTGAGCACCGGGAACCCGGACACGAGCAGCAGCGCGGCGCTGAGCGCGGTGACGACCCCGGCTCCGGCGAGCACCCCCGTCACCCCGAGCGGCGTGGCGACGGCGCCGGCGAGCGCCGCACCGATGGCGGTGCAGCCGAAGAGCACGAGCTGGTAGGCGGCGAGCCCGCGGGTCCGGACCCAGGCGGGCAGGAACGCCTGAACGGTGCCGTTCAGCGTCGTCACCACGGCGATCCAGGCCACCCCGCCGACCAGCAGCGCGACGAGCACGACCGGCAGCACGGGGACGAGCGCGACGACCGCGGTGCAGACGCCGAACACCACCGAGGCGATCCCGACGGTGCGGCCGATGCCGAGCCGCGCACGGACCGCCGGCATCAGGAACGCCCCGCCGACCGACCCGGTGCCGACTGCGGCGAGCAGCAGTCCGTACCCACCGGAGGACAGGCCGAGCGGGCCGTCGGCGACGAGTGGCAGGAGCGCCCACAGCGCGTTCGCGGGCACCATGAAGACGGCGAGCTGCACGAGCAGCCGGCGGACGACCGCCGCATGCAGGACGTACCGCAGCCCGGCGCGGGTGGCGTCGATGAACGGTTCGGCCCGCGTCTCGGGGCGCTGGTACCCGCGCCAGGCGACGAGCACCACCAGGAAGAGCGCGAACGACAGCGCGTTGGCGGCGAACACGAACGGCACGCCGAGCTGCGCGATCACCACCCCGGCGAGCGCCGGTCCGATCGCCCGGGCGACGTTGACGCCGACGGAGCTGAGCGCCGCGGCGTCGGTGATCGCGGCGCGCGGCACGATCTCGGGCACGAGCGCCTGGTACGCGGGCAGCTGGAGCGCCGAGGCGGTACCGAGCAGGAACGTGACGGTGAGCAGGAGCGCCGAGGTCATGTCGCCGGTCGCGGTGAGCACGGTCATCACGACGCCGACGACCACCTGGAACGCCTGCACGCCGATGAGCAGCCGTCGCCGGTCGACGAACTCGCCGATCACCCCGGCGGGGATCCCGACGAGCAGCACCGGCAGGCTCGACGCGGTCTGCACGAGGGCGACGACGACGGGTGCGGCGTGCTCGTCGACGAGCAGCCACTGCGCGCCGACGGTCTGCATCCAGCTTCCGATGTTGCTCACGAGCACCGCGATCCACAGGGCGCGGAAGACCGGGATCGCGAGCGGCGCCAAGGCGCCGCCGCGGGGTGCGGGGGTGGTGCGTTCCGTGGTCACGTCGCCTCCTGGGGTGGAACGGGGACATCCTGGAGGCGCGGTGCGCGTCGGGCGCACGCCGCGCCTCCAGGGGTGGTCGCGTCAGGCGGCGGCGTCGGTCGCGCTGGTCGCGGCGACGGCGCGCTCGATGACGTCGGCGACGTCCTTCGGGTGGGTCTGCATGACGAGGTGCGGGGCGGCGAGCTCGGTCACGTCGGTGATGCCGGCGCGGGAGTAGCCGAAGCGCTCGACCTCGGGGTTGATGGTGTGGTCGTCGGACGAGACGATCGCCCACGCGGGCGTGGTCTTCCACGCGGCGGCGGAGGCCGGTTCACCGAAGGCGGCGCCGGACAGCGGGCGCTGCGAGACCGCGAGGACCTCGGCGACGCGCGGGTCGACCCCGGCGGCGAAGACCTGCGGGAACGCGTCGATCGCGACGGAGACGTCGGTGCCGTCCTCGGCGCCGGCGACCGGGTACGGCGTGTACACCAGGTTCGCGGCGAGGTCGGAGTCGGGGAACCCGCCCTGCAGCTGCCCGAGGCTCTCGCCGACCTCGAGCACGTAGCCGGAGACGTAGACGAGTCCGACGACGTTCTCGGCCTCGCCGGCGACGGTGATCACGGCGCCGCCGTACGAGTGCCCGGCGAGGACGACCGGCCCGTCGACGTGCTCGGCGACGGCGCGGATCGAGGCGGCGTCCTCGGCGAGGCTGCGGTTGTAGACCGGCGGGACGAGCACCGTGTGGCCGCGGTCGAGCAGCTCCCGGGTGACGGGCGCCCAGCTGGCGGAGTCGGCGAACGCGCCGTGGACGAGGACGATGGTGGGTGCAGCCATTGCGGGTCTCCTTCGTGACGAACGTCTGGGGTGGTGCGGGGACCGGGGGTCCCGGCGTCGTCACGCTAGGGCTGCGGGCGCTGCGCCGTCCTGTCCCTGTCGTTGCCCGTCACCCCCGACGACAGCGCGCGTCGACGCCCCGGGAGCGACGCGGGGTGCCCTCGGACGGCCGGACGCACCGTGCCGGGGTCCCCCTGCGGAGCGGAGGCACGGCGACGGGGTCCCCGCCGGGGCCCCCTTCTCCCCCCTGCTCCACTGCCCGGCCGGTTAGCGTGATCGCATGGAACACGAGGACGGCACGACGACGACGTCGGCCCAGGACTTCGTGGACGCGCTCGCCGAACCGATCGTGGTCTTCGACCGGCACCTGGACGTGGTCGCGGCGAACCGGCTCGCCGGGGCCCTGTCCGCATCGCTCACGGTGGGCACGAACCTGGCGCGGTTCACCTTCCTGAACCCCTGGGTCGAGGACTCGGTCGACGGCTGGGAGGCCGAGGCGCACCGCACCGCCGCGATGCTCCGGGATTCGCTGGACGAGCACGACGCCGACGACCGGTTCCAGGAGCTGCTGGGCGAGCTGATGGCGCGGAGCACGACGTTCGCGACCGAGTGGGCCGGCGGCGCGGTGCGGCCGGCTCGACGCGGGGAGTCGACGTTCGAGAACCCGCTGGTGGGCCGGATCGACCTGCGGTGGGAGCAGCTGCGGCGGCTGGAGGACCCCGAGCACGTGCTCGTGGTGTGGACGGCGGCGGACGAGGAGTCCGCCGCGCGGCTCACGACGCTCCGGGGACTGCTCGACGAGGACGCGTCGACCGCCTGACCGGGAACGCGGCGACCGCAGCGATCGCTGCGACCGCCTCGCTACCCCACCGCGGTCTCGCCCGCGACCGGCTGCCGGCGGGCGGTGCCCTGCTGCACCTGCGCGGCGAGGTACGCGACGGCCGCGGCTGCGGGGGTGCCGGGGTCGGCCCAGAAGGTCACGAGCACGTGCGAGCTGCCCGGGATCGCGAGGTTCTGCCAGCGGAACTCGACCCAGCCGATCGGGTCGATCCAGTGCCGCGAGACCCCGGTGCGCTGCACGGCGACGTCGTGCCGGGCCCAGATGCGGGCGAAGTCCGGGTCCTGCAGGGTCAGGGTGCCGACGATCTCCTGCAGCCGGGGGTCCTCGGGTTCGGCGTGCAGCCGGAGCGCGGCGACGACCCGGTGCGCGGTGGGGTGCCAGTCGGCCGCGTGCTGCCGGGACGCCTCGGAGAACATCTGCAGGACGAGGTTCGCGCCCGGCTCCATGTACCCGGGGCCGAGGGCGCTCGCCAGGGCGTTGGACAGGATGATGTCCTGGTTGCGGTCCATCACGAACGCCGGGGTGTGCGACCACTGCGCCAGCAGCGACCGGACCGAGTCGTCGAGCCCCGGCGGCACGACCCCCTCGGGGCGGCGGCGTTCGGCGTGTGCGAGGCGGCGCAGGTAGTCGACGGCCTCGTGGTCGAGCCGCAGTGCGCGGCCGAGCGCCACGAGCACCTGGTCGGACGGCTGGTGGTCACGGCCGCGTTCGAGCCGCAGGTAGTACTCGGGGCTGATGCCCGCGAGCCGTGCGACCTCTTCGCGGCGCAGGCCGTCCACTCGTCGTCCGGGCTCGCGGGTGAGGCCGACGTCCTCGGGCTGGACGAGTGCCCGACGGGCGCGGAGGTACTGCCCCAGTTCGGACCGTCGCGCATCCACGCGAGCAGGATAGCCGGAATCCGCAAAGAACGCGAGAACTACCGTTCTCCGGGTGTGCCGCTCCGCGCGATGGTCTGGTGCGGCTGCTCCCCGAACCGCTCCCGGTAGTACGCCGCGAACCGCCCCAGGTGGGTGAACCGCCACCGCCGCGCGACCTGACTGACGAGCAGCGCGCGGGAACCCGGCCGCCCCAGCTCCAGGTGCACCCGGTCGAGACGGACCTCGCGCAGGTACTGCATGGGCGTGACGCCGAGACGACGGCGGAACAGGTCCTGCAGGCCGCGCTCGCTCAGGTCGCAGGCCGCTGCGACGTCCGCCACCGTCAGCGTCCGGTCGGCGTGGTCGTGCACGAAGCCGATCGCCCGCCGCATCCGGTCCGCGACGTCCGATCGCGACCTGGCGAAGGTCGACAGGACGACGGTCGCGATCCGCCGGTTCAGGGCCGCACGGTCGTCGGCGGGCAGGCCGGGGTCGAGGATGCGCCCGGAGGCCTCGCGCAGCAGTGCCCGCAGCGGCTCGAGTGCGGGATCGGCCGCGTCCGGCTGCCCGAACACCGAGGACTCCCCCGTGTCGCCGAGCAGCGACGGCGACAGGTGCAGCAGCGTCGTGGCGGTCGCGTCGGTCTCGAACCCGTACGCGACGGACGCCGAGAGCATCATCGGCCGCTCGGCGCCGACCTCCCAGTGCTCGCCGTCGTCGGCGGTCAGGCTGGCCCGGCCGTCGGCGAGCCAGAACACGACGTGGTCGGGGCGCGGACCGATCGTCCCCGACCGCTTGCCCGGTGTCGCGATCCGGTGGATCGACAGATCGTCGTCCCCGCCGGTTTCGTAGCCGAAGCCCTCGTCATCCGCGGTCACGGCGTCGGGACCCGGTCCCACTCGTCGCCGTACCGGGACAGCACCGACCACCGCGAGACGGGCCAGGTGGTCACGAAGGCGCGCCCCACGACGTCGTCGACCGGCACGGTGCCGTGCACACGCGAGTCGGCGGAGTCGTAGCGGTTGTCGCCCATCACCCAGATGCGCCCCTTCGGCACGGTGATCTCGAAGTCCTTCCCGGCGACACGGTCCGACCCGCGTTCGAGCACGACGTAGGGCTCGTCCACCGCGTGCCCGTTCACCGACAGGCGGCCGCGCGCGTCGCAGCACGACACCGTGTCACCCGGCAGGCCGATGACCCGCTTGATGAGGTCGTCGCCCTGGCCCGTGCCGAGCCAGCCGCCCGGGTCCTGGAACACCACGACGTCACCGCGCTGCAGTGGGACGACCCCGGGCACGAGCTCATTGACGAGCACCCGGTCCCCGACGAGCAGCGTGTTCTGCATCGAGGCCGAGGGGATGTAGAAGGAACGGACCAGGTACGCCTTCACCAGGAAGGACGCCAACAGCGCCACGACGACGATGATGACGAGGTCGCGCAGGAATCGCAGACCGCCGCGCTTCGGCTCGCTCTCGGCGGCGGGTTCGGCGTGGGGTCCGGCGTCGGCGTGCGTGTCGCTCAATGCGTCAACACCACCTTGACGAGGCCGATCACGAACGCCACGGCGGCCAGCACGATGCCGCCCCACAACCCGAGGAACGTGGGCTGCTTCCCACTGAACCGCTGCATGAACACGCCCACCAGCCCGATGCGCACGACCAGGATCACGGTCGCCGCGACCTGTGCCCACTCCGCCGGCAGCCACCCGATCCAGGCAGCCGCGTAGAGGACCGCCGGGATCATGCCCGAGGTCGCGATCGGGTTGGCGTTCCGGACGATCGTCGCGACCGAGTCGCGGCGGGCAGCGCGGTCCGCAGCGGACTCCTCGCCGTCGTCGCCGAGCCCGTGTGCGACCAGGTGCGCGAGCACGTGCGCCAGGTAGGTCAGCACCGCGGTCGCCAGGACGGTCGCCACCGCGGCGCCGTGGTGGATCTGCTCCGGGTTCACCGCGATCGCGACGGCGAGCACCGTGATGTTGCCGTAGATGTACGACGACATCCGGTCGCGGACGTGCTCGAGCGGCAGGTCACGGGGGTCCGGGCGACCGCCGCGGGGTCCGCGCCCCGGTCGGGAGGGCCGTCGTGTGCGTGGCATCCGTCCATCTTGGCCCCGTGGTCGGCCGTCCGCCGACAGGACACCGGATGCGATGGTCACACGGGTGGCCGGTTCCGGCAGACTGGGAGCCGATCGGCGCGACGGAGCGCCGGACAGGAGGCACGCATGACGTCCGCACGACCACTCGCCCTGGTGACCGGGGTGGGCCGCAGAGCCGGCATCGGCGCAGCGCTCGCCACCCGCCTGGCGACCGACGGCTGGGACCTCGCCATCTCGTGGTGGGGACCCTACGACGACCGCGTGAGCGGCGGGGCGGACCCGGACGGGGTCGAGTCGGTGGTGCAGGAGTGCGAGGCGGCGGGAGCACGGGTGACGCGCCTCCCGGTCGACCTGGAGGACCCGGAGCAGGCGGCCGCGCTCGTCGGCCGCGCCGAGACGGAAGCGGGCGCCCCCGTCACCGCCCTCGTCATGTCGCACTGCGAGTCCGTCGACTCCGACTTCCGCACCACCACGGTCGAGTCGTGGGACCGCCACTTCGCCGTGAACGCCCGCGCACCCTTCCTGCTCGTGCAGGCCTACGCGGCCGGGCTCGAGCGTGCCGGGGACGCCGCTCCGCGCAACCGACGCCGGATCGTCGCGCTGACGAGCGACCACATCGCGTACAACCTGCCGTACGGGGCGTCGAAGGGCGCGCTCGACCGGATCGTGTTCGGCGCCGCGAAGGAGCTCGGCAGCCTCGGCGTCAGCGCCAACGTGGTGAACCCGGGCCCGAACGACACCGGCTGGATGTCCGACGAGGTCAAGGGGTGGGCCGTCGAGGGCACCCCGCTCGGTCGGCTCGGACGCCCGTCGGACACCGCCGCGCTCGTCGGGTTCCTCTGCTCGGAGCAGGGCGCCTGGGTGAACGGGCAGCTGCTGACGTCGGACGGCGGGATCTCGAACCGCGCCTAGGGCACCGAGTTTGGTTGACGCGTCATTAAATTGGTTGACGCGTCAACCAAACGGGCGCACACTAAGTGCATGCAAACGCACGAACTGCTCGCCGCCGACACCGGGATGGGCGCCGTCACGCTCCGCGTCGCCGACCTCGACGCGATGATCCGGTACTACCGCGACGGCGTGCGGCTGTCGCTGCTCTCCCACACCGGCGGCGTCGCCGTGCTCGGACGGGGCAGCACGCCGATCGTGGTCCTCGAGCACGCCCCCGCGATGCGGCACGCCGGCCCCCGCGAGGCCGGGCTGTTCCACACGGCGATCCTGTTCGACACCCGCGCCGACCTGGCCGCCGCGCTCTACTCGGTCGCCACGCAGTACCCGGCGGGCTTCACCGGCAGCGCCGACCACCTGGTGAGCAACGCGTTCTACTTCACCGACCCCGAGGGCAACGGCGTCGAGCTGTACTGGGACCGTGACCGCACCGAGTGGTCGTGGACGCACGGCATGGTCGACATGGACACGAAGTACGTCGACCCGAACGCGTTCCTGCAGTCACACCTGACGCAGGACGCCCTGGACACCGTCGCGGCACGCCCGGGCAAGGTCGGCCACGTGCACCTGTCCGTCGGCGACGTCGCCACCGCACGCTCCTTCTACGTGGACACCCTCGGCTTCGAGACCACCGCCGGCTTCGGCGAGGCACTGTTCGTCAGCGCCGGCGGCTACCACCACCACATGGCGATGAACACTTGGAACTCCCGCGGCGCCGGGCGGCGACAGCTCGCACTCGGCCTGGGGCTCGTGCGCATCGAGGTCCCCGCCGCCGACGACCTCGGCGCCCTGACCGAGCGCATGCGGCACGGCGGCGTGGAGCTCGCCGACGACGGCCGGACCGTGGCGTTCGACGACCCCTGGGCGAACCGCATCGAGGTGACCACGCCCGGTCGCGGGTGACGCGGCGCGACACTTCGCGCTGACCGACACCTCACGCGCGCCCGGACCCGCGAGGTGTCGCGCAGCGCGAAACCTCACCACACCGGCCGCCGGACCGGCAGGATGGACCCGTGACTGACGACATCCGGTGGGAGGTGGTCGAGGAGAGCACGCTGTCGCTCCCCGACCACGAAGCGATCGCGGCGCTGCTCGGGCAGGCCTTCCCCGACTGGTCGCACTGGTACGTGGGCGGCCGGAGCTGGTCCGGCATGCAGCCGGAACGCCGGGTGCTCGCGCACGACGCCGACGGGGTCGTCCTGGCCCACGTCGGCATCCGCCGCATGTACATCTCCGTCGGCGGGCAGGATCTCCTGGTCGGCGACACCGGCCTGGTCGCCGTGTCGCCCCGACTGCAGGGCGCCGGCGTCGGCCGCGAGCTGATGACCCGCACCGCGGCGGTCCTCGAGGGACTCCGCGTGCCCTTCGGGTTCCTCGGCGCGGGCGAGGACCGCATCCCCTTCTACGCGAAGCTCGGCTGGCACGAGTTCCCCGAGGCCGTCGGCACCTTCTCGGCGTTCACCGCCGAGGGCGCGGGCGTCAGCAACACCGAGCAGGGCGGCTGGATGGCGCTGCCGGTGGCAGCGCAGCTCGAGGACTGGCCCGCTGGCCCGATCTGGCTGAACGGCCAGCAGGTCTAGACCCGCTTCAGACCAACGGACAGGAGGCCCGGTACCAGCTGGTACCGGGCCTCCCGTCCGTCAGGTCGTCCAGCGGGGCTTACGCCTCGACCGCGACCTTCTCCGGGTCCTCGTTGGAGCCCGGCGCGCTCGGCGCGACCGCGGCGCGCACGCGCGCACCCAGGTCGGCGTCGACGTTCGTCCAGTAGGCGAACACGCGCTCACGCAGGTCGTCGCGCGTCACCTTCGAGACGTGGCCGGCGATGTTGCCGACCAGGCGCTCACGGGCGGCGTCGTCCAGGACCTCGCGGACGAGCGTGCCGGCCTGGCCGAAGTCGTCGTCCTCCGGGTGCAGGGTCGCGGCGGAACGCTGCAGCGCACCGTCGGACTCCCAACCCGGGGCGTCGTCGGTCGCGGTCGGGTCGGCGTGCGCACCACCGAGCGAGTTCGGCGCGTACACCGGCACCTCGGACTTCTGGAAGTCGAAGCGCATGCCGCCGTCCTTCGAGTACGAGTGGACCTCGTTCTTCGGGGCGTTCACCGGGAGCTGCGCGTGGTTCGTGCCGACTCGGTAGCGGTGTGCGTCCGCGTAGCTGAAGATGCGCGCCAGGAGCATCTTGTCGGGGCTCGCCGCGATGCCGGGCACGAAGTTCGAGGGGGCGAAGGTCGCCTGCTCGATCTGCGCGAAGTAGTTCTCCGGGTTGCGGTTGAGCTCCATCGTGCCGACCTCGATGAGCGGGTAGTCCGCGTGCGGCCACACCTTCGTCAGGTCGAACGGGTTGAAGCGGTAGGTCGCGGCGTCCTCGTAGGGCATGACCTGCACCTTGAGGGTCCAGCGCGGGAAGTCCTGACGCTCGATCGCGGCGTGCAGGTCACGGATGTGGAAGTCCGCGTCCTCACCGGCGATGCGGTCGGCGTCCTCCTGCGTCAGGGTCTTGTGGCCCTGCTCCGTGATGAAGTGGTACTTCACCCAGAAGCGCTCGCCCTCGGCGTTGATCCACTGGTAGGTGTGCGAGCCGAAGCCGTCCATCTCACGCCAGCTCGCCGGCAGGCCGCGGTCGCCCATCAGCCACGTGACCTGGTGCGCCGACTCGGGCGACAGGGTCCAGAAGTCCCACTGCATGTCGTGGTCGCGCAGGTGCGAACCCGGCAGGCGCTTCTGCGAGCGGATGAAGTCGGGGAACTTGATGCCGTCGCGGATGAAGAACACCGGGGTGTTGTTGCCGACGAGGTCGTAGTTGCCCTCTTCGGTGTAGAACTTCAGCGCGAAGCCGCGGGGGTCGCGCCAGGTGTCGGGGGAGCCCTGCTCGCCAGCGACGGAGGAGAAGCGGGCCAGCATCTCGGTCTGCTTGCCCGGCTGCAGGAACGCGGCACGGGTGAAGCGGGAGACGTCCTGCGTGACGGTGAAGGTACCGAAGGCGCCGCCGCCCTTGGCATGCACGACCCGCTCCGGGACACGCTCGCGGTTGAACTGGGCGAGCTTCTCGACCAGGTAGTGGTCGTGCAGCGCGAGGGGGCCGTCGGCCCCGACGCCCATCGAGTGCTCGTCGCTCGAGACGGGGGCGCCGCTGTTGGTCGTGGTGGTCGGGGTGCCGGTCGGCGTGTTCTGGTCGGACACGGTTCCTCCTGGAGGTGGGACGTTGGTTCGGTCAGGGGTGCTCGGGTGGTTCGGGGTCCGGCGCGTCGTGCGGCCGGTGCGGTGGGCGGTCGCCGTCAGGCGGGCGTGGGGGCGCTGGGTGCCTGCGCGCTCGCGTCGGGCGCGTCTGGGGCGTCGCGCTCTGCGTCGTCGCGCTCTGCGTCGTCGCGCTCTGCCGCTGCGCAGCGTTCGCAGATGCCCCAGTAGGTGACCTCGGCGGTGGTGACTGCGAAGCCGTGGGTCTCGGACGGCGTCAGGCAGGGCGAGTGGCCGACCGCACAGTCGACGTCCTCGATCGCTCCGCACAGGGTGCAGACGATGTGGTGGTGGTTGTCACCGGTACGGCGCTCGTACCGGGCAGGGCTGCCGGCCGGTTCGATGCGGCGGACGAGCCCGACGCCGGTCAGGGCGTTCAGCACGCCGTAGACGGCCTGGTGACTGGTGGTCGGCAGCTCCACGGCGAGCGCGGTGACGATGTCGTCCGCGGTGGCGTGCGGCATCGAGTCCGTCGCGCGGAGCACCGCGAGTCGTGGGGTCGTGACCCGGAGCCCCGAGGAACGGAGCAGATCGGCGTCGGCGTCCATGCTGAGCCTTTCTTTTGTAGGAATCAAGACAACGCCTTCACTGTACACGAGCTTCTGCTGCCGACCAGCGAGGACTCACATGCCGCGACCGGAATACGAAGTGTCACGATCCGGTCGCGATCAGCTGGGACGACCCTGGACCGACCGTTCCGCACGCTAACGTCCGGACATGTCCACGAGCCAGGGTCTGCCTGAACAGGCGAACAGCACCGCGGACGTCCGGGGGATCATCGCGAAGCGGGACCTGGTCGTCGACCTCATCCGGACGGCCTGCGTCGTCCTCGTCGTCATCGTGCACGTCACGATGGTCGGCGTCGCCGCCGATGACCAGGGGGTGCGGGTCACGAGCCCGCTGCAGGAACTCCCCTGGTACGTCGCCGCCACCTGGGTCGGGCAGGTGATGCCGCTGTTCTTCGTGGTCGGCGGGTTCGCGAGCGCCGTCGGCTGGCGCAGCACCGTCGCCCGTGGCGCGCCGAGCCCCGCCCGCGACTACCTGGCCACCCGCCTGGTGCGGCTGTTCCGGCCCGCGGTACCGCTGTTCGTGTTCCTCGCGCTCGGGCTCGGGGTCGCCACGGCCGCTGGGACGCCGCCGGAGCTCCTGGCCGAGGTCGCGTTCGGCATCGGTTCGCCGCTCTGGTTCCTGGCCGCCTACGGCATCACCCAGTGCTGCGTCCCCGTGATGATGCGCCTGCACGAGCGAGCACCGTGGGCCACCCTTGCCGTGCTGCTCGTGCTCGCCGGGGCGGTGGACGCCGTCCGTCTGGCCACCGGGGTCGCCGAGGTCGGGCTGCTGAACCTGGGCCCGGTGTGGCTCTTCGCGCAGCAGCTCGGCTTCCTGTGGGCCGACGGCTGGTTCGCTCGCCGGTCGAAGGTGCTCCTGCTCGGCATCGCCGTCGCCGCGTACGCCGTGCTCGTGCCGATGACCTCGGTCGGGCTCTGGGCACCGGACATGCTGCAGGACCTCAACCCGCCGATGCTCCCGCTGGCGTTCCTGGCGATCGCACAGGCCTGCCTGGTCCAGCTCGTGCACGCTCCGCTCACCAGGCTGATGCGCACGCGGGCCGCACTCGGGGCCGTGTTCGTCCTCGGCCGCGACGGCATGACCATCTACCTGTGGCACCTGCCGCTGTTCATCGCGCTGAACGGCGTCGCCCTGCTCGTCGGGGTGCCGTTCCCGGCGCCGGGCTCCGGTCCGTGGTGGGCGTCGCGCATCGTCGCACTCGTGGTGGTGCTCGCCGTCGCGATCGGGGTGGCCAGGGCTCTGCGCTGGTTCGACCGGCCGCTCCCCCGGCTGCTGCCGTCGGCCGACCGTCCGTCGTGGCCGGTCGTCGCGTTCGCCGCCCTCTGCACGATCGGCCCGGCGTTCCTCGTGATGCAGCTGCACCTGTCGTTCGGCGTCGCGCTCGTCGGTGCCGTGGCCGTGCCGGCGGGCGTCTGGCTGCTCTCGCGGACCGTCCCAGCACGCGGGGTCGCCCGGATCTGAACCGGTTCTCACCGTCGCGGGGCCACGACGGACCCCCGCCGGACGTCGGGCGGACGGAGGATGGTTCCGGCGGCGCGAAGGACGAGTCCGCCTGATCACCAGGAGGCTCCCCACGCCGTCGACACCCGAGTTCTGGAGCACCTGGCGGTTCGATCCCCTGGCGGCGGTGCTCCTCGTCGTCGCCGCGGTCGCCTACGGCCGGTGGGTCGTCGGCGCGGCTCGACGGGGTGCCCGCTGGCCTTGGTGGCGCACGCTCGCCTTCGCCACGGCGCTCGTGCTGTTCGGCGTCCTGCAGTTCGGCATCGTCGGCGTCGACGACGAGCGGTTGCGCTGGGCCTTCGTCCTGCGGGCCGCCCTGCTGTTCTTCGCGGTCCCCACCTTCACCGCGCTCGGTGCGCCCGTCGCACTGCTCCGGATCGGAGGCCCGGCTCGCCTCGCGCAGGTCGCCGACGCGGTCATGGGGTCACGACCGGTGCGCCTGCTCGGCAACGCGATCGTCGCCCCGCTGGTCGCGCTCGCGCTGTTCGCCGTCCTGCTCACCCCGTTCTCGGCGGTGATCCGGGAGTCCCCCGCCTGGGCCGCCGTCATCACCGTGGCCGTGCCGGCGCTCGGGTTCGGCCTGCTCGCGCCCCTGTCCGAGGTCGGCGTGCTCGTCTCGTCGACGTTCGCCACGGCCGAGTTCCTGCTGGCGTTCGTCGAGCTCGTCGTCGACGCGGTGCCCGGCATCGTGCTGCGGATCACGAACCACGTGCTCGACGGGTCCCTCGTGCCGGTGGTCGGGCGGGCCTGGTACCCGTCGCCGCTGCAGGACCAGCACCTGGCGGGCGACCTGCTGTGGTTCATCGCCGAGGTGGCAGACATCCCCGTGCTCGTCGCCCTGTTCATCCGGTGGCAGCGGACCGACCGCCGCGAGGCCCGGGCCGTCGACGCCCTGACCGACGAACAGATGGACGAGCTGACCCGAGCGCACCTGCAGCGCCGCGGCTGAGCGTCGGGGATGTCCCGCGTTCCGCTTCGTGAGCAGCAATGGTCGGGTGCCCGAAGGCGACCCGACCATTCCTGCTCACGAAGTGCGCTCGTGCCCTACTTCGACGGGGCCCCCGCGGGCTCGGCGTCGGGCTGCGTGGTCACCGAGCCGGTCTGCTGCCATGCGACGGTCTGCTTCGGCTTCGCCAGGAACAGCGCCGCGACGATGGCCACGATGAGCACGATCGCCGGCAGGTAGAGCGACTCACCCATGGCCTTGGAGAACGGCTCGAGCAGGAAGCCCGGCAGTGCGCCGACCTGCTGCTCCGCGCCACCGGCCGTGGCCCCACCGGACGACGCCGGGAAGTTCGCGGTGATCCGGGCCTCCATCAAGGCGGCGATGCCAGCGGAACCGAGCACCGCACCGATCTGGCGCGTGGTGTTGTAGACACCCGAGCCGGCACCGGCCAGCTTCGGCGGCAGGTTGCGCGTCGCCGAGACGGACAGCGGTCCCCACATGCAGGCGTTGGCGAGGCCGAGGAGCGCGCTCGGCAGGAGCACCCAGCCCCACTCGGCACCGCTCGACAGCAGGGCGCCGAACCAGAACAGGCCGACCGAGAAGCAGGCGAGGCCGAACGAGGCGACCCAGCGCGGGTTCCAGCGGTTCAGGTTCTTGCCGACGATCGGCGCGAGCGCGGCGGACAGCACGGCCTGCGGCACGAGGAGCAGTGCGGCCTGGGTCGGCGAGAAGCGCAGGACGTCCTGCGCCCACAGCATGATCGGCAGCGCGAACGACGCGATCGCGACACCGACGGCGGTGATGGCGACGTTGGCCAGCGTGAAGTTGCGGTCCTTGAACAGGCCGAGCGGCAGCAGCGGCTCGCCCTTCTGCACGCCCTGCCAGACGACGAAGCCGGCGAGCACCACGAGGCCGACGATGATGAGCGACCACACCGAGATCGGGCCCGCGATGACGCCCCAGTCGTAGGTCTCACCTTCCTGGATGCCGAAGACGAGCAGGAACAGGCCCGCTGCCGACAGGAAGATGCCGAGGTAGTCGAAGCGGTGTCCGTGGCGCTCGAACGACGGCACGAAGCGCTGCGCGAGCACGAACGCCACGACACCGACGGGGACGTTCACGAAGAAGATCCACTCCCAGCCGAAGCCGTCGACGAGCAGGCCGCCCACGATCGGGCCGACGAGCGACGCGACACCGGCGACGGCGCCCCAGAGGCCCATGGCAGCGCCGCGGTTCTGCGGCGGGAAGATGCGCGTGATGACCGACATGGTCTGCGGGCTCATCATGGCGGCGCCGAGGCCCTGCACGACGCGGGCGACGATCAGCACCTCGATCGAGCCGGCCAGGCCGCACCACAGGCTGGCGAGCGTGAAGACCACGAGGCCGATCTGGTACATGACCTTCGGGCCGAAGCGGTCGCCGAGCCGGCCGGTGATGAGCAGCGGCACGGCGTAGGCGAGCAGGTAGGCGCTCGTCACCCAGATCACGGAGTTGATGTCCGCGTCGAGCTTCTGGGCGATGGTGGGGGTGGCGACCGACACGATGGTCGAGTCGACGAGGATCATGAAGAACCCGACGACGAGTGCCCACAGGGCAGGCCACGGCTTCTTCTCGGTCGTCCGCGGAGGCGTGACGGTGGTCATCGAGTGGTTTCCTTGCTGTTCGTGGTGGTGTCTGCGGACGCGACGGAGGCGTCCCAGGAGATGTGGCCGGCGGCGATCCGGTCGGCCGTGGCGGCGAGCCACTCGATCTGCGTCGTGAGCATGGCACGCACGTACGACACGTCGAGCCAGTACCGCTCGGGCAGGTCCTTCGCACGGACGACCCCGAGGATCTCGTCCGCCTCGTCGCGCTGGGCCCGGAGTGCGACGGCCCGTGCCCGGAGCGCGGACTCGGCCTCGTCGACCGACAGGTTCTCGATCTCGGCGACGGCCAGGTGGAAGACGGGGTACTCCTCGGCCGGTTCGGCGATCAGCCGGACGAGCCCGTCGTGCAGGGCCGTCCACCCGTCGTCCGTGATGGCGTAGGTGGTGCGTTCCGGACGGTTGCCCGCCCGGTCGGTCCCGACGACCTCGGCGAGGCCGAGCTCCACCAGGCGGCCGACCTGGTGGTACAGGGTGCCGGGCCGGACCTTGACGTTCCGGCCGTCCCGGCGGTGCGTCATCGTCTGGAACATCTCGTAGGGATGCGTCGGCCCCTCGGCCAGGAGCCCGAGCGCGGCGAACGCGAGTGGCGTGAGCGACGGCACACGTGCCTCCAGTCCGCTTGTTCGTTGTTGACTATTCGGCTTGGAATATACGCGTTGGAACAGACGTGAGCAAACGCACAGCAAGGGCCCGCCTGGAGGCCCGGGGACGTCCCGGCGTGTCGCGCGCGCCCCGTAGACTGGTCGCGTCCCCCCACCCCTGAAGTGCTGGAGAGAACACGTGCCAACGATCGTCGTCGAGGTCATGCCCAAGGCCGAGATCCTCGACCCCCAGGGGAAGGCCGTGGGCAACGCCCTGGCCCGCCTCGGCAAGGCCGACCTGACCAACGTCCGCATCGGCAAGCGCTTCGAGGTGACCGTCGACGGCCCCGTCGACGACGCCAAGCTCGCCGAGGTCCGTGACATCGCGGCCGACGTCTTCTCGAACGCGGTCATCGAGGACGTCGTGTCCGTGACCGTCGAAGGCCAGTGACCCGGATGCGCATCGGCGTCATCACGTTCCCCGGCTCGCTCGACGACCGCGACGCCCAGCGCGCCGTCCGTCTCGCCGGCGCCGACCCCGTCGCCCTGTGGCACGGCGACCACGACCTGCAGGGCGTCGACGCCATCGTGCTGCCCGGAGGGTTCTCGTACGGCGACTACCTGCGTGCCGGCGCGATCGCCGCGAAGGCACCGATCATGGCCGAGGTCATCGACGCCGCCGGCAAGGGCATGCCCGTGCTCGGCATCTGCAACGGTTTCCAGATGCTGGCCGAGGCCCGTCTGGTCCCCGGCGCGCACACCCGCAACGCGCACCAGCAGTTCATCCGCCGCGACCAGAAGCTCCGCGTCGAGACCACCGCGACCGCCTGGACCTCCGGCTTCAGCGCCCAGCAGGAGATCACCATCCCGCTGAAGAACGCCGATGGCCGCTTCGTCGCGGACGCCGACACCATCAAGCGCATCGAGGACAACGGCCAGGTCGTGTTCCGCTACGTCGGCGTGAACCCGAACGGCTCCATCGACGACATCGCCGGCGTCTCGAACGAGCGCGGCAACGTCGTCGGCCTGATGCCGCACCCCGAGCACGCGACCGAGGCCGGCTTCGGCCCGGACACCCCCGCTGCGATGGCCTCGGGCACCGACGGCCTGACCTTCTTCACCTCCGTGATCGAGCACGCGCTCGTCAAGTGACAGGGAACAACGACACCGTGACGACACCCGTTCGCCCGAAGCCCGACACCGTGCAGGACGCGGCAGCCACCCCCGACAAGGAGCAGCCGTACGACGCGCTGGGCCTGAAGCCGGACGAGTACGCCCGCATCAAGGAGATCCTCGGCCGCCGCCCCACCTCGGGCGAGCTGGCGATGTACTCGGTGATGTGGAGCGAGCACTGCTCCTACAAGTCCTCGAAGAACTACCTCCGTCAGTTCGGCAAGAAGGTCACGCCGGAGATGACGAAGAACCTGATGGTCGGCATAGGCGAGAACGCCGGTGTCGTCGACGTCGGCAACGGCTGGGCGGTGACCTTCAAGGTCGAGTCGCACAACCACCCGTCCTACGTCGAGCCGTACCAGGGCGCGGCCACCGGTGTCGGCGGCATCGTCCGCGACATCATCTCGATGGGCGCCCGCCCCGTCGCCGTGATGGACCAGCTCCGCTTCGGTGCGATCGACCACGAGGACACCGCACGCGTCGTGCACGGCGTCGTCGGTGGCATCTCGTTCTACGGCAACTGCCTCGGCCTGCCGAACATCGGCGGCGAGACCTACTTCGACCCGGTGTACCAGGGCAACCCGCTGGTCAACGCCCTCGCGGTCGGCGTGCTCCGCCACGAGGACCTGCACCTGGCGAACGCGTCCGGTGCCGGCAACAAGGTCGTCCTGTTCGGTGCCCGCACCGGTGGCGACGGCATCGGCGGCGCGTCGATCCTGGCGTCCGACACCTTCACCGAGGGCGGCCCGACCAAGCGTCCGGCCGTGCAGGTCGGCGACCCCTTCGCCGAGAAGGTCCTGATCGAGTGCTGCCTCGAGCTGTTCCAGAAGGACCTGGTCGAGGGCATCCAGGACCTCGGCGCCGCGGGCATCTCCTGCGCCACCTCGGAGCTCGCGAGCAACGGTGACGGCGGCATGCACATCTCGCTCGACGACGTCCTGCTCCGCGACCCCACGCTCACCGCCGAAGAGATCCTGATGTCGGAGAGCCAGGAGCGCATGATGGCGGTCGTCCGCCCCGACAAGCTCGACGAGTTCCTGAGCGTCGTCGGCAAGTGGGAGGTCGAGACCAGCGTGCTGGGCGAGGTCACCGGCACCGGCCGACTCGTCATCGACTGGCAGGGCCAGGAGATCGTGAACGTCGACCCGCGCACCGTCGCCGTCGACGGCCCGGTCTACGACCGCCCGGTCGCCTACCCGACCTGGATCGACGCGCTGCAGGCCGACACCGCCGCCTCGCTCGACCGACCCGCCGACGGCCCCGCGCTGAAGGCACAGTTCCTCAGCCTGCTCGGTTCGCCGAACCTGGCGTCGAAGAACTGGGTCACGAACCAGTACGACACCTACGTGCTCGGCAACACCGCGCTGTCCTTCCCCGACGACGGCGGCATGATCCGCGTCGACGAGGAAACGGGGCTCGGTGTCGCCATCGCCACCGACGCGAACGGCCGCTACTGCCAGCTCGACCCGAAGCAGGGTGCACGCCTGGCCCTGGCCGAGGCGTACCGCAACGTCGCCGTCACCGGTGCCGTCCCCGCCGCCGTCACCGACTGCCTGAACTTCGGCTCCCCCGAGAACCCCGAGGTCATGTGGCAGTTCTCCGAGGCGGTCGAGGGCCTGGCCGACGGCTGCATGGAGCTCGGCATCCCGGTCACCGGCGGCAACGTGTCGTTCTACAACCAGACCGGCTCGACCCCCATCCACCCGACGCCCGTCGTCGGCGTGCTCGGCATCATCGACGACGTCGCCAAGCGCGTGCCGTCGGGATGGCAGGACGACGGCCACAACATCTACCTGCTCGGCACCACGAGCCTCGAGCTCGACGGCTCCGCGTGGGCCGGCACCGTGCACGGACACCTGGGCGGGCGTCCGCCGGCGGTCGACCTCGAGCGCGAGAAGGCCCTCGCCGAGCTGCTGTACGCGGCGTCCGGCGAGCAGCTGCTCACCAGCGCGCACGACCTGGCGGACGGCGGCCTCGGCCAGTCCCTCGCCGAGTCGGTGCTCCGCTTCGGCATCGGCGCCCGCGTGGTCCTCGACGAGCTCGAGACCCGCGACGGCATCGACACCGCGACGGCGATGTTCTCCGAGTCGACCGGTCGCGTCATCGTGACCGTCCGCCGCGAGGACGACGTGCGGTTCCAGGGCATGTGCGACGGCCGGGGCTTCCCGGTGCTGCGCATCGGCGTGACCGACGCGACGTCGAGCACGCTCGAGGTCCAGGGCGTGTTCGAGGCCACGGTCGACGAACTACGCGGCACCCACGCCGCGACGCTGCCGGCCCGCTTCGGCGACGTGATCGTCGAGGACGTCACCGAGGGGTACGTCGGCCGCGGGCCGCTCGACTCCGACGGTGCCTTCTCGCCGCGCACCGACGCCTAGGCCCGGGTCGCGGATGCCGATCGTCACCCTGCCCTTCGCCGAGCTCGTCGACCGGTTCGGCCCCGTGCCGGACGGCATCGAGCTGGACGTCTGGGACGTCGAGTCGCCGTACGGTCGCCCGGACGACGTCGCGATCACGTTCCTGCCGTTCTACTTCGAGGGGCGGCACCGCTGGCAGTTCGTGCACGACCTGCCCGAACTCCAGCTGCTGCAGCTGCCGAGCGCCGGGTACGAGCACGCCGTCCCGCACGTGCCCGGTCACGCGCAGCTGGCGAACGGCCGCGGCATCCACGACGACGAGACCGCCGAGCTCGCGGTCGGTCTCGCGTTGACGTCGCTCCGTGAGATCTCGGCGTTCCAGGTCGACCGTGCCAACGGCGTCTGGGACGCCCGCGAGACCCGATCGCTCGCCGACCGCCGGGTGACCGTCGTCGGCTACGGGGCGATCGGGTCCGCGATCGCCACCCGGTTCGAGGCGTTCCGCACCGAGGTGACGGTGGTCGCCCGGACCGCTCGCGAGCAGGACGGCCGGCACGTGCACGCGTTCGGCGAGCTGCCCGAGCTCGCCCCGACGACCGACGTGCTCGTGCTCATCGCACCGCTCACCGCCGAGACCGAACGCCTGGTCGACGCGGAGCTGCTCGCGGCACTGCCGGACGGCGCCCTCGTGGTGAACGTGGCGCGCGGCAAGGTCGTCGACACGGACGCCCTGGTCGCCGAGCTGCGGTCGGAGCGGCTGTTCGCGGCCCTCGACGTCACCGACCCGGAGCCCCTGCCCGCCGGACACCCGCTCTGGACGACGCCGAACACCGTGCTGACCCCGCACGTCGGCGGCAACACCGATCTGAGCGTGCCGCGGTCGATCGATCTCATGCGCAAGCAGGTCGCCGCGCTGGCCGAAGGCCGCCCGTTCGAGAACCTGATCGAGTTCTAGCGCGCTGCGGCTCCGAACACGCCGGCGTCAGAGCGGGACGACGCAGGTCGGGGTGCCGACCGGGATCTGCTCGACGGCTTCGCCGGGCATGCCCTCGGCGTCGAGCGGCAGGACGGCGACGGCATCGGACATCTGGTTCGCCACCAGGACGAACCCGGGCACCCGCGCGAAGTGCCGCGGCCAGACCCCACCGCAGGGCACCGACCAGACGACGGCGAGCCCGCCGTCACGTGCGTCGAGCACCACGAGCAGGTCGCGCCCGCGCACCGCCACGTACGCGCGGCCGGCCTCGTCGACCTCGATGTGGCTGAGCAGCGACTCCCCCACGGCACCGTCGAACGTGGGCACGGCAGCGATCGTCAGGAACGACCCGGAGTCGTCGCGGCGCAGGCGGTGCACACGCCCGTCGAGTTCGCCGGCGACGAGCAGGTCACCGTCGATCCAGGCCATGTGCCTCGGGCCGGCGCCGGGTGTCACGTGGTGCACGCGGAGTGCCTCGATCGCGGGGACCCCTTCGGCCGACACGGAGACGCGGAACTCGTGCAGGGCATCGCCGCCGAGGTCGGCGACGAGCACCGTGCCGTCCGGGGTCGCGATCGACTGGTGGGCGTGCGGGCCGTCCTGGCGGTCGTCGTCAGGACCCGTGGCGTCGGGCAGCACGGCGACCGCGACGGCCTCGGTCGGCACGGAGCGCTGGTCGGCGTCCCCGTGGAGCACCACGCCGTCGCTGGCGGTCACCGAGGCGGCGTGCGACTCGGCCGGGGCGAGGGAGATCGCCGAGACCGTGCCGGAGACGTAGTTCGTGACGACGAGCGCGCCCGAGGGATCGACCCGCACGTGACACGGGGCGTCTCCGCCGGCGGGGGCGTCCCACAGGTGCTCGAGTGCGCCGCCCTGCAGCCGGAAGGCCGACACGGCGCCGTCGTTCGTCTCGGAGACCGCGTAGACCCGGTCACCCGAGGCGGCGAGGAACGAGGGGTCGTCGAGCACCGCGACGGTCCGGGGTGCCGGGACGGCTCCGATCGGTCCGGCGTCGACCAGCGAGATGCCCGTGGCGTTCCCGCCGCCGGTCGCCGTGTACGACCCGATGAGCAGCGACGGCAGCTCGGCGCTCATTCGTCGCGGCCCGCGATGCGCTCGTGGTGGTGGATGACCTCGGCGACGATGAAGTTGAGGAACTTCTCGGCGAAGGAAGGGTCGAGGTGGGAGTCGGCGGCGAGCGACCGGAGCCGTGCGACCTGGATCCGTTCGCGGTCCGGGTCGGCGGCCGGCATGCCCGACTCGGCCTTCAGGTGCCCCACGCGCTGCGTGTACTTGAAACGCTCCGCGAGCATGTGGATGACGGCGGCGTCGATGTTGTCGATGCTCTGCCGGATGCTCCGCAGTTCGGCGACGGCGCTCGCGTCGGCCTCGGTCTGGGTGACGTCGTCGTTCATGGTCCGAGCCTACTGGCGGACGTGCAGCGGAACCCGGCCCGCTGCTGCGAGAATGTGCACATGTCGGTCCTGCTGGTGATCTCGGGTGTCTGTGCGGTCCTCGCGGGCCTCATCCACGTGTACATCTTCTTCCTCGAATCGGTCATCTGGACCAGTCCGCAAGCGCGCCGGATCTTCGGCATCGCTTCCGAGACCGAAGCCGTGGCGACCCGCTCGCTCGCCTTCAACCAGGGCTTCTACAACCTGTTCCTGGCGATCGGGGTGATCCTCGGCGTCGTGCTCGTGCTGGCCGGCAACACCGTGAGCGGCTGGACCCTCGTGGTGTTCTCGACGGCGAGCATGCTCGGTGCCGCGGTGATCTTGCTCGGCTCGGGTCGCAAGTACGTCAACTCCGCGTTCAAGCAGGGCACGCTCCCCCTGATCGCGCTGCTCTTCGCGCTGCTGGGCTCCACCATCGGCGTCTAGCCCCGCTCTCCCTCCCCCGAACTGCGAAAGCGACAGGGTGCCACCGGTCATCGGCGGCACCCTGTCGCTTTCGTGGTGCTGACCAGCGGAACCGGCCAGCAGCGACGACCAGCCCTAGCCGAGCTTCTCCTCGAACTGCGCCGGCAGCTTGTCGAGCGCCCACTCGATCGCAGCCGTGGTGCCCATCGAGAACGCCGACGAGACGTCCTTGTCGTCGAAGACGATCGCGTGCCCGGCCTCGACCGACGGCACCTTCTGGAACAGCTTGTTCGACGAGGCCTCTGACGCGTCGACGTAGATCGGCAGGATCAGCGTCAGGTCGGCGTCGAGCAGGTCGAGGTTCTCGTCGGACAGGTGCACGGAGAACTCCTTGCCGGCCTGCTCGTCGATGGCCTTCGGGATCTCGAAGCCCAGGTTCCGCATGAAGGTCGAACGGCTGTCGGTGGAGGCGTACGCCCCGAAGCCCTCGGAGCTGTAGGCACCGACGACGGCGGTCTTGCCTTCGAAGTCCGGGTGCGCCTTGCGTGCGGCGGCGTAGGCGTCGTCGAGGCCGGAGAGCAGCTTCTTGCCCTCGGACTCCTTGCCGAGCGCCTTCGCGATCATGGTCGTCTGCTGCTCGGTCGAGGCGAGGTAGTTCGCGCCGCCCTTCGGGATCGCCACGGTCGGCGCGATCGCGGAGAGCTTGTCGTACCGCTCCTTGTCGCCCGAGGACTTCACGTCGAGGATGACGTCGGGGTTGAGCTTGAGGATGTCCTCGTAGCTCGGCTCGAGCGTCTGGATGATCTTCGGCGACTTGTCGTACGCACCCTTGAGCCACGGACCGACACCGTCGCCGCCGAAGGCGAGCCAGTCGCTCGCACCGACCGGCTGCACGCCGAGCTCGAGCGCGGTCTCGGCGTCGCCCCACCCGAGCGCGACGACGCGCTTCGGTGCCGACTCGATGGTGGTGGTGCCGAGGCCGGTCGTGATCGAGACCGGGAACGCGGCGTCGGACGACCCCGACGACGCCGAGTCGGTCGAGGAGCCGGAGCCGGACGCGCATCCGGCGAGGACGAGGGACGCTGCGACGACGGCGCCGGCTGCGGCGAGCACGCGTCGGAGACGCAAGGGAGAACGGTTCACGAAGGGTAGCCTAACCTAACGGGGTGCTCAGGAACACGGCTGGCTAGGCTGGGTGACCGTGGCGTTCACCGATCCAGGCCGCACGCACCTCGCGGTGCTCGGCTCCCCCATCGCGCACTCGCTCTCGCCCACGCTCCACGCAGCGGCCTACGATGCGCTCGACCTGCCCTTCACCTACGGGAGGCACGAGGTCGCGTCCGGCGAGCTCGCCGCGTTCGTCGCGGGGCTGGGTCCGGAATGGCGTGGGCTGAGCCTCACGATGCCACTCAAGCGCGAGGTCCTGCCGCTGCTCGACCGCACCACCCCGCTCGTCGACGAACTCGGGGTCGCCAACACGGTCGCGTTCCGCCTCGAGGGCTCCACGCTCGTCCGAGCCGGCGCCAACACCGACGTGCAGGGGCTCGTCCGCCCGGTCGAGGCGCTCGGACACCTGCCCGGCGAGGCCACGATCCTGGGCGGCGGAGCCACTGCGGCGAGCGCCCTGACCGCTGCCGTGCGGCTCGGGGCGTCGCTCGTCCGGGTGTTCGTCCGTGACACCGCGAAGACGCGCGCGCTGGTCGACCTGGCCGTCCGGCTCGGCGTGACGCTCGAGGTGCACCCCCTGACCGAACTCGCCGGCACGCACCACGGGTTCGTCCTCTCGACGCTGCCGGGCGGCGCCGCCGACCCGCTCGAGTTCCGTCCGTCGGGGCCGGACGCCGTGCTGTTCGACGTCGCCTACGAACCGTGGCCCACCGTGGTCGCCAGCCGCTGGACCGACGCCGGTGGCCGCGTGCTGAACGGCCTCGACATGCTCACCGAGCAGGCGATCGGGCAGATCCGGTTCTTCCTGACCGGTGACGAGGACGAGCTGCTCCCCGACGAGGCCGGGGTCCGCCGGGCGATGCGCACCGCGGTCGACCTGCCCGCCGTCATCGGCAGCTAGCCGGCGCCGGCAACCCTCACTCAGCGGCGGGAACGCGCCTCGGCGTCGAGCAGCGCGACGGAGGCGTCCCACAGGCGATCGGCCTGGTCCGGATCGAGTGCCCAGGGCAGCACCCCGTGCAGGCCGTCCTCGATCCGCTCCACCACCGCTGCTTCGTGGCAGTCCTCGAAGTACCGGCCCGTGACCCCGTCGAGTTCCGGTGCGGTGGCGAGCAGGACCGAGGTCGCGGCTCCCTGCTCCGGGGACTTCACGGCGTCGGCCGCGGCGATCTTCGTGGCGGCCAGGACCTCCGGGTCCCAGTGCTTCTGCAGCCCGGTCCAGATCCCGCCGGGCATGAGGGCGTTCGCGGTGATGCCGTCGGCGGCCCACCGGCGGCTGGCGGCGACGGCGAACAGCACGTTTGCGGTCTTCGACTGCCCGTACGCGAGCCCGGGCTCGTAGCGACGCCGGCGGAAGAAGAGGTCGTCGAACACGACGGGCGAACCACCGTGTCCGCTCGACGACACCGAGACGATCCGTGCCGAACCCGAGGCAGCCAAGGAGTCGTGCAGCCCGAGCGCGAGGGCGAAGTGCCCGAGGTGGTTGGTCGCGAAGTGTGACTCCCACCCGGCGGGCATGTACGACTCGGGCGCGTCCATGATGCCCGCATTGGCGACGAGCACGTCGAGCGGCCCCGACCACGCTGCGGTGAAGGCATCGACGGAAGCCGGACGGTCCAGGTGCAGCTCGACGACGGCCGGTGCTTCCGTCCCCGTCGTCCGGGCGATGTCGTCCGCCACCCGTCGGCCGGCATCGACGTCCCGCACCGCGAGCGTCACGCGCGCCCCGGCTCCGGCGAGCGCTCGGGAGGTCTCCACGCCGATGCCGGACGCAGCACCGGTGACGACCGCGGTGCGCCCCGTCAGGTCGAGGCCGTCGACGACCTCGGCGGCCGTGGTCCGGTCGCCGAAGCGGGTGAGGTCGCGTGCGGGCATGTGGGCTCCTGTCAGCTGGCGTGGTGCGCAGTCGTCAGGCGACCACGCCGTCCACGTAGAACCATCGTCCCTGCTCGCGGACGAAGTCGCTCGTCTCCTCGAGCGTGCCGCGCTCGTCGTCGGAACGCCACCACGCGCGGAACGTGACGGTGCCGTGGGAGTCGAACGGGCCTCCCGAGGTGGTCGCCAGCACGTCCAACCGGGTCCAGCGCTGGGTCGGGTCCAACTCGAGACCCGCCGGGCGGGTGCGCGGGTGCCAGGTGAGCAGCAGGTACTCCGGCAGGTTCAGCGCGAAGGCGCTGAAGCGGGAGCGCATGAGCCGTTCCGCGGTCGGCGCCACGGCCCCGGCGTGCAGGGGGCCGCAGCACTCCCCGTAGGGGTTGCCGCTCAGGCAGGGGCAGCGCGTCGTGTCGGTGACCACCGGCCGAACGCTAGTCGACGATGGACAGCGTGACGGTGATGTTGCCGCGGGTGGCGTTCGAGTACGGGCAGATCTCGTGTGCACGCTCGGCCAGGCGCTGGCGCTGCTCCTGCGGGGCGTTCGGGGCGTAGACGTCGAGCTCCACCGCGAGACCGAAGGCGCCGTTGCCGGTGCCGCCGATGCCGACCTCGGCGGAGACCTCGGCGCCGGTGGTGTCGACCTCGAGCTCCTTGCCGGCGGCGTGCAGGGCACCGAGGAAGCACGCGGCGTACCCGGCGGCGAAGAGCTGCTCGGGGTTCGTGCCCTCGCCGCTGCCGCCCATCTCCTTGGGCGGGCGGGTGTCGAGGTCGAGCCGGTCGTCCTCGCTGCGGACGTGTCCGTCGCGGCCGCCTCCGGTGGCGTGGGCAGCGGCGGTGTAGACGATGTCGAGACTCATGGTCCGAGGTCACCGTGCTCGCCTGGACGAATCCTGAGCGGCAGCACCACGTCGCGGGTGCGATGGCTCGGGGCGGGGAGCGCTCGGGCGTGTCCGGGTGGGGGCTGCGGAGGCGAGCGTCCGGGCACCCGGCACCCTCAGCGGGTAGCCATGATGGATATTCACGCTCGGCTGGCAGGTCTTCCACCGGCACGTCACGGACGTGCTGGATCCGGCACGCGTCCGTCGCGCTGCCCGGTGGTCCGGGTTCGCGGCGGTCGTCGCGCTGGTCGGCATGGCGGTCCTGGAGGCCCGGGTCGACTGGACGGGGACCACCCCGGTCCGCAGCGTGGTCGCGATGGTGCTGCTGGCGCTCGGCGTCGGACTGCTCACCTTCGCGTGCATCCCGACGTGGCAGCCGCCGGACCCCTCGACCACGATCAACGGTCGGCAGGTGCGGCCCTCGTGGCAGCTCGCCGCGCGGGGCACCACGCAGCTCTACGTGCAGCGTCGTCCGGTGCCGGTCCTGCCGAAACACCGCGACATCGTCCGCACCGACACGGTCCTGCTGCGGCGGGGGCTGATCGGAACGCTCGCCCGGACGGCACCGTTGCTCGGTTCGGCTCTCGTCGCCGTCCTCGGGGCGTTCGTCCTCGGGCTCGTCAGCTGGTTCCACGTGCTCTGCGTCGCGGTCTACGCAATCGGGCTGTCGGAGTACGTCACCCACCTCGGCCGCTCCGAACGCGCCCGCCTGGCCGCCGAGTCCCTCGACCCGGTCCCGGAGACGCCCGCACCCGAGACCCCCGCCCGCCCCACTTCGTGAGCAGAAGCGGTCGAGTCGCCGTGGGGCACTCGACCATTCCTGCTCACGAAGCGGAACAGGACACCCCGACGCGCACCACTGTCGGCGGCGACGGGCACACTGGGCGCATGTGTGGAAGGTTCGTCGTCTCCGACACCACGGCCGATCTGTTGCCCGAGCTCATGGGCGAGCTCGCCGCCCGGACCGAGCACGTCGACGAGGACACCGGCGAGGTGCACCCCGGCCTCGCCCCGAGCTGGAACGTCGCCCCGACCGACCCCGTGTACGCCGTCCGCCGGCGGCACGGCGAACAGGAGCTGCCGCAGATCAGCTGGGGCTTCGTGCCCAGCTGGGCGAAGGACTTCCAGAAGCAGCGCCCGAAGCCGATCAACGCCCGCATCGAGACGGTCGCGACGAGCGGCATGTTCAAGCGGGCCTTCGCCACGAACCGCTGCATCGTCCCGGCGCAGGGGTACTACGAGTGGGTGGTGCGCGAGGACGGCAAGGAACCCCACTTCGTGCACGAACCCGGCGGTGCCCTGGCGATGGCCGGCGTCGTGAGCGCCTGGCCCGACCCCACGAAGCCCGAGGGCGACCCGGACAAGTGGCGCCTGTCGCTCGCCATCATCACCCGTGACGCCCACGTCGCCCCGGGCGAGGTCCACGACCGCATGCCGGCGTTCCTGACGCCCGACGGCTACGACGACTGGCTCGGCGGCGACCTGCACGCCGACGACCTGCTGGCCCTGCTCGACCACGAGTCGCTGACGGTGGCCGCGGGCCTTGCGCAGTACGAGGTCTCCCGCACGGTGAACAGCGTGCGGAACGACGGACCGCAGCTCATCGCGCCCGTCGCGTAGGCGGTCGCGCCCCGCGCGCGGACAGGAGGCCCGGATCACCGCAGCGGGTCTGCTGCGGTGATCCGGGCCTCCTGTCCGGTGCCCTGTTACGGACGTGCGCTGCGGCGGATGCCCGGCACGACGCGGACCGCGATCCGTCGTCGGCTCACCAGGAGCACGCCCGCCAGCATGAGCGCGAGTGCCGCGAGCCCGAGACCGACCAGTCCGGTCACGCCCGTGAAGGCGAGCTCGGTGCCGTGGACGAACGCGGCGAGCCCGGTCGGGAACGTGACCGTGACAGTCGCGGTGACCGTCTGACCCGCACTGTCGGTGATCGTGTAACCGACGAAGGTGGTTCCGGTGAAGCCTCCCTGCGGGGTGAAGACGACCCGACCGTCGCGGATGGTCCACGTGCCCTGGTCGGCGACGACCACACGGTCGGTCGGTGTGCCGGACTCCGGGTGGAGCAGGTGCAGCGTGCCCGACTCGAACGTGGCGCCGCCGGTGGCGGAGTCGTTGTCGAGCGGATCCACGACGACCCGGTGCCCGACGATCCCGGTGGCGGAGTCGTCGGTGGCGACCGCCGCGGCGACCACGGTCATGGTCGCGGTGGCGGTGGCCCTCTGCCCCGAGGCGTCCGTCACCGTGTAGGTGAAGGTGTCCGTGCCGGTGAAGCCGGCGGCCGGGGTGTAGACGTACGCGCCGTTCCGCTGGATCGTCACGGTGCCGTGGGCGGGCTTCCGGGCCGGGGCCGCGGTGAGGCCGGTGCCCTGGTCGTCGGCGAGCAGGCCGTGGCGGGCGTCACGGGTGACGGGCGTGCCGGACACGGTGTGCCCGGTGTCGTCCGCTGCGGCGATGCCGACCGTGATCGTGACGGAGGCGTCGACCTGCTGCTCCATCGAGTCCTGCGCACGGTACGTGACGGTGTCGGTACCCGAGAAGCCCTTCGCCGGCGTGTAGACGAACGTGCCGTCGGCGGCGATGGAGGCCGTGCCGTGACGGGCCTGACCCACCGCGACGACCGTCAGGGCGTCACCGTGGTCGTTGCCGAGCACGCCGTGGCCGGCGACCCGGACGGTCTTGCCGGCCGTGGTCGTCGCCTTGTCGTCCTTCGCGACCGGGGCGACGTCGATGATGACGCGCGCGAACGCCGCAGTGCCGTCGGAGTCGTTGGCCGAGTAGGTGAACCAGTCACGGCCGGACCAGTTCGACGTGGGCGTGTACACGTACGAGCCGTCCTTCTCGAGCGAGAGCTGCCCGTTGAACGGCTTCGTCTCCATGGCGGCCCAGAGTCCACGACCGGAGTCACCGACCAGCACGCCCCTGTCGGCGGACATGCGCATGCTGCGGTTCGTCGACATGGTGTGCCAGTGGTCGATCGCCGCGACGCCGACGACGACCGTGACCGTCGCGGTCGAGGTCCGTCCGGCGCCGTCCGTCACCGTGTACTCGAACGTGTCCGCGCCGGAGAAGCCCTTCGCCGGGGTGTAGACGAGCGAGCCGGGCTCGGTGCCCTCGGTCACGGTGCCGTGCTCGGCGCGGCCGTGCGCGGTGACGGCGAGGCCGGTGCCGCGGTCGTTGCCGGTCAGGGTCGCGCCGCTGATCGGCAGCGCGGTGTTCGCCGCGGTGCGCAGGGCGTCGGCGATCGCGGTCGGCGTGACGGTCACGGTGACGGTCGCCGTCGCGGTGCCGCCGGTCGGGTCGGTCACCGTGTAGGTGAACGTGTCCGTGCCGGAGAACCCGTCGGCGGGCGTGTACGTGACCGAGCTGGCAGCGGTCGCACCGCCGCCGGTGCCGCCGTCCGTCGTGCTGCCGGTGATCGCGGCGGTGCCGTGGCCGGGCTTCGACACCGCGGTGACGGCCAGCTTCGTGCCCGAGTCGTTGCCGGTGACGGCGACGTCGACCGGGGTCGCGGCGCTCGTCGTCGCGGTGTCCGCTGCGGCCTTGGGGGCGACGACGATCGTGACGGTGCCCGTGGTGGTCCCGCCTGAGCCGTCGGTGACCGTGTAGTCGAACCCGTCCGGGCCGGAGTAGCCCGGCTCGGGCTTGTACGTGTACGAGCCGTCCTCGTCGACCGTGACCTCGCCGTGCTCGGGCTCCGTGTGGTCAGTGACCGCCAGGTCAGTGCCCTTCGCGCCGTCGAGCAGGCCGGTGCCGGCCGGCACGGTGGTGGTGGCGTCGGCCTCGGCCGAGGTCGACCCGCCGCCTGCGACCGGGGTGACGGTGACCGTCACGGTGCCGGTGTTCGTGGCACCCGACGGGTCCGTCACCGTGTAGGTGACGGTGTCCGTGCCCGAGAAGCCGTCCTTCGGCGTGTACGTGATCGTGCCGTCGTCGTTGCGGGTCGCGGTGCCGTTCTTCCCGTCGGTGACGGACACGACGGTCAGGCCGGTGCCGTGGTCGTTGCCCGTCAGGGCGCCGGAGGTGACCGTGGTGCTGCCACCCGCCGCGACGGTGACGGTGTCGGGCTCCGTGCCGGGGCGGACCGTGACCGTCACGGTGCCGGTGGTGGTGCGGCCGGCGGGGTCCGTCGCCGTGTAGGTGAAGGTGTCCGTGCCCGAGAAGCCGTCCTTCGGCGTGTAGGTGTACGAGCCGTTCGCCGCGAGCTCGACCGTGCCGTGTGCGGGCTGCTGGTCGACGGCCGCGGTCAGGCCGGTGCCCCGGTCGTTCGCGAGCACGCCGTCGCCCTTCGCGACGGTCAGCGTCGAGCCGGCCGTGGCGGTGGCGGTGTCGGCCGTGGCGCGGGGGCCGACGACGACCGTGACCGTGGCGGTGGTGGAGCGGCTGGCGGCGTCGGTCACCGTGTAGGTGAAGGTGTCCGTGCCCGAGAAGCCGTCCGCCGGGGTGTAGACGACGCGGCCGGTGGCACGGTCGAGCGAGACGGTGCCGCGGGCGGCGCCGGTCTCGCCGGTGCCGGCGCCGGTGCCTGTTCCGTTGCCGGCGGCCCCGCCTGGGGTCACGTCGGTCACGGTCAGCCCCGTGCCCCGGTCGTTGCCGGTCAGGGTGGCGGCGTCGAGGGTCAGCGCCTCGTCGGCCCGGGTCGACACCGTGTCGGCGGTCGCGACGGGTCGCACGGTGATCGTGACGGTCGCCGCACCGGTGGTGACTCCGCTGCCGTCGGTCACCGTGTAGGTGAACGAGTCGGGGCCGGACGCGCCGACGGCCGGCGTGTACTCGACCGAGCCGTCCGCTGCGACGACGGCCGTGCCGTGGGACGGACCGGTGACGATCGTGGTCTCGAGGTCCGAGCCACGGTCGTTGCCCTGCACGTCGATCGTCACCGGCGTGCCGGCGTCCGTCGACGCGGTGTCGGCGCCGATGGTCGGGTTGACCGTGATGGTGACGGTCGCGGTGCTCGGCGAGCCGGAGCCGTCGACGGCCGTGTAGGTGAACGCGTCGGGGCCGGAGTACCCCTCGGCCGGCGTGTACGTGAACGTGCCGGTGGCCTTGTCGAGCGTCAGCGCACCGTGCGAGGGGGACGTGTTCGACGCCACGGTGAGCCCGGTGCCGGAGTCGTTGCCGAGCACACCGGTCGCGCGGGTGCCGGCGGTGGCCGTGCCGCCCGCGGCGACCTCGACGGTGTCGTCCTGTGCCGCGGGCGCGACCTGCACGGTCACCGTGACGGTGTCGGTCCCGCCGCTGCCGTCGGTCACGGTGTAGGTGAAGGAGTCGGTGCCGGAGAACCCGGCTGCCGGGGTGTACGAGTACGAGCCGTCCGGACGCACCGTCGCCGAGCCGTGGGCGGGGGCGCTGCTGCCGGTGACCGTCAGGCCGGTGCCCAGGTCGTTGTCGAGCACGTTGCCGGTCGTCGTCGACCCGGCCGTCGCGGCGACGGCGTCGGCCGTCGCGGTGGGCAGCACGGTGAGCCGCACGGTCGCGGTGACGGTCGCGCCGGAGCCGTCCTTCGCCGTGTACGTGAACGAGTCCGGGCCGGAGTACCCCTTGTCGGCGCCGTAGGAGAACGACCCGTCGGGGCCGATCTTCACCAGACCGTGCGACGGCTGGCCGCTGCCGGTGAGGGTCAGGTCCGACCCGCGGTCGTTCGTCAGGACGCCGTCCGCGGCGTTCACCTTGAGCACGGTGCCCGCGTGCACGCTGTACGCGTCGTCGGAGCCCTTCGGTGCGACGGTGACGGTCACGGTGCTGGTCGAGGTCTGCCCGGAGGAGTCCTTCGCCGTGTACTGGAACGTGTCCGAGCCGGAGAACCCGCCGGCCGGGGTGTACGTGTACGAGCCATCGGCAGCGACCGTGGCGGTGCCGTGCGCCGGCGTGGTGTTCGAGACGACAGACAGGCCGGTGCCGCGGTCGTTCGCGAGCACGCCCGACGCGGCCGGTACTGAGAGTCCCGTGCCGGTGGGGGTCGTGGCGGTGTCGCTGCTGGTGGTGACATGCGTGGCCTTCAGCGTGTTCGTGAAGGTGACCAGGACGTCCGTACCGTCCGCGGTGGTGGCCGCCGGGAACGTGAAGGTCCCCGTGGTGCCGGTGCCGCTGGCGACGGTCGTGCCGGTCGTCTGGTCCACCGCCTTCCACGTGGTGTCGTAGTTCGCCGGGTCGGTGGTGCCCGCGGCGGTCTGCTTGACCGTGTACTCCTTGTTCGGCGTCGTCAGGACGGCGCCGGCCTTCTGCGCCTGCACACCGGTGGCGGAACCGCTGGTCGTACCGGCGCTCCCCGGCTTGGTGGTGTCGATGCCGCCGCCGCTGATGGCCAGGCCGAACTGGTCGCCGCTGCTCCAGCGCTGGTCGACGCTCGCCGCACCCGTGACGGTGTCGGCGTAGTTGCAGCTCGCCAGGTCACTCGCGGCGTAGTTGCCGACGATGGGGAAGCTGCGGACCTCCTTGCCCGAGGTCGGGTCGAGCTGGTAGATCGTCGTCGTCGCGACGCTGTTGGTCGTCACGGTGTTCGAGACGTAGAGGTAGCCGTCCGACGAGAACGCGATGCCGGGGCTGTTCGTGCCGGCGGGCAGGGTGGCGATCGCGCTGGTGGTCATCGCGGTCGTGCCCGAGGCCGTGGGGACGGCTTCCGTGTTCACCCGGTACACGGTGTCCGACGCGACGACGAAGAACAGCCCGCGCGAGCTGAACGCGAAGTCGCCGTTGCCGTCCTTCAGGCCGTCGATCTGGCCGACCTGCCCGAGGTACTTGCCGCTCTTCGGGTCGTACGCTCCGAGCCAGCCCTTGTTGGAGCCGTAGTAGTAGATGCCCGTCACCGGGTTCACCGCACCACGGATCACCGAGCGGACGGACTCCGTCGCGATCGGGTCGGAGGCGACCCCGGTCTTCGGGTCGAACTGCCGCAGGGTCGCGGTCTGGTTGTTCGACGCCGCGAACATCGAGACGCCCTCGCGCGAGATGCCGAGACCGTTGTTCGCGCCGGTGCCGAGGTTCGTGACGTCGGCGGTGGTGCCCCGCGAGGCCCCGGTGCTGATGTCGACCGCGACGACCTTGCCGGTGCCGTCGACCGCGTACAGCGTCTCCTGCGGAGTGCAGACCATGGCGCCGTCCTTCGTGGCGCTGACGGCCGAGGCCGGCGCAGCCGCGACGACCGCCGAGGTGGCGGTCAGCCCGGTGCCCACCAGGAGTGCGGCTCCGAGCACGGCGACCGCGCGCAGGCCGGGTCGGCGGGTGGCACGGGTGCCGACAGGACGGTCGGGACCGTCGGTGGGCACAGCGGTGCCCGGGTTCGTACGCTGCATGATCACTTTCGGGTCGAGACGATGCGGGCACCGAAACCGACCGGAGGATCAGGGAGAACGGTCGTTGGCGCCAGGTTGATCCTGGCAGTTCCTCGGGTTCGGATGGGGACAACCGGGGTCCCCAATAGGGGGGACCACTCGTTCAGGGGCCATGCCGCAGCCTGGCCTGCCACGGCACCCCGGCGCGGTCCGATCGCGCCCCGGGCGCACGGAAGAACCCCCGCCGGCAGGGCCGGCGGGGGTTCGAGGATCAGCGAGCGATCAGCAGCGATCAGGCGGTCGGACGGACGACGTCCGGCAGCAGCACGTGCAGGCGTTCGGCCAGGCGTGCCTTCGCCTCGTCGAGGGAACGGAAGTCCCCGACGTACTCACCGAAGGTGTCGGCGACGAAGAAGTGGCTGCCCTGACGGTCGACGGTGCCGCCGTAGTAGCCGCCGTAGTTCGCGACCCACAGGCCCGTGTCGGCCTGGGCCCACGAGATGCGGACGGGGGCAGCCTGCACGGGAGCCACGACCTGGGCCTCGATCTCGGCGATGACCTCGATCGTCTGGGTGTCCAGGGTCACCTCGGCCTGCTGGCGGTGGGCGACGGTCGTGCTCATGGTCCTGCTCCTTCGTGCTGTGCTGCGTGCTGGGTGGCGCCGGTGGTTCCGGGTGGTGCGGGCGTCGCGGCCGACGCCTGTGGAGCTGGTGTCCGCTGTCGTCACTCGACCGGCCGGATCACCGGCGGGAGCATGACGTGGAGCTGGTCCTCGAGCTTGGTCTGCGCCTCTTCGAGGGAGGAGAACTCGCCCACGACGAGCCCGAAGGTGTCGGAGGCCACGTAACGGTCGTCGCGCTTGTCGACGCTGCCGCCGAAGTACCCGCCGTAGCCGGCGATCCACTCGCCCTGGTCTTCCTGCACCCAGGTGACCTTTGCGCGCTTGGGACGCGACGAGAGCGCTGCATCGGCTTCGAGGATCGCGATGGTGTCCACGGTGTCGGTGTCGAGGGTGACCTCGGCCTGCGTCGCGTTGTTCACGGTGATGCTCATGTCGCTCTCCTTCACGATCCGGGGTACATCTGCTGACACCAGAACGCTACGAGAAGTGCCGAGGGGATCGCCAGCGAGGCCCGCGAATTCACGGGTTCCGTCAATGCCACCCATCGGGCAGCCCCGGATTTCCGGGCAGGTGCGTCGCACTTCCGGGGTACAGCGTCAGGATCGGGGTACTCGTTTTCCGGATCGCCGTGATCGGGGGACGAAATGGCGCGGACACCTGCCTGGAGGCGCGACTCGCTAGCGTCGGCACGTGACCTCCGACAAGCCCCGCGTCGACGACCGCGCCCCGGCCACCTGGCGCAGCCGTCGGTTCGCGACGGGGCTGGCGATCGCCTACGGCGTCGCCCTGGCGCTCGTCGGGTTCTGGGGTTCCCCCGTCGACGCTGGAGGAGGCCCGTGGCTCACCCGCGCGCTCGCAGTCGCGCACCGTCACGGCCTGCCGGAGCGCATCGACTACGCCGCCGTCGAGTCCCTCGCGAACGTGGTCTACTTCGTGCCGCTCGGACTGCTCGTGGTGCTGCTCGCCGGAGCGCGGTGGTGGTGGGCTGCCATCGCCGCGGGGCTCGTCGTCAGCACGTGCATCGAGACCGGCCAAGCGCTGTTCCTGCCCGCCCGCACCGCGACCATCGACGACGTCGTCGCCAACGGCGTGGGGGCGGTCCTGGGGGCCGTGGTGGGCGTACTGCTGCTCAGCCGGGCGGCTCGGCGGCGCTGACGACCATCCCCGCACACGAAGAAGCCCCCGGAGCAGATGCTCCGGGGGCTTCGTTCAGTGCGTTGAGACTCAGACGGACTCGCGCTGGCGGCGGACCGAGCCGCGGACCAGCAGGAGGCCACCACCGAGGACGACTGCGCCGCCGGCGACCCAGAGGGCCAGGGCGGAGACGGTCGAACCCGTGAAGGCCAGCGTGCCGTCGGTGCCGTTGCCAGCACCGGCGCCAGCTGCGGGAACCGCAGCAGCGTCAGCCGGGGCGACGGTGAAGGCCGCGAAGCCGACGACACCCGAGGTGGCGCCGGTGGCCGTCAGGTTGTAGGTGCCCGAGGCGCCCTGGGGGAACGTGACCTTGACGACGAGCGAGCCGTCCGAAGCGGCCGTGTAGGTCTTTGAGACGGTCGTGGTCGGCAGCGCGCCGAGCGTGACCGCACCGGCACCGGTGACCTGGACGTTGACGGTCTCGTTGTCCTGGAAGGCACCCGGCGTGAAGCTCACGGCCGCGGTGCCACCGGCAACGGCGGTGCCGGAGACGGAGACGTCGGAGTCAGGCGTGTAACCGGCGGCGTTGGCGACGGCCGGAGTGGCGAGCAGTGCGGCGCCAGCCAGCACCACCGCTGCGATGAGCTTCTTCATGAATGGTTCCCCTAAAGATCTGAAAATCCAGACCCTGACACCCAGAGCCCGCTGTTCGCCGGTGGTTGACCCCAGCCACAGAAATGGCGGTTGTTATGGCGAAGTTGTCTCAATCTAGCGGACTTTCCCAGCTTGGTACCAGATCGCGTGGATTTTGTTCATTGGTCGACGTGTGTTCATCCGCGCCAAGTACCCGTCACACGGCCCTACCGTCGGTCCATCGAGGCTCCACACAACAGAAACCCCAGGTGAGAGGCCTCAATGGTGTGCACCAGAGCACACTGTGCGTTCGATCAAGGACCTTTGCGCCCGGACAGGTTGGTGCGTTGCCCCTCGGAGTGGGGGCACACTCGCGGTTCGCTTTGCGGAGGTTCCGTTGTCAGCCCGCGGTGAGCGGCCGCTCGCAGTCGAACGTGAGGGGCTTCGTCTCGGTCTGCCGGACGCCAGGAGTCGAGTCCGCCTGCACCGCCGCCTTCGCGTACTTCGCCTCGCCGAGGAACGCGACGCGGTAGGTCAGACTCTCGCCGGGGGCGAGCAGGGTCTGCAGCTGGGCCACGGGGTGCCCGCCGTCGGTCGCCGTCTGCACTGCGGTCGTCTTGCCGTCCTTCGTGGCGCCGAGCAAGATCGCGTCCTCGGGTGCGTACGCGGCGAGCAGGGTCTTGATCTTGCCGGGCTCCACACCGAAGTTCCCACCGCCGGTGACGTACTCGGGGAGGCTGGTCGCCGCATCGGCCGGTGCCGTGTTCTTGATGGTGATCTGGACGACGGACGTCGGTCGCCCGTCCTTCCGGCACACCGAGCTGCCGACGGAGACGCTCTTCTCGAGGTAGTAGTCCATCTTCGCGCCGGTGCCGTCGTTCAGGTAGACGGCGAACTGGCTCGAGTCGGGGGTCGCCGTCGGCAGTTCACCTGCGATCGGTGTCCCGCTGATGCGGCGCTGCTCCGCCTTGTCCGCGCTCCAGAGCCGCATGCGGCCCTCATCAGCGCTCTGGGTCAGCGCAGACACGAAGGCCTTCGCGTCGAATCCACCCGATGCGATCTTCTCGAAGACCCCACTCGCTGCAGAAGCGAACAACGCGTCCTGCACATTGCCGTCCGGGTACTTCGCGTAGACATCGCTGAGCAGCAGCTGGACCGCGTTGTCGGACGTGAGAGTGTCGCCGGTCGGCAGCCGCACTGGCCCCGTTGCCCTCAGGACGTACCCGAGCGTCACAGGATCCATGGCGAGCACACCGTCGACCTGCTGCCCGAAACGCTGCTTCCACATCTCCCGAGCGAGCTTCGCTGACACATCGAAGCGTGGCGTGAGCGTGACGTCCTGCATGTACTCGCCGGTGATCTCCCCGTAGAGCCCCCGCGTGTCAGCGGACAACGGCAGCACCGGCTGGTCGTACTCGCCGAACGAGGACCCCGACGCTTGGTTCCCGAGGCTGATGGCACCGTCCTTCACCTGCAGGAGCGCCACCGCGCCGGGTATGCCTCCGCCGGCGCGCAACTCGGCGTTGTTCTGGAACAGCAGCAGGTAGTTGCGGTCCCCGTCCTGGCCGAGCATCGCTGGCGCGAGCTGCACGATCCGGTTCGCTGCGACCGCCTGCTCGGACGCTGACGACAGGGCGTTCCGCAGCTGCCCCACCGCGGTGGTGACCGGCGACAGTGTTCCACTGGTGTCGATCCGGGCCGCGTCGGTGCGTGCCTGCTGGAGCGTCTTCGTGGCCTCAGCGACCGGCGGCTGCGCGTCCTCGATCGGCTGGAGGTCGATCCTGCCGTTCTTCGGCGCGAACGAGTCAGACCCGAGCTTCCCGAGGACGCCAGCGACCGGACTGACGGCGTCGCTGGCCACATCGTCGACGATCACCGACACGTCACGCACGGCCCGCAGGTTCGTCCCGAAGAACGGCACGGACTGCGCCGCACCCCAGACGGGGTCACCGGTCAGCGATCGCGCCGACGCTGCTTCGCCCTCGAGGTGGCGCGCCGTCTTCTGGGCGGCGGCGGTGTCTCCGCCGGTCAGCTGGGACCGGAGCGTGTCGACGTCCCCGACGGCGCGCTCCAGGTGCCCCTTGGCGAGCATGCCGCGGACACCGACCCAGGCGACGGCGAGGATCAGCAGCAGGACAAGGGCGAGGACGACCCACAGGACTATCCGGGCCCTGGACCCCCGGCGTGCTGCAGTGCGTCGCGACTCGGGCGCGTCGGACATGAGACAAGCCTATGCGGGCACCCGGCTCGTGCAGGCAAAGACTTGGCCCGCAACGGCCGAACTCGCCTGTTGAGTTCCTTGGGTGGCCGCGACTCAGTCGGTTCTGGAAGAGACCTGCGCTCTTCGACGCACAAATCCTACTGATCCGCCGCCACAGTGCCATATCGCCCTGACTCCTGCGCAAGCTCCCCGTCGATCCGCCGCGACAGTCCCCTGATGGCCCCTTTCACCAGTGCGCGCAACTTCGCGGACTTGTCCTGCTCGTACCGCAGGACGACCGCAGCCTTCCAGCAGAGTCCCGCGACTGCCCGTGCGACGCCACGCGGAACCACCTGAAGCCCAGCCGGAGATCGTCGATGCTTCTTCGCGTAGCGCACGACGTCGTTCGCCATGTGCTCAAGGCGTGTCGCTCCGTGCCCCCACACCACGACTCGGCCAACTCGCTGCGCGTCGCCAATTGCGTGGTCCAGCTTCGTTTCGTGGTCGATCCTGATGCCCCGTCCTCGCATACGGAGACGGAGGCAGAAGTCGAAGTCGACGTAGTCGATGAACAGGTTCTCGTCCCATCCGCCCACGGCGGCCCAGTCACTCAGTCGCACAAGGGAACCGGAAGTGATGCAGGCGTTCACCGCTTCCAACACGTGCGTCGGCGACTCACCGGCTCCCGCGACGTTCCGGTCAACCATGTGGGCGGCAACGATGGCGAGGCGTGGGTCAGCACGCAAGGCGTTCGAGAGGGAAGCGCCGGCACCCGCGGAAACGACGGAGTCCTGATCCAGCATCAGAACAGCATCGGCGCCTTCCGCTTGAGCACGGCGCGCGGCCGCGTTCATCGCCCTGGACAAGCCCTGATTCTGCGACTGACGGAGGACGTCGACACGAGGATCGAGCGTCTGCAAGAACGACGAGAGATTCTTCGAGGCGTTGTCGACCAGCACGACCCCCTCGACCTGGCCGAGAACCGCGGCGATGTTGGCGTTCAGAAGCTCGATGTCGGGCTCGTAGGTCACGATGCATGCGAAGACTCGCACCAGTCTCCTTCCGCCGGAGCACGCCAGGGGCGACGGCCATGCGAGACTCACGTTACGCGACCGCCAGCACCGACGAGGAGCGTCCATGACGGCCCCCCACCGAGATCGCTCCCGATCCATCCGTATCCACGTTCACTTGCGTGGTGCTGACGTGGCGCTGTCGGAACAGATGGGCCCAGCGGAGATCTGGTACTTCATCCGGCACACGGACCTTCCGGATCAGTCCACCTTGCCCGCTTGGTTCATCCACGTGAACGTGTTCTCGGCAATGTGGCGCATCTTCACCACGGGTGCACGGAGCATCGAGATCCCGGAGCCACTCTGGGCCCGTTTTCTCCCGACGGCCTTGATCCTCATGATCAGCGCGCGGATTGCCCGCCTCGTGACCCGACGACCTGCCCGGACAGTGTTCTACGCGCTGGAGAACAACATGCCGGCAGACGCGCTCTTCGGCAGCGCTCCCGTGCCGCGGGTCGTGAAGAAGTCCTTCATCTGGCTCCTCGGGACCATCGTCACTCCACTCGTCGATCGGGTTGCCTTCGGCTCCGATGGAGCTCGACGCGCCTACGAGCACATAGGGAGTCTCCGGCTGCCCAGCACTCGGGTGTTCACCGAGCTCCCCGCACGCACCTCCTGGTCGAACGAAGAGGAGAGCCCGCGAGTGCACGGCCAGAACACGCTCTTCGTCGGCGGGCTCGAACACCGCAAGGGGATACCGGTCCTGCTCGATGCGTGGACAAAGGTCGAAGCTGAACTCCCGACGGCGACCATCACGATCATCGGTAGTGGTCCGCTGCGACCCGTAGTCGAAGATTGGGTCCGCAGGAGCCCTGACCGAAGGCGGTACCTAGGGCAGGTCCCCCACGAAGAACTTGCCTTGTTCTACGAGGCTGCAGACGTCCTGATCGCCCCGAGCGTTCGCGACGGCCGCTGGCGAGAGCAGATCGGGCTGCAACTGCGAGAAGCACTCGCCGCCGGCGTGACCATCGTCGCTTCGGACGAGACCGGTCTCGCTGACTGGTTGCGAGAACACGGGCACACCGTTGTCCCGACAGCCGAGCTGGCAGAGGCGCTCGGGACGCACGTGGTCAGCACCATGGGACAGTTGCTTCCGCGGGCAGCTGTTCGCGAGTCGCTTCCGACGGTCGACGGGCGAGTAGCAGCCGACTCGTGGCTTCACGAATGACAGTGAGCCCCTCTCCCCCATCGGTAGGCTCACGTTGTCGACGCCGCGGACTGTTGCCTCCGTCCGTCCGCCGGGTACCGCGGTGTACGGGCTGAATGCGTCGAACCATCAGAGCGAGGGGAACGAAGGGGTGACCGATCCGACCGGGCCTTCTTGCCCTCCCGCTGATGTGATCATCGTGAACCCACTGGCCGGAGCTCTGCGGCACTACACGAAGCGTTTGCAACAGATGCTCGTCGACTCGGGCTCCTCTGTAACTGTCTTCTCGGTACCCGAACCGTCTTTCTCCGGCCGATCGCGTCTCGCCTGGGTCAGGGATTACGCCAGTGCGTTGCTCCGTGCCCGACGGGTGCGCCGTCACGGTTGCCGTGTCCTCGTGACGTGGCCGGTCCTGGGACACATCGATCGTGTCGTCGCTCCGTTGCTTGCCGGCCGACCCACGACGATCGTGATGCACGATCCGCTGCCACTCGTTCGCGCCGTCGGATACAGCTCCCTGAGCACACGAATTGCGACGCTTCTTGCCCCGAAGCATTCACTCTTGGTGCACAGTGAACTCGCCGCCGAGGACCTCGCAGGTCGTGCAGGGCCACTGGTCCAGCTTCCACACCCGATCGTCAACCAGGCGACGGCCCCGGCTCCCTCAGATCCGCCATTCGTGCGGGTACTCGGGCAATGGAAGCCGGACCGCGACGTCGCCCTCCTGGAATCGCTCGCGCCCTTGCTTCCAGACACGCGGCTCGAGATCGTCGGCCGCGGTTGGCCTCCGGTTGCTGGTTGGGCTGTGCGAGATGAATTCGTCTCTGAGGACGAAATGGATGACCTCGTCAACACGAGTTCCGCTGTCTTGATCCCCTACCGGCGCTACTATCAGAGTGGCATCGCTGCGCGCGCGATCGAGGCCGCCGTGCCCGTGATCGGCACCGCCAGGGAGCTCTCCTCCATGACCGGTGCGAGCTATCCATTCCTCCTCGAGCAAGACGCCGGAGCGAGCGAATGGTCTGGGACCATTCGATCAGCGATCGCCAGTGAAACCGCATTGCTCGAAGAAGTGCGCGCGGACGCTACCGCGTGGGCGCTCAACGAGTGGAAGACTTGGGCCCGCTCATGAGGTGGACCGTCCTGGACCTCGGAGCTCGCCCGCTCGAAGGTGCCGAGCGGTGGGGCAACGACCCGCGCGTTCGCCGAGTCATCCGGGTTGAGAAGCCGGCGCCCAGTGGGAAGCGTTTCGGTTTTCGGGCGCTCGGGCTCGGATTCGATGCGTTCCGTGTCGCCGCCCGTGCACGCCTGTCATTGGCACACGGGCCGCTCATCGCGATGAATCCGTGGACGACGGTTGCCGCTCGGATCTTCGGCTACCGCGACGTGTCGACTGTGGGTTTGTACGCCGTCGAGGACGGTCGGAGCTGGCGTTTGCTGCGGAGCATGCTCGGGTCTCGCCCGGTAGTCACGCTGTCGGAGCATGAGGCGTCGAGATGGCGAACAGCCGGTGGACGGGCGCTGTCAGTGCGTTACGGAGCAACCTTCGCAGATCCACCCGCCTCGCAGTCGTCGGCGTTTCAGGCGCAGAACGAAGAAGCCACGACGACGATCTTCGTCGGCGGGACTTCGGATCGAGACGAAGAGGCCATCTCGAAGCTCGTCGCCGAAGTCGAAGCCAGCGACGACCTCCGACTCGTCATCGCGGCAGGAGGAACTCTCCAGTTCGACACCGGACGAGTTCGTCGTTTGCCCTCCATCGACGCCGCTGAGTTCAGTTCGTTCCTCGCAGACAGCGACGTCGTGTTCCTACCCCTCACGGACAACGGGCGAGCAGCCGGCCACATGGTGCTCGTCGAGGCGCTCCAGAGGGGTAAGCCCGTCATCGCTTCGTGGGTCGCTGGCATGGACGAGTACTTCGACGGAGACTTCGTCCAACGTGCAGGCACAAACCTCCTGACCCAGCTGCGTGCCGCCGGGCAGACCTCCGGCACGCGGGCGGACGAGGTACGCGCTTACTGGGAACGCGAGTACAGCAAGGAAGCGTTCGGACGGCGAGTGCTGGGAGCTCTCGAGCGGATGAGGAAAGAGGGCAGCCCGTGATGCTCAGCGTCGTCATCGTGAACTACCACAGCTCGGACTTCGTCAGGAGGAGCACAGCGGCGGTGGATCCGACATGGTGTGAACGAGTCGTTCTGGTCGACAACTCCAACGACCCGATCGAGGCTGAGCGGCTCGCATCCATCAGGTTGCCCGTACCGACGAAGATCATCATCGAACCCAGCAACGTGGGCTTCGGTGCCGGCGCAAACCACGGGATCGACTTCGCTCTGGGTGCAGCTCCGAACTCTCCTGTCTGGCTCCTCAACCCGGATACGGAGCCAGCTGCGGGGGCACCCGAATCGCTTGCGCGGAGGCTCTCTCTCCGTCTTGACGACATCGTGAGCCCGCTCGTGCTCACCGGCGACAGCGGCGACGAGCGAATTTGGTTCGCAGGGGGCGTCGCTGACGGTCGGACAGGGAACGTGGTACACGACGACTACCTGAAGCCATACGACCCGACCACCATCGACGAGGCCCGTCCCACGACTTTCATGTGCGGCGCAGCACCCGTCTTCACACCGGAAGCCTGGCGTCGACTCCGAGGATTCCGCGATGACCTCTTCCTCTACTGGGAAGATGTGGAACTGTCGCTACGAGCACAGGACCTCGGACTCCGCATGACGGTGATTCGAGACGCAGCGGTATGGCATGCGGTCGGGGGAACCAGTGACGAAACAGGTCAAAGCCGGAACTTCTACTACTACTCAGCAAGGAACCGGGTCCGAGTCATGATCGACCGGGGCAACGGCTTGGAACTCCTGCGCCCGAGGGGGTTGAAGGAACTTGTGAAGTTCGCCCTCCGCCCTCTCCGGCGCGAGCGATCTCAGCGCCTCCGCAAAACATGCCTCGCCCTCACGGGATATGTCGTCGGAGCCTTGTCTACTCGTCTCTCACGGGACCAGCACCACGTTGCTGTCACGGTCCCGGCTTTGCCTTCGTCGAAATCGGCCGAGGGTCCGGCAGCGCACACTTCCGCTGAAGATCGGCCTCCCGTATGAACGCGCCGCTCGGGTACGCGGTCCTGGCAGCCGTCTTCGTCGTCACGTTCATCTGGGCCGTCTCGTCCTCGCGAGCCCGCACCACAGCGATCCCGTTCGTCGCGGGCGCCAGCGCCGGCCTCTTCAGTGTCCAGATCGAGAATGTGCACCTGTTCACGCCCATCGTGCTTGCCTGGTTCCTGGCACGAGCGGGCCACAAGGAGACGCAACTCGGCTGGAGGGTCTTCGCTCTACCGATCGCTTGCGTGCCCATAGCGCTCACCGTGTTCCTCGGCGATCTTGTGGTGAACCCCGGTCTTGCCCTGCAGCTGATGGCCCTGGCGGCCTCAGCAGCCATGCTCGCCGCAGGATGGGACGAAGATCTTCGACAACCGATCCTGTCGGGGCTGCTGTGCGCAACATCCGCTTCTGCCACACTCGGACTGCTCCAAGTCGCTCACCTGGTGCCCACTGACCTGTGGCACGTCGAAGTCTCAGCGTTGGGGCGGCCCACTGGCTTCTACCCAGAACCGGACTGGTTGGGGATGTTCGCCGCGGTCGGCACGCTGCTTGCATGGCGGCTGCCCATGCACCCGACCCTTCGGATAGCTCTCGTTCTGGTCAACCTCTCGGCACTCATCCTGGCTTTTGCGAGAGCGGCCTGGCTCGGGGCGGGAGTTGCGGCGATCATCGCGATCCTCGTCTGGTTCCGCACACGTTCGCCAGGTGACCGTCTCTTGGGGAACGGGAAGACGGGGCGTCTGAGAGCCCTCTGCTTGACCCTCTTTGCCCTCGTCGTCGCCACGACCGCACTGCCCGACTTGCGCCGTGACCTGCTCACACGTCTGGGGAGCACCCTGACTGCTCAGAGCAACGACGTGTCTGCGCAAGCTCGCGTGCAGCAGAACCGGACTTTGAGTGCTCTCGCCGACAGCGCCCCTTGGCATGGCCACGGTCTGAGCTCGAGCGGCCGGGTGGGGGTCTCCGGAATCTTCTACTCGGACCAGTCAGCGAATTCAGTAGCGAGCAACTGGGCGCTCGGTCTGTGGGTGGACGCGGCTTGGCTCGCAGTGCCGTTCTTCTTGCTCATCGCCTTCCTCGTGTGCACATCGCTGAAGCGGATAGAGGGGATGTTGTTGATCGCAGTCCTGACCAACTCTTTCTTCTCGAACGCGCTGTTCCAACCCGTGACCTGGATGCTTCTCGGCGTCATCGTCGCGACGAGTTCATCACTGCACAACACCCGAAGTCGCGAGGAGCGCCCGGCTCGCCGGCCACGGGGTCGGACCTACACGAATGCGGCCTGACCCGCCGTTCTGATCACGACAGCGGCTGCGTTGGCGGCGCACCAGCGTGATCGCTTTCGGGAGATCACCGAGATCGCAAGCGAGCGCGTATCGAGGTCCACAGCTCGCGGAGTTCGGCCGGATGCACCGAGTGGAAGTGCCGTACATCGACGTCGAGCCGCTTGTGTAGGAAGTACAGGTTCAAGGCCGCCGCGGTCCCGTTGCCGGCGAGAGTGGCGAGTGCCGCGCCGAGAGCTCCGAGCGGTGGTGCGAGCACGACGACCCCGATGCAGTTGACCGCCACCGCAACGATGAGGGCCACGCTGCGGCTCCCTGGCCTCCCACGGGCTCCGAGCGCAGTGCCGGCCACGACGCCTGGTGCGGTCAGAGCATAGGTGATGAGCATCACCCAAGCCGCTGGGATCGAAGCCTCGAAGCCAGTTCCGAAGAACGGGCCAACCCAGAGCGGCAGGCTCACGCCGACCACGACAGTGACCAGGAGCATGACGAGCAGCGTCAGCCGGGCGGTCTTCGCGAGCACCGCATCGTCGCGCTCGCGGGCGTCCTGCGTGAACATGATCGACGTGACGGTCGTCATCACGATGAGCGTGACGTCGCTGATGTTGACGGCGACCACGTAGAGCCCGAGCTCACGCTCGCCGGCCAAAGGGTTCAGCAAGATCTGGTCGAGCCGAGAAAGGAGAATGCCGGACAACGAGCCGATCCAGACACGCCACCCGTAGCCCAGCATCTGCCGTTGGGCGACAGACGATTCCGCTCGTGGGTGCCGGCCGAGCCGGAGGAACGCCAGCAAACCAATCAAGGGGGACAGCACCACGATCGCTGCTGCCGACGTCACGGTCAGCTCCCCGACGGCAGCCAGGATTGCGATCGGCGCGAGACGTGCCACCGCGCCGATGATCCGCTCGTTGCGGACCGCCGCCCAGTCTCCGTGTCCAGCCGCGGCTCCCCGAAGGGCAGCGATCAGGGCGGTGGGCAACAGAGCGACCCCGCTCGCCTGGATGAGCAGCGCCACATCGTCGTCACCGGCGGCGATGAAGGGAGCCGCGAAGAAGATGGCGATCGCGGCGACCACCGACATGACGGCGAGCAAAGGAACACTCCGCCAAACAAGGCCCGTCCCGCCCTTCCTGCGTGCCGTGAAGAACGTGATCGACTCCGGGATGCCGACCGTCGCCGCGATGGAAGCGAAGAGGAACGGAGCAGTAGCCGCAGCAAGCTCCCCTCGTTCGGACACGCCGAGCGCCTGGGCAAGGATCGGCGCGCTCGCGAAGGATGCGAGCGGGGCCATCAGGTTGCCGACGGCGTTCGCGCCCAGGTCGCGCAGCTTGCTGGTCGGTTTGGGGGCGTTCACGTCGCCCATTGACCGAGGCAAGCTACTTCTCCTTCACGAGGAGTTGCCGGAGCGCCGCCTCGTATCCCGCGGAGACGCTCCGCCAGGAGTAGCGAGCGCGGGCTCGTTCCGTGGCAAGTGCGCTCATGCGCTCCTGCTCCTCCGGATCGTGGAGGACCGTGGAGATGGCCGAGGCTATCCCGCTTGGCTCGGCCGCGACGAACGCGGTGTGGTCCGGGCCGAGGACCTCGCGGTTGTAGACGGTGTCCAGGGCGACGGTGGGGGCTCCCAGCGCCATCGCCTGCACCAGCGCTGGGTTGGTCCCTCCGACGCTGTGTCCGTGGAAGTAGACGCCCGCGTGCTCCCACAAAGCGTGGAGCAGATGGTCGTCGGAGAGGTGCCCCAGCCACCGGACCTTCTCGTTGCCATCGGCGAGTTGGCTGGCAAGCTGCTCCAACTCGCCACCGTACCCACTTGAACCGACGATCACGATGTCGTGCTCGCGAGCGAGGATCTTCGCTGCCCCGAGGAACTCTGCGATCGTGTTCTCCGGGACGAACCTGGCAACGACGAGGACGTACCCGCGGTGCCGCAGATCCAGAGGAACCTCGGCGCTCGCGTCGCGGTCGCCGCCGTAGGGGATGAACAGGCTCTCGCGTCCGAAGTTCTTCCGCCAGTACTCCCCGATCGCCTCGGCGTCCACCACGATCGTGTCAGCGAACTTCGCTGTCAGCCATGCTCCGGCCCGGAAGACCGCCCGAGCCAGCTTCCCCCACTTCGCGCGCTCCCACTCGATGCCGTCGACGTTGACGACCGTCCTGACTCCGCGCAGCCGGAGGAGCGGGAGCCAGAAGCCGTTGGCCACGTTCATGACGAGGGCAACATCGGTACCGCGCACGATCGCGTCCACCGACGAGGTGAAGCCGTACGTGAGCGTGCTCAAGGCCTTCGACTCGATCCCTCGAGTCTGCCGCACTGTGACACGAGGGTCTCGCGTCGGGTCGTCGTTCTGCGCGCCGTTCCTGCCGTAGACCGTCACGTCCCAACCTGCGTCCGCAAGGGAAGGGACCAGCCGTCTCACGGCGGTCTCGAACCCTCCGTAGTAACTCGGGTATCCGCGTGTGCCGATGACGGCGACCCTGGGTCGTCTCGGGTTCTTGCGGTTCAATATGCACCCTTGTTCGCAACGACAGCGCGGATCGTCTTCCAGAGGATCAGCAGGTCGCCGACCATCGACCAGTTCTCCACGTAGAACAGATCCAGCCGCACCGAGTCCTCCCATGACAGATCGGATCGACCGCTCACCTGCCACAGCCCCGTCATCCCCGGCTTCACCAGGAAGCGACGGTGGACATGGGTGTCGTAGCGGGCGACCTCCCGCGAGAGCGGCGGCCGGGGTCCGACGAGGGACATGCTGCCGGCCAGGACGTTGAACAGCTGCGGCACTTCGTCGAGGCTGTAGCGGCGCATGAACCTGCCGACCCGGGTGACCCGGGGGTCGTTCCGCATCTTGAACAGGACGTCGTTGCCCTCGGCCCGGTCGAGCGCACTGAGCTCCTGCAGGCGTTCCTCGGCATCGACGACCATCGAGCGGAACTTGATCATCCGGAAGGTGCTGCCGTTCAGCCCGACGCGCTCCTGCCGGAAGAAGACCGGACCGGTCGAGGTGGTCTTCACCAGCACCGCCAGCACGAGGAGCAGCGGCGACAGGACGACGACGAGCAGCCCCGCGCCGAGCAGGTCGAAGGCGCGCTTCGTGTAGAGCTTGCGCCCCGAGTACGTCGGTGTCTCGACGTGGATGAGCGGCAGGCCCTGCACCGGCCGGGTGTGGATGCGCGGGCCACCGATGTCGGTCAGGCTCGGCGCGACCACCAGGTGCTGCCGACCCGGCTCGAGCGACCAGCTGAGTTCCCGGACGCGCTTCGGCGGCAGGTCGTCGGAACTCGTGATCACGACGGTGTCGGCACCGGTCTCGCGCAGCGCGGAGCCGACGTCGTCGAAGCCGCCGTGGCTCTGGATGGTCGATCCGGCCAGCGGACCGCGGTGGTTCGTCGACACGACGGCGCCGACCACGCGGTAGCCGGCTTCGGGGGAACGCGCGAGTTCGCGGCCGATGTGCAGCACGCTGGCCGGCGACCCGACGAGCAGCACCGTCGCCGAGTAGGCGCCCTGCTGACGCTGGGCGACGAGCCACTGGCGCCAGATCCACCGGGACAACAGGAGGACGAGGATCCCGATCGGGAACGCGATGAGCACGTAGCCGCGGGCCAGGTCGACGTGCAGCAGGAACGCCGCGATCGCGAGCAGGCCGAACACGCGAACGCTGGAGTCCGCGACCAGGCGGTACTCGGTGCTGCCGACGCCGATCACCCGCGCGCCGCGGGTGTCGTACAGGGCGAGTGCGCTCATCCACACGACGATCACCACGATGGAGATCGCGGAGTAGCTCAGTCGCAGGTCGGCGGTGTTCGTGGCCAGGTTCGACTCGAGCCCGAGCCAGGCGATCTGCACGCCGAAGACGACCCAGATCAGGGCCAGCAGGTCGGTGAAGAGCACACGGCGTGAGTACGTGCGGCTCCACTCGTCGGTGGCTCCGAGGGCGCGTCGTGCGCGGAGCGCGTCCTCCGTCACGAGGACGACCCGGTCACCACGTCGCCCCACCGTCCGACGAGACCCGGACGGTCGTGCCGTCCCACAGCCACACGTCCTGGCCGGCGCGGTCGATGGTGACGGTGTTGTCCGTGTCCGCGCCGTCAGCGCAACCGACCGGCGTGACGGGGGTGCTCGGCGTCACCCCGGCGGCGGGCATCGTCACGAGCTGCACGCCGTCGCACGACGCGACCCCCACGCGGGCCAGCGTGTAGTCGCTGCCGTCGACGGCGATCGAGCGCACGCCGCCCATCGGCACGTCGACCCAGGCTTCCTCACCGGTGCGCCACTCGAGTTGGCCGTCGCAGATGACGACCGCGGTCTGCTGCCCCTGGAACGCCTCGATCGGGTCGGCGCACGGCGCCTGGACGGTCCCCTTCGAGAGCACCACGCCGTCGGCACTGATGCCGGCACCGGCTGCGCCGGGTGCCCCGGCTTGCCACGTCACGCCGGCGTCGGCGCTGGTCCGCGCCGTCGTTCTGCAGTCGTCGCCGACGCCTGCCAGGATCGAGAGCTCCGCACTGGAGGCCCGGATCGCCATGAGCGATCCGACATCCGTCCCGAGTCCCACCGGGACCCACGTCGCCCCGCCGTCCACGGAGTGTTCCAGCACCGGCCGCGGGCCGCCGCACGACCCACCGGACGCGCGCCACGCCTCCTGGCCGTCGACCGCTGCCAACAGGCGGCGACCCTGCTGCTTGGTCGACGCGGCGTCTGCGTCCGCAGACGCACTCGGCTTCGGTGTCTCGCTCGAATCCGGTGCCTGCGAGAAGGTCGGGATCGGACCTGCCGGTCCGTTCTGTTCGGGCGCGGTGCGGCCCAGGGCGAGTGTGACGAGCACCACGTCGACGACGATCAGCGCCACCACCACGACGGCCACCAGGATGAACGTGGTCCGGGGCAGTGCGCGGCCGAGGCTTCGGGTCCCCCGGCGATTCTTCATCTGATCGGCCCCGTTCAGCGTCCGGCGCGGCGGAGCACGCCCAGCTTCTTGCCGGCACGCTTCGGCGGGTGCGTCGACGTGGTCACGGTGTTGTCGTCCTCGTCGTGGCCGTAGCTGTAGCCGTAGCCGTAGCGGCCGTGGCCGTAGGCGCCCGGGCCCTTCAGCGGCATCTTCGTCAGGACGAAGCCGGAGACCGGGGCGCCGACGTTCTCGAGGGTGGCGACGGCCGCGGCGAGCTGGCCCTTCAGCGTCTGCCCCGAGGCGACCGCGACGATCGCGCCGGAGGCCTTCTTGGCCAGGATCGCCGCGTCGGTGACGGGCAGCAGCGGCGGGGCGTCGAACAGGACGTAGTCGAACTGCTGCTCGAGCAGGTCGATCAGGTCCTGCATCGCGCGCGAGCCGAGCAGCTCGGACGGGTTCGGCGGGATCTGACCGGCGGGCAGGACGACGAGCTTGCCGCGTCCCCACGGGTGGGCCACGTCCTCCAGGTCGGCGCGGCCGATCAGCACGTCGGTCAGACCGGCGTTGCTCTCGACGTCCATGTACTCGGCGACGCGGGGGCGGCGCAGGTCGGCGTCGATCAGGATGACGCGGAACCCGGCGCTGTCCAGGGCGATCGCCAGGTTCGCGACGGTGGTGCTCTTGCCCTCGGACTGCATCGACGACGTCATGACGAACGTGCGGGCACCGGTGCCGATGTCCAGGAACTGCAGGTTGGTGCGGAGCGTGCGGAACGACTCGGCGCGGGGGCTGCGCGGGTCCACCTGCACGATGAGCGGGCGCTCGGCGGCCTTGGCGTCGAAGGCGATCCCGCCGACGACCGGCTTGTCGCTGATCTTCTCGACGTCGAGCTCGGTGCGGATCCGGTTGTCCAGGGTCTGGCGCAGGACGGCGATGCCGACACCGAGGGCGAGCCCGACGAGCAGCCCGAGCGCGACGTTGACGGGGACGTTCGGGCTGACCGGCGTGCTCGGCACGTCGGCCTGCTTCACGCGGGTGAGCTTGACCGTGCTCTTGCCGCTCGCGTCCGTGGCCTCGATGTCCTGCACGACGTTGGTCAGGCTCTGCGAGGTCGCGTTCGCGATGTTCGCGGCCTGCACCGGATCGGTGCCCTCGACCGAGATGGCGATGAGGGTGGTGCTCGTCGGCGCCGTCGCCGACACCATGGTCGCGAGCTGGTCCGCGTTCATGTCGAGCTTGAGCGACGAGATGACCGGCAGCAGCACGATCGGTGTCGACACCAGGTTCGAGTACGTCAGCACCCGCTGCTGGGTGAACGTGTTGCCCTGGGCCAGGTCACTGGCGCTGCCGGACGTCTCCGTGGAGACGAAGACCTGCGCCGATGCCGAGTAGACCGGCTTCTTCAGCAGGGAGAACCCTGCGGCTGCGGCCACTCCCACCAGGGCGAGTACGACGATCAGCACCCATCCCTTGCGGAGCACCGTGATGTAGTCGCGGAGTTCCACGCCTTTGCCTTCCCCGATCATGGCCGTCCCCGTGGTCCCGACACAGGCACGCCGGGGTACTCCCAGCGCACGGCATACAAATAGTGCCACAGGAACGAGCACTGCTCGGGGGAAGTCGCCATCCGGCGCGCGGTGTCCTCTACGGTGGCCCCATGCGCTCCGAGCCGGCCCAGACCACCACCGAGCCCAGCGTGCGGCGACAGCGCGACCTCATCGTCATCCTGGTCGCACTCGGCGTCGCCGTGATCCTGACCCGGATCGTCGGACAGGTCACCCGGACTGGGGGCATCCCCTCGCCGGTCCTGCAGGTGCTCGCCGCGGACGCCGCCGTGTGGGTGCCGCTCGTCGTCGCTGCCGCCGTGGTGCTCCGGCGGACCCCGCGTTCGGCGATGGTGTCGCGGCTGCGGCTCGACCTGGGGATCGTGGTCTTCGCGATCGGCATCGTGATCGTGTGCCGCGCGGTGGACGTCTTCATGTCACTCGCGTTCACGGGGACGACCGGGCTGGTCCCGGCACCGACGCTCGGCACGCCCGACGTCGGGCTGCTGCTCGTGTCGGCGATCGGCATCGTCATCGTCAGCCCGGTGCTCGAAGAAGTGGTGTTCCGCGGGCTGTTCCAGCGCCGGCTCGCCGCCGAGCTCACGCCCCGCACCCGGTTCCTCGCGGTGCTGGTCACGGCGCTCCTGTTCGCGCTGCTGCACCTGCTGCTCGGTGCGGGTGGCACGTCGCTCGGCGGGTTCCAGGTGTTCGTGACGACGTTCCTGCTCGGCCTGCTCACCGGCACGCTCGTCGCGATGACCGACCGCATCGGCGGCGCGATCCTGGCGCACGTGCTGTTCAACGCGGTCGCGGTCGTCGCCACCTGGCCGCGCTGAGCGGCCAGGCCTGCGTCCCCAGATGGGGTCAGGGTCGGTCGCTCAGCAGCCCGGACCACTAACCTGCACTGAGCATGACTCGCCCAACCAGCATCGTCGACAACCCTCTCGTCCGTCAGGCTCCGATCAGCGGCCTGTTGGCGCTGTCGGCGTTCCTGAGCGTCGTGATGCCGACGCTGGCGATCACCCAGCACCACCTGTTCGTCGCGAGCGTGGTCGGCGTGGTGGTCGCGACGCTGATGAGCGCGATCCCCACGCTCGTGCGCAGCGCGGCCTGGGTGGTGCCGGTCCTGCTCACCGTCGACTTCCTGACGATCGCACTGCTGCGTACCGGGACGGGCTCCGGCTCCTCGCTGTTCACCGCGATCGTGGTGCTCCCGGTGGTCTGGTGGGCGTCGCTCGAGAACCGTCGCACCGTGCTCTTCGCGATCGCGGGCATCGTGCTCGTGATCCTCGCGCCCTACGTCCTGACCCCGTCCGACGCGCCCGGCGCGAGTGAACTCGTCCGCCTGGGCATCCTCGTCGGCGTGTTCGGCACCGTCGCCGTCGTCGTGCACGAGCTCTCCCGTCGCTCGCGCCTGAACCTGCGGTCGGCCGAGGCACGTGAGGGCAAGGTCCGCGCCGAGATCGACCGGGCAGCGGCGGTGCAGCGATCCCTGCTCCCGACGACGACCGGCCGCATCACCGAGGACGTCGTCGTCGCCGGTGCCTGCCTGCCGGCCCGGAGCGTCGGTGGCGACTTCTTCGACTGGTACCCGACGCCGACCGGGGTGGCGGTGAGCCTCGGTGACGTCATGGGCAAGGGCGTCGGCGCGGGGCTGATCGCGGCCGCGGTGCGCGCGACCCTGCGCAGCGCCCGGACCGTCGAGGACCCCGGCGAGGCGCTGAAGCGGGCCTCCGACGGGCTGACCGCCGAAGGTGTCGGACCCGACCTCGCCTTCACCACGCTGTTCCACGCCCGGATCTCCGACGACGGCAGCCTCCAGTGGGCCGACGCCGGGCACGGGCTGAGCTTCGTCCTGCGCGCCGACGGGCACGTCGACCGGCTCCGGTCGGGCGACATGCCGCTCGGGCTCGGCATCCGCGAGGAGTGGGCGACGACCCAGGGCGCCCTCGAACCGGGTGACCTGCTCGTCTCGTTCAGCGACGGCGTGCTCGACCTGTACGACGACCTCGACGACACGATCGAGTCCGTCGCCGCGATCGCCCGCGCCGGCCGCGACCCGCACGCGGTCGTCCTCGCGCTCTCGGCCCGCGCCGACGAGGTGCCGCACGACGACGACGTCACGGTGATCGCCATCCGCCGGCAGCCCGTCGAGGTGGACACGGAGCGACCGCTCGCGATGCACGCCGACTGACGGCGCGGAACGAACGCACGCCCACGGACGGCTCGGAACGAGCGCACGGCGACCGGCGGCGCTGAACGAACGCCGGCCTGCCGGGATTGGTACGCGCCGCCGCTCGAACCCGAATCGTGCGGCGACGCGTGCAGACGGTGAGCGTCTGCCCTCGGACGCCCTAGCGTCCTCGGTCTGTTGGGGGCGGCCCGACGGGCCACCCGGAGGGTCAACCGACCCGGTCGAGGTCCCAGAGGGGCGGCACGTACGCGCGGGACCAGCCCTCGCGCAGGCGCGTCACGGCACGGTCGAAGGCCTCGAGCAGGTCCATCTCCGGCCGCACCATGGACTGCAGCTGCAGTCCCTCGTAGGTCGCGAGCAGCTGCTCCGAACCGCGCGCCGGCTCCATCGTGCCCGGCTCCCGGCCGAGCAGGACGTCGCGCTCCAGGGCGTGCTGCACGAAGGCGTGGAACCGTCGCCACCGGACGTGCAGCATCGGTGCGAGCGGGTGCTCGGGCGACGCCGCGATGTTCAGCGTCGCCGTCAGGAACCGCATGAGCGACGGGTCGGCCACGTTCGCGGTCACGATCGCGCGCAGGAAACGGATGGTGCCGTGCTGCTCGGCCAGGGGCATGAGCGGGACGGTACGCTCCTCGTTCCACCGGTCGATGGTCGCGAGCAGCAGACCGTCCCAGCTCGGGAACGTCCGGGCGACGACCTCGGTGTCCACACCGGCCGCAGCCGCGACGACGTCGGGGGTCACCTCGTGCAGCGGACGGGAACGCAACGCCGTGATCATCCCGTGGATGACCTCACCCCGCAGGGAGGTGTCGTCGGAGGTGGTGACCGGCGGCGTTTCGATGTGCATGCATACACTGCACCAGCCCGGAGTGACCGTGCACAGTCCCCCGAACGGGAACGTGCGTTCCCCGGACAGGCCCTACGGCTGGTCCGGCACCGTCACGATCCGGTTCTGGTACGCCCACACCACGGCCTGCAGCCGCGATCGCACCCCGAGCTTCGGCAGCATCCGCGCCAGGTGCGACTTGACGGTCGACACCTCGAGCACGAGCGCAGCGGCGATCTCCTCGTTCGACATCCCCTGTGCCAGCAGGAGGAGCACCTCGCGCTCGCGGGCGGTCAGCACGCCGTCGGCCCGGTCGCCGGAGACCGGCTGCAGGCTCCGCCGTGACACGAACTCCCGCAGCACCCGCCGGGTCAGGGCCTGGTCGAGCGTGCCGTTGCCGGCGGCGACCTGTCGCACGGCGTCGACGATGGTGTCCGGCTCGGCGTCCTTGAGCAGGAACCCGGACGCACCGGCCTCGAGCGCCCCGAACACGTAGTCGTCCAGGTCGAACGTCGTCAGCATGAGCGCGGGGATCGCCGGGTCGGCGTCCGGAGCGCAGAAGATCCGGGCGAGTTCGATGCCGTTCATCACCGGCATCCGGATGTCCAGGCAGGCGACGTCGGGTCGTGTCTCGCGCGCCAGCGCGAGCGCCTCGCCGCCGTCGGCGGCCACGCCGACCACCTCGATGTCGGGCTCCGCGCCGAGGAGCGCGGACACCCCGGCGCGGACCAGGGGCTGGTCGTCCGCGACCAGCACGCGGATCACGCGACCACCCCGGTGCCGTCGGCGACCTGCGCGGGTGCGGCAGGTGCCTCCCGGCCGAGCGCCAGCTCCACCAGCCATCCGCCGGTCGCGGTCGGGCCGGTCTGGAGGCGCGCCCCGACCAGGTCCGCCCGCTCGCGCATCCCCCGCAGGCCGTTGCCGCCCGAGGGAGAGGTCCCCGCTGCCGGGACGGTGGCGGGTGCGTTCTCCACCCGGATCACCACCCGGGTCACGTCACGGTCGTCGATGGTGACGGTGCACGGGGCGGACGGGGCGTGCAGGGCGGCATTGGCGAGTGCCTCCTGGACGGTGCGGTAGGCGGCGAGCTGCGCGAGCGGGCCGACACCGTCGGCCAGCGGGCGGTCACCCGGCAGCACGTCGAGCCGGACGTCACTGCGGAACCGCGCGCGTTCGGCCAGGTCGACGATGCCGGCGACCGTCTCGACGGCGCGCTCGGCGGGGGCGTCGTCGCGGAGCAGGCCGACCAGGCGGCGGAGGTCCTCGAGCACGGCGGTGCTCTGCTCCCGGACCTGGCGGGCACCCTCGTGGGCACGCTCCGGGTCCGCGTCGATCTGCCGGTCGATGACGGCGGCCATCAGCGCGATGCCGGACAGGTGGTGCGCGGCGATGTCGTGGAGCTCACGGGCCATCGCGGCGCGTTCGCGGGACACCGCGGCGTCGACCAGGGCGTCCTGCTCACGGTTCACGGCGCTGGCCTCGGCGGTGCGGGCGACGCGGACCTCGCGGCGGGACTGCACCAGCAGGGTGACCAGCAGGGGCAGGCCGACGGCACCGATCGCCTGCAGCACGCCCTGCCCGAGCGAGCCGGCCAGGCCCGTCGAGAAGTCACCGCGGAACGCACCACCGGCGACGGCGGACAGCACCGCGCTGCCGGCGGCGACGAGCGCCCCGGCGACCAGGAGCGTCGGCCACAGGCGGGCCAGCGGGACACGGAGTGCGGCGAGGACGACGGCGACGACCACGGGCAGTGCGGTGAGGCCGAACACGTCGAACGACTCCGGGGCGAGCGCCGCGACCACCACCGGCAGGGCGGCGACCACGATCAGCACGGTGCGCGGTGCCCGACGGGCGGCGAGCAGGGCGGCCGACTGGGCCAGCAGGCCGAGGGCCAGGACGCTCCAGGCCAGGGTGAACGGTGCGGGCGCCCGCAGCGCCAGGGCGGCACCGTCGGGCTCGAGGGCGTCCAGGGGCGGCAGGCCGAGCAGCAGCCCGAGGGCGACGACGGCCGTGCCGAGGGCGACGAAGACGTCGACGCGGCGGGCGCGCTGTGCTGCCGGCTCGGCCGGTGCGCGCAGCGCGTCGTGCTCAGCGGGTGCCATCGTTGGATCCTACGAGGCGGGCGGGGGTGGGGACCGGTGCGTCGAGGGGCAGGGCGCGTCGGGCGGGGTCGTAGCCCAGGCGGCCACGGGTCGCGACGAGGAGCACCGCGGCGGCGATCGTCGACATGATGGTCAGGCCGATCATCAGCGTGCCGGCGGTCATGCTCGGGTACATCTCGGGGAAGAGCGTCGAGATCGTGTTGTTCACGCCGACGTGCAGCAGCAGGGCCAGGGGCAGGCTCTCGCGGGTCTTGTTGAAGACCTGGATCATCACGACGTTGAAGGTGATGGTGAACAGGGCGAACACGACGGGCTCGCTCCAGTGCGCGTTCGGCCAGCCGCCCCAGTCGCTGAAGTACAGCGGCATGTGCCAGAGCGCCCAGATCGGGCCGAGGATCGCGGCGGCGCCCAGGCCCCCGAAGCGGTGCTGCAGGCGGGGCAGGGCGAAGTCGCGCCAGCCGGGCTCCTCGCTCAGGCCGGTCGAGAACAGCTGGATGACCAGTCCGGGCACGAGCATGGCGAAGGCCAGGGCCGAGGGGGCCCGCACGTCACCACCGGCGAACGGCAGCGCGGACACGACGATCAGGGCCGGCACGACGACGAGCGCCAGCGCGTACCAGTACCAGGCGACCCGCCAGCGGAACAGCCGTCCGACCCAGCGCCGGAGCCCCGCGCGACCGTCGGCGACCGCGGTGACGATGAACGCGCTGCCCAGCGGGCCGAGGAGCGCCCCGGGCAGGACGCCCGTGAACTGAGCGCTGCCCAGGACCTCGGGGAAGTGGATGTCCCACACGCCCATGCCGTGCGGCGACAGGATGTACGGCACCCAAGCGAGCCAGCTCAGGCCGAGTGCCATGGTGAAGAAGGACACGAGCGGGTGCCGGGCGATGAGGCCGCGGACACCCCCTCGGTCGCGGGCTGCGGTGCCGGCGGCGGGCCGGACTTCGGTGGTGTTCGTCATGTACACGACGCTAGGAACCAGCGCGCTCGGGGACGACCGGCTTCGGGATGCACCTGCGGGAGTTCCATCGAAGGATGCAAGAGCCGCGGGGGCCCTGGTTTCGCCTGGGGGATGAACACGCCGTCGTCATCGCTCGACGCCCTGTCGTGCTCGAGACGCCGCGGTATTCGGAGGCGTCTCATGCGCTCGGCGGCGTCGGGGGAAGACACCGGCGTCCCGAGCGGCGCACTCGCGCCCGGACGGACGCCAGGCCCGGTGCCAGCTGACACCGGGCCGCCTGTCCGTCAGTGGTCAGACCACGGCGCGCAACGCGTCCGCGATGCCCGTCAGCGCCACGTCGAGCTCGTCGGCGACGCGCTGGTGGGTCGCCGTCGAGCGACGGTAGGGGTCGTCCACGTCGTCGTCGGCCGGGTCGGCGGGCGGCGGGACGGTGCCGCGCAGCCGGGCGACGCGTTCCACGAGCTGCTGCGGGGTCGTCACGTCGGCCAGGTCACCGGGCTCGAGGCCGGCGAGCACCCGCGCGAACTGCTTGATCGTGAAGGTCCGCTTGGACGCCCGGGGTGCCAGGGAGACGGCGGCTGCACGGTGCGATCGCTCGGCGGTCAGCACCAGGTCGGCGCGCTCGACGATCTCGGCCGTCAGGTACCGCGACCGGTGGGCCGAGGGGTCGCCGCCGAGCCGGACGGACTGCTCGGCCGCGGCGGCGTCCATCGGGGCACCGTCGTCGGCGATCGTGCCGGCCGACTCGACCACGAACGCCGGAGCGTCCGGGCCGAGCCGTGCCGTCAGGACCTGCGCGCCGAGCGGGGACCGGCAGATGTTGCCGCTGCAGACGAACAGGATCCGCATCGTCACGCTGCGTCGGTGCGTTCGCCGGCGCGCTGGTCGGCACGCTCGTCGTCGCCGAGCAGGTCGTGCCGCACGACGATGGCGTCACGGCCGGGGCCGACACCGATCGCGGAGATCCGTGCGCCGGACATCGCCTCGATCGCCAGGACGTAGTCCTGTGCGTTCTTCGGCAGGTCGTCGAAGGTGCGGGCTCCGGTGATGTCCTCGGTCCAGCCGGGGAACTCCTGGTACACCGGCTTCGCGTGGTGGAAGTCGGACTGGTTGACCGGGACCTCGTCGACACGGACGCCGTCGACCTCGTACGCGACGCACACCGGGATCGTCTCGAGCCCGGTCAGGACGTCGAGCTTGGTGAGCACGAAGTCGGTCACGCCGTTGATGCGTGCCGTGTAGCGGGCGATCGGGGCGTCGTACCAGCCACAGCGGCGCGGGCGGCCGGTGGTGGTGCCGAACTCGAAGCCGTTGGCGCGCAGGAACTCGCCCGACTCGTCGAACAGCTCGGTCGGGAACGGACCGGCGCCGACGCGGGTCGTGTACGCCTTGACGATGCCGATGATCCGCTCGAGCTTGCCCGGGCCGATGCCGGAACCGGTCGCGGCGCCACCGGCGGTCGCGGACGACGAGGTGACGAACGGGTAGGTGCCGTGGTCGACGTCGAGCATCGTGGCCTGGCCGGCTTCGAACAGGACGGTCTCGCCACGCTCCAGGGCACGGTGGATCTCGAGGGCGGTGTCGGCGACCATCGGGCGCAGGCGCTCGGCGAACGAGAGCAGCGACTCGACGACTTCTTCGGGGTCGATCGCGCGGCGGTTGAAGACCTTGACGAGCAGGTGGTTCTTCTGGTCCAGCGCTGCCTCGACCTTCTGGCGCAGGATGTTCTCGTCGAAGATGTCCTGGATCCGGATGCCGACGCGGTTGATCTTGTCGGCGTAGGTCGGGCCGATGCCGCGACCGGTGGTGCCGATCTGGCGCTTGCCCAGGAACCGCTCGGTCACCTTGTCGACGGTGCGGTGGTAGTGCGTGATGACGTGGGCGTTGGCCGACACGAGCAGCTTCGAGACGTCGACGCCGCGAGCGCGCAGGGCGTCGAGCTCCTGGAACAGCACCTCGAGGTCGACGACGACGCCGTTGCCGATGATCGGGGTCACGCCGGGCGTCAGGATGCCGGAGGGCAGCAGGTGCAGCGCGTACTTCTCGCCGCCGACGACGACGGTGTGGCCGGCGTTGTTGCCGCCGTTGAACTTCACGACGTAGTCGATGCGGGAGCCGAGGAGGTCGGTGGCCTTCCCCTTGCCCTCGTCGCCCCACTGGGCGCCGATGATGACTGCTGCGGGCATCTGGTTCTCCTCACGTTGGCGGAGGACCGCACACGGCCGTCCGGGCCGGTGGTCCACCCGAGTCTATCGGCTGGTCACCTGCGCGTCACCCGCCGTGACGCCCTGTGGACGGTGGGCCCCTTGTCCACATCCGGCGCACCTGGGTGTCCGTCCGGATCGGTCGGAGCACGGTCGGACCCGTCCAGATCCACCAGGGAAGGAGCACGACATGAGCGGCATCGGAGACAAGGCGAAGGACTTCGCCGACAGCGACAAGGGCGAGAAGGCCACGGACGCCGGCCTCGACAAGGCGGGTGACGCGGCCGACAAGGCGACCGGCGGCGGGCACGGCGACCAGATCGGCAAGGCCGAGGACGCGGCCGACGGCAAGATCGGCAAGTGACGTCCGAGACGCCACCGACGTACAGACGGGAGGCGCGGTGCCAGCTGGCACCGCGCCTCCCGTCTGTCGGTCGGTGCATCCCGGATCACCCGGCCGACCCCGGATCAGCTCCGGAAGAAGTCCTGGTACGACGGGTCACCGACGGGCTGGGAGTGCCCGGGCTCGGCCAGGCGCTGCTCGATCATGGCCTGGATGACGTCCGGCGGAGTGAGTCCACGACGGCGCCACTCGACCGGGTTGGACCGGAGCTGGTTCAGCGTGTTCTGCATGGGAGCAACACTGGCACCACGTAACTAGTTTGTCTAACTACCTGTCCTGTACACGCACCGGCGAGACGTGACTCCTGCACGAACAAGAGGTGCCGAGCCCGATCCGGGCCCGGCACCTCCTGGTCACCGTGTCGAACGGCGGATCAGCGCGCCACCTTGGCGGTCGGCGTCGACGTCGCCGTGCCGTCCTGGTAGCCCGTCGCCTTCGCGACGACCGTCACCGAGATCCGGTGCCCCGCGTCCGCGGAGCCGAGCGTGTACGACGAACCCGTGGCGTTCGTCACGGCCTTGCCGTCGCGCAGCCACCGGTACGAGTAGGTGACGCCCGTGCCGTCCCACTTGCCGTGGCCCGCCTTGAGCTTCGACCCGACCTTCGGCGTGCCGGCGATCGACACCCCGCTGCCCTTCTGGAGCTGCAGGGTCGGAGCCACCCAGGTCGCGGCGACACTCTGTGCCTGGCTGCCGACCGCGTTGCCGAGGTGGAGCAGCAGGACCCGGGCACTCGCGACACCGGGCGACCGGGTGACCTGGAGCGAGCCCCGGTCGGCGAAGACGACACCCGTCGACGAGCCCTGTGCGAAGGCCAGGGGCGGCTTCGCCGGGTTGAAGGCCACCGCGGTGGTCTCGTCCACGATCGACGAACCGCTCGTGGCCGCGGCCGGAGCGTAGGCCGACTCGGTCAGGACCGAGTACGTGAACGTCGACGTCGCACCGATCAGCGCGGCATCCACCGTCAGCACCTTCACCGTGCTGTCGAAGGTGTTGACGTCCTGGCCGGGCGCACCGCCGTTGAGGGGCTGCGCGTCCACGGTCTTGCCGGTCGCGAGGTCCACCGTCGTGGCGAGGGTGGCGTCGATGGTCGCCGACTTCGCGTCGTAGACCAGGTAGTCCGGCTCACCGTCGCGGTCCGTGTCGATCAGCACCTCGACGTTGGTCACGGCGCCGGGGTTGGCGTCGGGTCCCGCGGTCTGGATGCCGAACGCCAGCGTGCCGGAGGCCTTGTCGAAGCTCGCCCCGTAGGCCCGGACGTCCGCTGCACGGAGCGACTGTGACGCCGAACCCTCCGCGAACGTCTCCTGGGGGTCCGTCCCGCCGAGCACGAACGGCGCGACCGCCGCGTGGTACCCCGTCGTCGCCGTCCCCTGGTCGACCACCCGGCCACGAAGCGGCAGGTCGGCGGTCTTCTGGGAGCCGGTGTACGTGATGCCCGCGCCGCGGACGGAGCTCACGGGCTTCGGCGCGACGTACGTGCCGACCCGCAGCGGATCGGTCGTGGTGTCGGTCGGGGTGAAGGTGACGAGCCCGGTGGCCGCCGCGACGAACTCGCGCTGGTACCCCTTCTGGACCGACTCCTGGGTGGGGTCGATGACCCGGCGGAGGGCCGTCGGGTCGGCGATCGTGAACGTCAGGTCCACGACGGCACCCCGGCCCGGCTGGACCGTGACGCGCTTGGTGCTGAGCGAGAACGCCACACCCGGCTGGGACACCCGAGGCTGGTAGGCCACGTCGTAGGTGTGCGCGGTCGAGCTGGTGTTCTCGACGAGCAGGGACCGGGTCTCGGTGGTCTTCTCGGCGACCTCCACGACACCGAACGAGGCGGTGACGAGCTGGCCGTTCTCGACGCTGCGGACCGTGGTGTCCGCCGTGACGGCCTGCAGCGCGTCGACGCGGCCGGCGCCCTGGCGGAGCAGGGTCGCGGTGCCGTCGCCGTCCTTGACGTCGTGCGTCGCCGTGTTCATCAGCGCCGCCTTCACCTGCGGGGCGGACCAGGTCGGGTGCGACTGGAACGTCAGCGCCGCGATGCCCGCGACGTCCGGCGTGGCCATCGAGGTGCCGCTCATCGACATGCGGCCGTCACCGGTGCCGTTGGCCGCCGAGATCACGTTGACCCCGGGGCCGGCGATGTCCGGCTTGACGATGTCGGCGAACGACCCGTGCACGCCACGGCTGGTGAACGACGCGAGCGTGTTCACGGCGTCCGCCTCGATGGCGACCTCGAACCCCTTGAGCTCGTCCGCGAAGCGCACGTGCAGGGTCCCCGCCTTCGCGGTGGCCTGGAGGCTCGCCACGCTCTTCGCGGTCAGCTCGGCACCCGGGATGGTCGCGTTGCCACCGATGCCGGATTCGAACGTGTCGAGCGTGCCCGCCAGCAGGACACCGACGCCGCCGGCAGCCTCGACGTTGTTGAAGCGCACGGCGGAACCGCACTCGAGCGCGGCGTCCGTCCACTTCAGCCAGACGACCTTGCCCGCGATCTCCGCGGCGTCAGCGGGGCTGAACGCTGCGCAGCCGTCGATGTTCGTGGTCGGGACGACGACGTCGCCCTCGACGGGCAGGGTGCCCTTGAAGTTGGACGAGTACTGCGAGCGGTAGGTCTTCGCGACGTCGGCCGGCGCGGTGACCTGGACGCCGTCGTAGAGCGACTGGCCGGTGGCGCTCGCGGCGACGGTGAGCGCACCCTCGGCGTTGCCCGGCGAACCACCGATGTCGGTGAAGTCGTCGGCGTTGCCCGAGGCGATCACGGGGAGCACGCCGCGAGCGGTCAGTGCGTCGATCTTGGCGTTGTCGGGGTCGTCCGGTGCGCCGTAGTCGGAGCCGAGCGACAGGTTCAGGACGTTGATGTCCTTGCCCTGGGTGAGCGCCTGGCCCACCCAGTCGAGCGCGGCACCGGTGACGTCGGTCGAGCCACCGTTGTCGCCGAAGACCTTCAGGGCGTACAGGCCGGCCTCGGGCGCGGTGCCCGGGCCGATCCACATGTCCTGCACCTGCTGCGTCGTGAGCTTGGTGTAGTCGCCGTCGAACCGCTGCTTGTCGGCGGTCAGGCCGTAGCCGGCGATCGACCCGGACACGTGGGTGCCGTGGTCGCCGCCCTTGCCGTCGATCGGGTTGTCGTCGGGAGCCGGCACCGGGTCGTAGGTGTTCGGGTCCGTCGGGTCGGCGTTGTAGGTCGCACCGGCGAAGTCGTACCCGCCGAGGAACTTCGACGCGTCGTACAGGCTGGGGTCCGGGGCGCCGCCGCTCGCGTTGGCCAGGGCCTGCTGGTACGCCTCGGTGGTGCCGGGGCCGCCGAAGTCGGCCTGCGTGTAGTCGAGACCGGTGTCGAGGACGGCGACGTTGACGTCCTTGCCGGTGTGGCCGGTCTGCTGCCAGGCGTCGAGCGAGCGCGTGTAGACGTCGCTCGCGGCGTTCTTCGGCGTGACGCCGTCAGCACCGGGGCGCACCAGGCTCGGGTCGACGCCCGAGGGAGCGGCGTCGGCGTTCTCGTTGACCGTCGGCTCGACGATCTTCTTCGGCGTGAGCGGGATGATGCTCTCGACGTCGGAGCGCTCCGCGATCTGCCGGAACGCGTCGACGTCGGCGACGACCGCGACTCCCGGGACGGTGTACTCGGTCGAGTAGAGCTCGGCCGCCTGGGCGTCGGCGCGCTTGACGGCCGACCGCACCGCGGCGACGGTCGACTGGATCGCCTCGACGCGGTTCTTGGCTGCGGAGGACTGGGTCCGCGACTTCGTCAGGTCCCCGCCCTTCGCCTTGGCGTCCACTTCGAGGGCACCCTGGCCGGTGGTGCGCACGAACGCGGCGACGGTCTTCGTCGGCTTGGCGTCACGGAGCGGGGCGGAGAGCTTGAGGTCGGCCACCGAGATCCCGGCCGGAGCTGCGGAGGCCGCGCCCCCGACTGCGAGACCGCCACACGCGAGTGCCGCGACGGCGATGCCGGCGGTCAGGACGCGGGTGAAGCGATGGGGTGTTGGGTTCGGGTCGGGAATCGGTGTTGCACGGTTCAAAGAGGGCACTCCAGGCTCAGTCCGTGGTTCGCATGAGATTCCTGTGAAGCTATGCGTTCGTTCTCAGGCTGGACAGTCCGCTCTTTGGGGGACTCCCCCTCGTCCGGGGGACGGAACCTGTTAAGTTGCACACCTGTGTGCACGTTATTACGATGGGGTGTGTGACCACCACCGAGCAGCCCTCCCGCGCGCCCCGCCGCGACGCCACGGAGAACCGGGCAGCCCTCCTCGACGCGGCGAAGACCTGCCTGCAGCAGGACCCGGATGCCTCGATCGAGACGATCGCCGCCTCCGCCGGCCTCTCGCGTCGTGCGGTGTACGGACACTTCCCCTCGCGCGACGACCTGGTGCGCGAGGTCGTGACCGCCGGCGCCGCCCGGATCGCCGCCGCCATGCCCACCACCTCGGACCTGCAGGAGCTCCCGCCGGCTGCACGCCTCGCCGCCATCGCCGTGACGCTCTGGAGCGAGGTGTCGCACGTCCGCTCGATGGCCCGGGTCGCCGTGCGCAGCCCCTTCGCCGAACCCGTCGCCGAGGTGTTCGCCCCGTTGCGCTCGCAGGTGCGCCAGGCGTGCGCGCTCGGGATCGCCGACGGCGCCATGCGGGACGACGTCGACCCCGAGACCCTCGGCCGTCTGGTCGAGGGTGCGTGCATCGCCGTCCTCGACGAGGCCACCCATTCCGGCACGAGCGACGAGGACGGACGGCGCATGGTGGTGGTGTCCGCGCTGGGCATGGCCGGCATCGACTGGCGCACCGCGCTGCTCTCCGAACCCGCTGCTCCCGCTCCCGCCCCCGCCTCTGCCCCGAAGGACCACGCATGACGCTCGAACTCGACCACGTCAGCATCGGCGAGGAGCCCGGCGCACCCCTGCCCGTCGTCTCCGCCGTCGCCGCCCCCGGACGCCCGGGGGTCCTCGCCGTCGAGACCGAGCAGGCACCCGTGCTCGCGTCACTCGTCGCCGGTGGCCGCATGCAGCCCGACTCCGGCCGCCTGCTGCTCGACGGCCACGAGGACCCGGCAGCCGTCCGGCGCGCGTTCGCCCTGGTCGACACCCCCGGGGTCGCCGAGCCCTTCCCCGTCATGACCCTCAAGCAGATCGTGCGCGAGGAGCTCGCGTTCGCCGGGCAGCGCCCGAACCGCGAGCACGTCGACACCGTGCTCGACGAGCTCGGACTGCGGGACTACGTCGACACCGCCGTGCAGCGGGTGCCGACCGCCGTGCGCATCCGACTGCTCGTCGAACTCGCCCTGCTCCGCGACGGTGTGACCGGCATCGTGATCACCTCGCCCGAGCGGCACGGCGGCGCCGTCGAGGACTGGTTCCAGGTGGTCCGCGACGTCGCACGACGGGGCGTGACCGTGGTCCTCGTGACCTCGAAGGCCGCCGCCACGACCGTCGAGCACCTGCTCGACACGATCGACACGCACGACGACGTCGCGACGCACATGACGCCCCAGACCGAGGACCCCGAGGACGTGGCCCGAACCGACGGAACCGAGCCGGGCCTCCCGGCCGCTCCTTCCGTCACCGAAGCATCCGCAACCGTCCCGACGGAGGCACAGAAGTGACCACCACCTCGCTCGTCCGCGCAGAACTCGCGCGGCTCACCGCGACCCCGCTCGCACGCCTGGCGTTCATCGCGCTGATGATCGTGCCGCTGCTGTACGGCGGCGCCTACCTGTGGGCGAACCGCGACCCCTACGCGAAGCTCGACCAGATCCCCGCCGCGATCGTGAACCTCGACGCCGGCGCCACGCTGGACGGCGAGCACGTCGACTACGGCAAGGACGTCACGAAGGAGGCCATCGACGGCGCCGACTTCAAGTGGACGAAGACGAGCGCCGCCGATGCCCGCTCCGGCGTCCGGAACGGCACCTACGACTTCGTCGTCACCATCCCGCACGACTTCTCCGAGCACCTGGTGTCCGCGCAGTCCGACGACCCGACGCAGGCGAAGCTCGTCATGACGACGGCCGACACGAACTCGTACCTGGCCTCGACCATCGCCGAGCAGGCGGGCAAGACCATGCGCACCGCCGTCGCCGAGCGCGTCGGCAAGCAGGCGGCGAAGACCCTGCTCGTCGGGCTCGCCGACGTGCGGGACAACCTCGGCGACGCCGTCGACGGGGCCGATGAACTCGCGTCCGGAACCGCCAAGGCGGACTCGGGCGCACACCAGCTCGCCGACGGCACCGGCAAGCTGTCGTCCGGCGCGGCGGAGCTCGCGTCCGGCACGGCCGACCTGCCGTCGCAGACCCAGCAGCTGAACAGCGGGGCGCAGCAGGTGGCGTCGGGGGCGTCGACCCTGGCGTCCGGGCTGGCCAGCGCGCAGCAGCAGACGGCGGCGCTGCCGTCGCAGACGCAGCAGTTGAACAGCGGGGCGCAGCAGGTCGCGGCCGGCAACAAGCAGCTCGCCGACACGGTCGACTCGTACAGCGCCGACGTCGATTCGCTCCGCCCCCTCGACGCCGAGACCGTGATCTCGGGCATCACCGACAACCTGCCCGAGGGTGTCGAGCTCACCGAGGAACAGCAGGCTGCCCTGCAGTCGACCGTCACCGACGCCGTCGCCCGGGTCAACACCGCCGGTGCCTCCGCGAAGAGCACCTACGAAACGACGAAGTCCTCGGTGGACAAGCTCCGTGACGGCTCCGCACAGGTCGCGGCCGGCACGTCGTCGCTCGCCTCCGCGGCGCCGACGCTCGCGTCCGGCATCTCCTCGGCGGCGAACGGGGCATCCACGCTCGCATCGGGGGCCGCCCAGGTGGCGGACGGCACGTCGAAGCTGGCCTCGGCCGCTCCGACGCTGTCATCCGGTGCGTCGCAGCTCGCGACCGGTGCGAAGACCGCCGACCAGGGCGCGTCATCACTCGCGTCGGGGCTGGACGAGCTCACGACCGGGTCGTCGAAGCTCGCGTCGTCGCTCGACGAGGGCCGCACGAAGATCCCGGCGTCGAACGCCTCGGAGCGTGAGTCGCAGGCCTCGGTCATCTCCGACCCGGTCAAGGTCGGGGACGACAACGTCGCCGCCGCGTCGAACTACGGTGCCGGTCTCGCGCCGTTCTTCATCTCGCTCGCGGCCTGGATCGGCATGTACGCGCTGTTCCTCATCCTCAAGCCGATCTCCAAGCGTGCGATCACGGCGGTGCGGAAGCCCCTCGCGGTGGTGTTCGGCGGCTGGCTGACCCCGGCGCTCCTCGGCCTGGTGCAGATGGTGGCGCTGTTCTTCATCGTGCGCTTCGCCCTCGACCTGAACGTCGTGCACGTCGGCGGCACGATCGGGATCATGGTGCTGGCCTCGGCGACCTTCGCGGCGATCATCATGGCGCTCAACGTGCTGCTCGGATCGGTCGGGCAGTTCCTCGGCCTGGTGCTCATGCTCGTGCAGCTCGTCACCGCCGGTGGCACGTTCCCGTGGCAGACGCTGCCGGGGCCGTTGGCGGCGCTGCACTTCGCGTTGCCGATGACGTACTCGGTCGACGCGATCCGGCAGACGATGTACGGCGGGAACCTCGGCGCCGCGTGGTCCGACGCGGGCGTGCTGCTCTGCTGGCTGCTCGGGGCGCTCCTGGTGTCCTTCGTGGTCACGGCGCGGCAGACCCGTTCCCGCACGCTGCGCGACCTGCGCCCGAGCCTGATCGGGTAGCGGGCGCGGGGGCGCGGGCGCGGGCGCGGCACGCTTCGTGAGCAGAAGAGGTC
>NZ_MJGL01000079.1:0-330 GCF_001864855.1 Curtobacterium sp. MCBA15_005
ATTCTTGAGCATCGCCTGGCCCCGGGAACGAAATTGAGCGAAGAGGCGTTGGGAGAAATTTTTGGAGTCAGCCGCACGATTATCCGGCGGGAGCTGTCACAGCTGGCACATGAGGGTGTCGTTTCCATTCGCCCCAACCGGGGCGCAATGGTGGCCAGCCCAAGCGTGGAGGAAGCCCGCCAGATTCTCTACGCAAGGCGTTTGGTCGAACGTGCCATCACAGAGCTTGCCGTTCAGCACGCCACTGAAGAACAGATCGATGAGCTGCGGGAGATGGTGACAGAGGAGCATGATTGCTTCGCCCGCGGGGATCGGGGCGCCGGTATTCGC
>NZ_MJGL01000080.1:0-304 GCF_001864855.1 Curtobacterium sp. MCBA15_005
TTAATAAAATCCAGTAGTTGTTTGTTTGCATTGGTTTTCGGAGCAATTCTGTACTGAATATTCGGGCGATCAAAACCACTAATAAAGTGTCGGGCTTCGGTCAGGGACAGCCGTTCAGCGATCTCCTTGCGGGTGCGCTCGTCCGCGGTGGCGGTGAGGGCTATGCGGGGTACGCCCGGGAATTCATGGGCCAGCCGGCTTAGCTCCAGGTAGTCGGAGCGGAAATCGTGCCCCCACTGGGACACGCAGTGGGCTTCGTCGATGGCAAACAGGGAAATAGAAGCATCATGTAACAGGTCCAGTG
>NZ_MJGL01000081.1:0-226 GCF_001864855.1 Curtobacterium sp. MCBA15_005
GCCCCGCCACAAAAATAACCGTCAGGACGAAAGCCAGCGGAACAGACGTGTTGCCGTGTTCACTGATACTGATGTAGACCCAGCTTGCGCCCGTACCGAACAGCCCCAATCCGACCAGCCAGCCAGCCCGAAACAGCTTTTGCGGGGCGAGCGGCAGGCAGCAAAACAGTATCAACGCGACCGACAACGGCCCCAGCCACCACCAGTTAAAGGGCGAAAAGGTGAG
>NZ_MJGL01000082.1:0-252 GCF_001864855.1 Curtobacterium sp. MCBA15_005
CCTTGCACAGTTGGCTGATACAACCCCATGTACTTTGGCAGGACTGGTCAGAAAGCGCCGAGCAGGTTCACGGAATCACCCGGGAAACCCTGGAAACGGAGGGTACACCCGTGTCGGAGGTTGCGGCACACCTGAACCAGCTGCTCTCGGGGCAGGTATTCTGCGATGCCTGGACGTTTGACAGCTTCTGGCTCCATCGCCTGTTTCGAGCCGCCAACACCCGCGCCGACTTTCAACTGGAATCCATTTCCA
>NZ_MJGL01000083.1:0-219 GCF_001864855.1 Curtobacterium sp. MCBA15_005
TGTCCACTCCATCGGCAAATCGTGTCGTTTGCGCAGGGTCTCCAGGCAGTGTACCGCCTCGGCAACCACTTCAGGACCGATGCCATCACCGGGGGTCACCGCAATTCGGGTTTTCTGGGCCATTCCGGATACTCCTTCCTGTTGCTGTGATCGTAGAGTCAGTCGTGTGATTCAGTGTAGTCATGTGCCATGGGGATTCCACACCATTTAATCCCTCGT
>NZ_MJGL01000084.1:0-239 GCF_001864855.1 Curtobacterium sp. MCBA15_005
GCTTCTGCTCAACCCAGTGCTCCGTGTCGCCCGTGATCTCCTTCTTCCAGAACGGCGCCGACGTCTTCAGCGCATCCATGATGAACTCACAGGCCGCAAATGCATCACCGCGATGGGCACTGCACACCCCCACAAACACAATCTGATCAGACAATGCCAGCGATCCCACCCGATGAATAATCCGCGCGTCCCGCACATCCCAGCGTTGTGAGGCTTCATGAACCAGCCCCTCGATAACC
>NZ_MJGL01000085.1:0-282 GCF_001864855.1 Curtobacterium sp. MCBA15_005
TTCCAGGGCATGGTGGCGGGAGGCATCCGGAAAGAAGGGTGTTTCCATATCCAACGGATCGGCCCTCAACCCATAACGCTCCTGGAGTCGCGGAAACAAACCACCACCGTCATGACTATTGAGTCCTTCGTTGTTCACCGTCATTCCCTGTCTTTATCCCAGATCAATACCTGTTCAGACTTCTCTACAAAAGCCCCGAAGCGTGGCATCCAGTTCTCGCCTATCCACCGCATCCGTCACCACAGCATCCCCGAGCCTGCGAAGGAGGACCAAGCGCAACGA
>NZ_MJGL01000086.1:0-290 GCF_001864855.1 Curtobacterium sp. MCBA15_005
CCTGTCGGGCATTGTGCACTTCATCCAGAATTCGCCGGGCATGGGGTAGAAGGCGTGCCCCTGCGTCCGTCAATCGGACCTGTCTATTGCTCCGGTCGATCAGCTTCGTTCCCAGTTGGTTCTCCAAAGCAGCCAGCCGCTTGCTGATTGCGGGCTGCGTTAGGTGTAGCAGTTCTGCCGCCTCGGAGAACGACTCCTGGTCGACGATGGTGAGGAACGCTTTCAGGGAATTTGCATCCATTGTGGTTGAATCCGTAACTGCAGCTTTTGGTGGAGGTCCCACCAAATCC
>NZ_MJGL01000087.1:0-288 GCF_001864855.1 Curtobacterium sp. MCBA15_005
CCTCAATTCCGCGAACAGAGCGCGTTCCTGTGGCATAAAGGCTCTCAAACCACCACCCGTCATTTTTCAATGCTTCCAATCTGGGCGTAACCGGCCTGCCCCCGAGGGATTCCACAAATGTTGCGCCCAGGCTTTCTTCCAGGACAATCACCAGATTGATGGGCGACGTCCTTTGATAGCTGGGAGTTTGATGATGCAATGTAGGGTAGTTGTCAGACGAAAACTCGTAACCTTCCAGCCAAGGCGCACTTCTAACCTCATCCAACATCACCTCGTCTGTTATTGACC
>NZ_MJGL01000088.1:0-405 GCF_001864855.1 Curtobacterium sp. MCBA15_005
GCCGTACTGTTGAGGCCAACACCCGCACCCTTCGGGATCAGATTGCGGGCGGACATATTAATCCACCCCTGAACGTGAACAGCCTGTCCTACTTCATGGTGCGCCTGGCCGAATCCTGCCTGTACAGCGACATCATCAACGGTCGCGAACCTCGTGAAGAGGAGCTGGAGGACGCCTGTACCGCTGTTCGTGTAATGCTTGGCGGAACGGCCTGAACAGAGACCTATCCGCCACAGTCCGTCAGGCACGGGGTGGGGCACTTTTCTGCCGGGAAAAAGATGTCTGAGCGAAGCGAGTTCTTTTTCCCAGAAGAAAGCACCACGACGCCGTCCAGGCCTCCAAAACCAGCAGGCTACAACAGGAAGGCAAACTCCAAAGCCTCAATCATCCTTGGAAGAAAAGAAC
>NZ_MJGL01000089.1:0-193246 GCF_001864855.1 Curtobacterium sp. MCBA15_005
GGAGGCCCGTGGCGGATCCGCCACGGGCCTCCAGGCCGTCATCCGGTCGCGTCTACCGGCCGATGGTCGACATGTCGGGGTAGCGGTCACCGGTCGGGACCGGCAGCGCCGACAGGCGCGACAGCTGGTCCGCCGTGAGGGTCAGGTCGGCTGCGCCGACGTTCTCCTCGAGGCGGGAGACCCGCTTCGTGCCGGGGATCGGGACGATGTCGTCGCCCTGGGCGAGCAGCCAGGCGAGCGACACCTGCGCCGGGGTGGCGCCGGCCTCGGTGGCGATCTCCTTGACCGCGTCGACGATGCGCATGTTCTGCTCGAACGCCTCCTGCTGGAAGCGCGGGTTCGCCAGGCGGAAGTCGTCGGAGTCCAGGTCGGACGGCTTCGTGATGGCACCCGTCAGGAACCCGCGGCCGAGCGGCGAGTACGGCACCAGGCCGATGCCGAGCTCGCGCAGGGTGTCGAGCACGTCGCCCTCGGGGTCGCGCGTCCACAGCGAGTACTCGCTCTGCAGCGCGGTGATCGGGTGGACGGCGTGGGCCTTGCGGATGGTCTCGGCACCGGCCTCGGACAGTCCGATGTGCCGGATCTTGCCCTCCTGCACGAAGCCGGCGAGCTGCCCGATGACGTCCTCGATCGGGACGGCCGGGTCGACGCGGTGCTGGTAGTAGAGGTCGATGTGGTCCGTGCCCAGGCGACGGAGCGAGCCCTCGAGGGCCTCGCGCACGGACTCGGGCTTGCTGGAGATCCCGCGCTGCTGCGTCGGCGTCTCCTCACCGGCCTCGTGGTGGTACAGGCCGAACTTGGTCGCGATGACGACGTCGTCGCGACGGCCCTCGAGCGCACGGCGCAGGAGTTCCTCGTTCGTGTAGGGGCCGTACGCCTCGGCGGTGTCGAACAGGGTGACGCCGAGGTCGATCGCGCGGTGGATGGTGCGGATCGACTCGTCGTCGTCGGTGCCGGCGCCCGTGTAGAAGGCGCTCATGCCCATGGTTCCGAGGCCGATCGGGCCGACCTCGAGGTCTGCGAGCTTGCGTGTCTGCATGCTGCAGGTCTACTCCCGGTCCCCCTGACGGCGGGAGGCACTGGCTGTACCCGCCTCCGCACCACTACGCTGCGAGGGACGGGGCAGACGCCCCGGGCTCGGGGGAGTGTCATGGTCGTCATCTGGATCGTCATCGCCGTGGTCGTCGTGCTCGGCACCCTGCTCGTCGTGCTCGAGGTGCAGAACCGCCGTCGGCGGCAGGCGCTCGAAGCGATCGAAGACCTGTCGGATCCGCGTGACAGCGCACGCGCCGCGGCCGAAGCCGAAGCTGCGCACTCCAGGACCGAGGGGCTCGCCAAGTCCGCGCACCCTGGCATCACGGGCGCCGGCGGCGGCTTCCCCGGCTGAACCGCCCGACCCCACCGCCCGCCGATTGTCGGGAGCGGCTGGTGGTGTGTCGGCGGACGGCCGCGCGCTTCGTGAGGTTCCTCCAAGGTGCTCGCACGATTGCTCCGCGCACTGGTGTGATCGTCCCGTGAACCTGTACTTCCGACTGCTCCTGCTGCAGCTGCGCACCCGTCTGCGCGCTCGGGTCGGCGGGCGCCGCCGGGCGTCGCTCTGGGACGAGGTGCGGACGCCGTTCCGGGTGGTCCCGACCGACCTCGACCCCCTGCGGCACGTCAACAACGGCAAGTACCTGTCGATGCTCGACCTCGGTCGGCTCGACCTGATGCTCCGCTCCGGGTACTGGGCCGCGCTGTCCGAGCACGGCTGGTACCCCGTCGTCTCGGCGCAGACGATCACGTACAAGCGGTCGCTGACGCTCGGGCAGCGGTTCGAGCTCCGCACCCACGTGCTCGGGGTCGACGACCGTGCGGTGTACCTGGAGCAGACGTTCGTGCGACAGGGTGCCGTGATGGCCCGCGCCGTGGTGCAGGCCCGGTTCCTGCGGCGTTCCGGCGGGACGGTGCCGACCGCGGACCTGCTCGAGGCCGCGGGTGGCGCGGACCGCGACCTGACCGTGCCCGACTGGGTGCACGACTGGGCGAGTGCGACCCGGATCAGCAGCGGTGCGGCGTAGACAGGTCCGGTGACCGAACCAGCAGGCTCCCACCGGACGACCGCCACCTCGCGCCGTACGCTCATCGCCGGCGGGGTCGGTCTCGGTGTCGCCGGCATCCTCGCCGCCTGCAGCAGGCCGGGGCCCGAGCCCAGCCGGTCACCGAGCGCCGCCCCGACGCGCTCGCAGACCCCGGACCCTGCACCGAGCGACTCCCCGGACCGCGGCCCGGACTCGTGGGATGCCCTGGCCGCCGCGGTGTCCGGCACCGTGCTGCGGTCCGGCGCGGCGGGGTGGGACGACGCCCGTGTGCTCGAGAACCCGCGCTTCGACGACGCCGACCCGCGGGGGATCCTCCGGGCGGCGGACACAGCGGACGTGCAGGCCGGCCTCGCCTTCGCCCGGACCACCTCGACGCCGGTGGCGCTCCGGGCCGGCGGGCACTCGTACACGGGGTGGTCGGCCGGCGGAGCGCCCGGCACCGGTGTGCCGCGATCGCTGGTCATCAGCACGCAGGACCTGGACGGCATCGACCTGCACGACGACGGGACCGTCACGATCGGCCCGGGTGCCCGGCTCGGCGACGTGTACGCCGAGCTCGCGAAGGCCGGACGGGCGATCGGCGCCGGCTCGTGCCCGACGGTCGGCATCGGCGGACTGACCCTGGGTGGTGGAGTCGGCGTCCTCGTCCGGTCCTTCGGGCTGACCTGCGACCAGCTCACCGGGGCAACCCTCGTCACCCCGGACGGGGTCGTGCACCGGGTGTCGACGTCCCGCGAACCCGACCTGTTCTGGGCCTGCCGCGGTGGGGGCGGTGGAACCGTCGGCGTCGTGACCGCACTGACGTTCCGGACGCACGCCGCGCCTCCCGTCCTGCTCTTCACGATCACGTTCGCGTGGTCGGCCGCCGCTGCCGTGGTGCGTGCCTGGCAGGACTGGGCGCCGACCGCCGACCGGGAGCTGTGGTCGACGCTCAAGCTGCTGAACGGCAGTCGTCACTCCGCCCCGACGGTCACCGTGACCGGCGTGTGGACCGGATCGAAGACCGGCGCCAACACCTCCGTCGACGGTTTCATCGCTGCCACCGGCGCGAAGCCGCTCGCCCACACCGGGCGGGTGCTCACCTACGGCGCCGCGATGTCCGCGTTGGCGGGGAAGCCGCAGCGGGTGTCCGAGGCGGCGACGTCGTCGATCGGATCGGCGAAGCTCACCGACCGGCAGATCGACGTGCTCGTCGCCCAGGCGGCCGCGGCGGGTGACGTGACGGGCAACCTCGAGGGTGGGGTGGCGCTCGATGCGCTCGGCGGCGCCGTGGCGGACGTCGGTGCAGGGGACTCGGCCTTCCCCTGGCGGTCGGCGCTGATGACCGTGCAGTACACGGCGGTGTTCGCGGACGGGGCGGATCCCGCGCCGTTCGATGCGTACGTGCGGGGGTTCCGGAAGGCGATGCGACCGGCCTGGGGCGACGCGGCGTACGCGAACTACTGCGATGCATCGATCACCGACCCGTCCGCGTACTTCGGGGACAACACCGCACGTCTGCACCGCATCGCCGAGCAGGCCGACCCCGCGGGCGTGCTCGCGCAGCCGCACTGGGTCTGACGTCGGCCCGGGCACGGTGCGCGCGGTCCGGGTTTCGGCCCCAGCGACACTTCACGCGTCCCGCACCCCGTGAACTGTCGCTCAGCGCGAAACTCGACCGACCCACGGCCCACGGCCCGCGGCCGGCCGGTCCTACGATGACCGCATGGACATCGTCGACCTGGTGCTGCCGGACGTCGCGGCGTGGCGCGCCTGGCTCGACGACCACGAGCACGAACCCGACGGGGTGTGGCTCGTCCTCGTCAAGAAGGGCGTCACGGAACCGACGACGCTGACCTACGACACCGCCCTCGACGAGGCGCTCTGCTCCGGGTGGATCGACGGGCAGCGGCGCGGGCGCGACGACACCACCTACCGTCAGCGGTTCACCCCGCGCCGGAAGGCCTCGCTGTGGTCGCAGCGGAACCTCGGCCTGGTCGCGGCACTCATCGCCGAGGGGCGGATGCGGGAGCGCGGGCACGCCGAGATCGAGCGCGCCAAGGGTGACGGGCGGTGGGACCGCGCCTACGCCGGATCCGCCACGGCCACGGTGCCCGAGGACCTGCAGGCCGCGCTCGACGCCGCCCCCGCAGCCGCCGCACTGTTCGCCGAGCTCGACGCCACGAACCGGTACGCCGTCCTGCACCGGATCACGACGGCCCCGAACGCCACGGTGCGGACGAACCGGCTCACCAAGCTCGTCGGCGGACTCGAACGCGGCGAGACCCCGTACCCGCGGCCCACCCGTCCCTAGACCCTGCGAACCCGGGGAGCGGTCGGGGGACACCGACTCAGGGACCGGCAACGCACCGGGCGTAGACCGGGGTCATGACCACAGGCACTGACACCACGAACCGTCCGGCCGCGTCCTCCGGCACCTTCCGCATCGGCGGCGACCTCGAGGTCAACCGGCTCGGCTACGGCACCATGCAGCTCACCGGCCCCGGCGTCTGGGGACCGCCGAAGGACCACGACGAGGCGATCCGCGTCCTCAAGCGTGCCGTCGAGCTCGGCGTGAACTTCTTCGACACCGCCGACTCGTACGGCCCCTACGTCGCCGAGGAGCTCCTCAAGGAGGCCCTGCACCCCTACGGCGACGACGTCGTCATCGCCACGAAGGCCGGCCTCACCCGCACCGGCCCGAACGTCTGGCCGCCCGTCGGCCGCCCGGAGTACCTCCGGCAAGAGGCGGAGATGAGCCTCCGCCGCCTGGGCCTCGAACGCATCGACCTGTTCCAGCTGCACCGCATCGACCCGAAGGTCCCGCTCGAGGACCAGGTCGGCGAGCTGAAGAAGCTGCAGGACGAGGGCAAGATCCGCCACATCGGCCTGTCCGAGGTCTCCGTCGACGAGGTCAAGGCCGCGCAGGAGATCGCCACGATCGTCTCCGTGCAGAACCTCTACAACCTGCAGAAGCGTGACGCCGAGGAGCTGCTCGACTGGTCCGAGGAGCAGGGCATCGGCTTCATCCCGTGGTTCCCCCTGGCCACGGGTGGCCTGACCGGCGAGGACTCGCCGCTCACCGAGATCGCCGAGCGCAAGGGTGCGACCCCGGCGCAGCTCGCGCTCGCCTGGCTGCTCAAGCGCTCCCCGGTGATGCTGCCGATCCCCGGCACGTCGAGCGTCGCGCACCTGGAGGACAACCTCGCGGGTGCCACCGTCGAGCTGACCGACGACGAGTTCGAGGAGCTGGCGAAGCTGGGTCACTGACCCCGGGATGCGACGGCGGGTCGCGAACGCGACGACCGGTCGGACGGGAGGCGCGGTGCCAGCTGGCACCGTGCCTCCCGTCCGTTTCCCGCCCTGTCCAGATCCGTGCTTGCGCAGGCATACCGGGTATGTGCATACTCAGTATGGCCACGGTGGCCCGAGACGGGGGAAGTGTCATGAGCGTTCGGATGGGCGTACTCGCGCTGCTGGTGGGGGGACCCGGCTACGGGTACCAACTCCGGGGGGAGTTCGAGCACCGCACCGGCGGGAGCTGGCCGCTGAACATCGGCCAGGTCTACACGACCCTGGACCGCCTGGAACGCGACGGCCTCGTGGCCCGCGGTGACGCCGACGACGACGGACACGTCGTCTACACGGCGACGGACGCGGGTCGCGCCGAGGTGGCGCGCTGGTTCAGCGAGCCCGTGCCGGCCAAGCGCGGCCGCGACGAGCTGGCGATCAAGTTCGCCCTCGCCGTGACCGTGCCCGGGGTCGACGTCGCCCGGCTGGTGCAGGTGCAGCGCGGTGCCGCGATCCGGAACCTGCAGGACCTGACGCGGCTGAAGCGGACGACCGACCCGTCGACGGACCTGGCGTGGTCGCTCGTGCTCGAGTCGATGGTGTTCCAGGCCGAGGCCGAGGTGCGCTGGCTCGACCACGTGGAGTCGAGTGTCGCGCGGTACCGGCCGGACGAGCACCCCGCGACGCCCGACGCCACCGGGGCTGCCGGTGCTGCCGGTTCCGCTTCCGCTTCCGCTGCGCGGAGCGCACGGTGACCGCCGCACCGCTCCTGCAGCTCGACGCCGTGAGCGTGCACTACGGCTCCGGCGCGAAGGCCGTCACGGCCCTGGCCGGCATCGACCTGCGGGTCGAGCGCGGCGAGATGGTGGCCGTGATGGGCACCTCGGGGTCGGGCAAGTCGACGCTGCTCGCCTGCGCCGGCACCCTGCTGCCGCCGACGAGCGGTGAGGTGCTGATCGACGGCGCCTTCGTGTCCGACCGTCCCGCCAAGGAGCTCGCAGCGCTGCGCCGCCGACTCATCGGGTTCGTGTTCCAGGACTTCAACCTGATCCCCTCGCTGACCGCGGTCGAGAACGTGGCACTGCCGCTCGAGCTCGACGGGTGGAAGGCCTCGCAGGCCCGCCGCGCCGCGGAACTCGCGCTGGACAACGTCGAGCTGTCGCACCGCGCCGACGCCTACCCGGACGACCTGTCCGGCGGCCAGCAGCAGCGCGTCGCGATCGCCCGCGGCGTGGTCGGGGAGCGTCGACTCGTGCTCGCCGACGAGCCGACCGGAGCCCTCGACTCGCAGACCGGCGAGGTCGTGCTCCGCATGCTCCGTCGGCACGTCGACGCCGGAGCCGGCGCCCTCCTGGTGACCCACGACGCCCGGCACGCGGCCTGGGCGGACCGGATCGTGTTCCTGCGCGACGGTCGGGTGGTCGACGAGACCGTGTACTCGGGCGTCGAGGCGGCGCTGACGGACCGGACCGCCTCGTGAACCGGGGTCGGCGTGCCGGGACCGGCCGGACGCCGTTCGCCCTCCGACCGGCGCTCCGTCTGGGGCGTCGGCTGGCGTTCGCGAAAGCGGGCCGCGCGGCACTGATCATCGCGCTCATCGGGATCCCCACCGCCGGGTTCGCCGCCGTCGCCGTCGTGGTGCAGTCGACGCAGCCCACGGTGACCGAGCAGCTCGACCACGACCTCGGCCAGGCATCGGCGCAGATGCGGGTGTCCGGCCCGGACCTGCCCGGCATGGTGCAGGACCCGGTGCAGTGGCAGTTCACCGACTCGAAGCGGAACAGCCCCGTCACCAAGTCGGACGAGGACTCACCGTTCGCGAACGTCCTTGCGCACGTGCCCGACGGCGCGCTGGCGATCCCGGTCGGCGGCACGCCCGTCGTGGTGCAGGGTGCGCACGGCCCCGTCGGACTGACCGCTGTGGAGGGCAGTGTCTGGGACCCGTCGCTCGAGGGCCACTGGCACGTGCTCGACGGCTCCAGGCCGACCACGCGCAGCGAGCTCATGGTCACGCCGGCGACGCTCGAACGCCTCGGGGCGAAGATCGGCGACACGGTGGACCTGACCGACCCGGTCACCAAGCGCTTCACGATCACCGGGACCATGACCGACCTGGGGACGGACCCGGGGACGCAGGGGGTGTTCCTGCCCTGGGGCACGACGCTCTCGACGACCGACACCACCGACGACGTCGGGCTCGACGACGTCACCGTGTACCTGCCGTCGGACGCCCCGACGTGGTCGGAGATCCGGCAGCTCAACGCGCACGGCATCATCGTGCAGTCGCGTCCGGTCGTGCTCGACCCGCCCGACGCCCGGCTCTCCGGTGGGCAGCTGAGCTCGACACTCGGCTGGTACCTCGGGGCGATGGGGTTGCTCGGCGTCTTCGCGATGTTCGAGGTCGCCCTGCTCGCCGGGGCCGCTTTCCTGGTCGGCACCCGGGCGGACACCCGCTCGTACGCCATCGTCACGAGCGTCGGCGGCGACAAGCGGTTCGTCCGCACGATCGTCGCCGGGTCGGGCCTGGTGCTCGGGCTCGTCGGCGCGGTCCTCGGGGTCGCCGCCGGCACCGGGATCGGCGTGCTCGCGTTCCGGCTGGTCGACAACGGCAACGTGGTGTCGTTCCCCGGGTTGCACGTGCCGCCGCTCCTGCTGCTGTCGATCGCCGCCGCCGGGGTGCTCGCCGGACTCGTCTCCGCGCTCGTCGCCGCACGGTCCGCCACCCGGATCAACGTGCTCGCGGCGCTGCGGGGCTCGCTCCGTCCGGTGCCCGTCAGCCGTCCGGCCCGCCGTCGTCGGCACATCTGGGGACCGCTGCTCGTGGTCCTCGGCGCCGTGATGACGCTGGCGTGCGGTGTCGGGGTGCTCATGCTCAACGACCGCCCGGTGCAGCACGACCGGTGGGCCTACGTCGTCGGTGCCGGGGTCGCGATCGGGCCGTGCCTGATGCAGCTCGGCATCGCCATCTGCTCGCCGTGGCTGCTCGCCCTGGTCACCCGGCTCACTTCCCGCGCGGGGCTGTCCGCACGGCTCGCCGCCCGCGACGCCCGCCGCAACCCGGTCCGCACGGTGCCGGTGCTGGCGAGCGTGATGAGCGTCGTGTTCGTGGCGTCGGTCGTGATCACGTGGAGTGCGTCGACCCAGGCCCAGTACGTCCGCGGCTACGAGTACTCCACGGCGGTCGGGGTCGCGACGGCCGAGGTGCAGACCGAGACGAAGGACGGCGGCAGTACCGGTCGCCACGACGCGGAGCTGACGGCCCACGCCGCGAAGGTGGTGTCCGGGGTCTTCGACCAGGACCGCATCCGGGTGCTCGGTGTCACGCAGGAGCAGCCGGGCGACACCCCCTCGACCGTCACGATCCCGCACCGCTGGAGCGCGTACGACTGCCCGGCGAACGACACGACGAGCTGCTCGTACTACCTGGACACGGCGAGCGCGTCGAGTCCGCACATCTGGACGGGGACCGTCGACGACTACGCCGTGCTCACCGGGCACCGGCCGTCCGCCGCCGTCCGGAGCGCGCTCGAGGGCGGTCGGGCCGTGTCGCTCTGGCCGGAGTACGCCCACGACGGCGCGGTCCGCGTCGACACCTTCCACGACCGGACGTGGGAGAGCGAGCCCATCACCGAGCGGAGCCGACCGGCGGCCAGCGTCTCGATCCCCGCCGTGCTCGACGTGCAGACCCCGCGGATCCAGGTCGGCGTCTTCATGTCGAAGGCGACCGCCGAGCGGTACGGCGTCCCGGTGGTCGACGGCATGCTCGTCACGACGCTGCCCCACGACCTCGACCCGGCACAGGCGGACGAACTGAGCTCGGCGTGGCAGAGCTTCGGCGGCGACGACCGTGCACGGTGGAGCGGCCCGTCGTTCATGTACGAAGCCGGCCCCACCGACAACGAGGCGATCATCCGGGCGATCGTGCTCGCCCTGGCCGCGGCCGTGACGATCGGTGCGACGGCGGTCGCGATCGGACTCGCACGGTCCGACGGCCGGCGGGACGACGAGGTACTCGACGCCATCGGTGCCGCACCACGCCTGCGCCGAGGGGTGTCGACGTGGCAGGCGGCGATCCTGGCCACGGTCGGCTCGGTGATCGGGACGCTCCTCGGACTCCTGCCGATCCGCGCCCTGACCCTGCGGTTCACCGAGAGTCCGGTCGGGGTGAACCACATGCCGTTCGTGCCGGACTGGCCGGTACTGGCCCTGCTCGCGGTCGGCCTGCCCCTCGTGGTGACGGCCGGGGCGTGGCTGACCTCGCGGGGTCGGCGGCGGGTGGCGGTGCGACGGGCGCACTGACGCGACGGAAGGCCCGTGGCGGCGTCGCCACGGGCCTCCCGTCCGTCACATGGTGAGCAGGCATGGTCGGGTCGCTGTGCCGGACCCGACCATTCCTGCTCACGAAGCGGCGAGCGCCGCGCTCACGCGAGCTCGGGGAGCGCCTCCGCGTAGGTGCGGAAGTCGCCGCGCTCCGTGTGGATCGCCCACAGGCGGTCGGCGATGGACTCCCCGGAGTGCTCGGGCTGCCCGTCGTCGATGCCGAACGGGATGATGAGCTGGCCGACGTGGACGTCCTCGTCGCGGACGGCGTCGTGCAGCAGCTGCGCGTAGGCGCTCTCGGCCGCGAAGGCGACGGAGGTGCCGGTGACGCGGGCGCCCGGTCGGACCGCGCTGCCGCCGTTGACGAACAGGATCGTGCCGTGGCCGATCGCGCGCATGCCGGGCAGCACCTGGCGGACGGCGTTGACCGAGCCGTAGACCGAGAACTCGATCGGGCCGACCAGGTCGTCCGCCGTGGTCTCGAGCACCGGGCGCATGTACTCCTTGGCGGGGAGCGGGCTGTACTGCAGCACCTCGATGGGGCCGAGCTGCTCGGTGGCGCGCTCGAGTGCGGTGCGCAGGGAGTCCCCGTCACGGACGTCGGCGGCGAACCCGGCGGCGGTGTGGCCGCGCTCACGCAGTTCCGCGGCGAGGCCGTCCAGCCGGTCCTGGTTGCGGGAGATCAGGGCGACGGCGAAGCCCTCACGGGCGAAGCGCTCGGCGACGGCGAGGCCGATGCCCTTGCCGGCCCCGACGATGGCGATGGTGGTCATGCGGTGTACTCCTCGTCGCTCACGTGCTCGAGCCAGGTGGTGGTCGTCGCCGGGTCGTCGGCGGCCTCGAGCATCGCGAGGTGTTCCATGTAGTCGGTGGGGGTCGCGCCGTGCCAGTGTTCCTCGCCGGCGGGCGTGTAGACGGTCTGTCCAGCCTGCACCTCGATGACGCGGCCGTCCCGGGTGCCCATCCGCGCGACGCCCTCGGTGACGTGCAGGGTCTGGCCCTTGGCGTGCGAGTGCCACGCGGTGCGGGCGCCGGGCAGGAACCGGACCTTGGCGACGGTCATCGTCTGACCGGGCTCCTTCGGCGAGGCGATGGCGTCGAGGTACACGTCGCCGGTGAACTGCTCGGGCGGGTTCTTGACGGTCGGCTGCTTCGGTTCGATCTGCATGCCGACGACGGTAGGCCGCCGTGCGCACCGTCGGGAGGTGCCGACAGACCCCCTCAGGGGTTTCCCGAACGCAGCGTGTGTGATCGACCCACGACCCCGGGAGGATCATCGTGGACACACCCGCCGGAACGCCCCGCAGCCGCCGCCTCTGGTCGGTGGCCGGCCTCGCCGCCGTCGCCGCACTGGCCCTCACCGCCTGCACGAGCGGAGACGGAGCGGAGCAGGACGGGTCCGACCGCGGCGGTTCGCCGTCGGCGCGTGCGACCGCGCCCGCCGACCTGTCGGCCGGTCAGGTGGCGCTGGACGGTGACACCACCGACGTGGTCACCGGCCTGGAGGCCCCCTGGTCGGTGGTCCTGACGGGTGACGACGGCGACGCGCTGGTCAGCGAGCGCGACTCGGCCCGGGTGCTCGAGCTGCGGTCCGACGGCACCACCCGCCAGGTCGGCACCGTCGACGGTGTCAGCCACGGCGGCGAGGGCGGACTGCTCGGGCTCGCGCTGCACGACGACGACCTGTTCGTGTACTCCACGGCCGACGACGGCAACCGGATCCAGCGGTACGAGCTGACCGGTGACACCGGGTCGTGGGGGCTCGGGGACGCGACGACGATCATCGACGGCCTGCCGAAGAACACGTTCCACGACGGCGGCCGGATCGCGTTCGGGCCCGACGACATGCTCTACGCCAGCGTCGGGGACGCCGGCGCGAGCACCGACGCGCAGGACGAGGACTCGCTCGCGGGCAAGATCCTGCGGCTCACCCCGGACGGCGACGTCCCCGCCGACAACCCGATCGACGGGTCGCCGGTGTGGAGCCTCGGGCACCGCAACGTGCAGGGCATGGGGTGGTCGTCGGACGGCACGATGTTCGCGTCGGAGTTCGGTGAGAACACCCACGACGAGCTCAACGTGATCGAGCCCGGGTCGAACTACGGCTGGCCCGAGGTCGAGGGCACTGGTGGCGAGGACCAGGGCTTCGTCGACCCCGTGCAGCAGTGGTCCACCGACGAGGCGTCCCCGAGCGGCCTCGCCGTCGTCGAGGACACGGTGTTCGTCGCGAACCTGCGGGGCGAGGTGCTCCGGGCGGTCCCGGCCGACGACCCCGGCACCGCGACCGAGTACTTCGCGGGTGACTTCGGGCGCATCCGCACGGTGCTCGAGGGCCCGTCGGACACCCTGTGGTTCGTCACGAACAACACCGACGGCCGCGGGACGCCGTCGAGCGGGGACGACCGGATCGTCTCCGTCCCGTTCACGCGCACGTGAGAGGGGTTCCCGCAGCCCCTCGCTCGCGCCGGACGGGGCGAAGTAGCGTGACGGCATGAACCACCGCGACGAAGCGCGCGACTTCCTCTCCAGCCGTCGCGCCCGCATCACCCCCGAGCAGGCCGGCGTCGAGACCTTCGGCACGCGGCGTCGCGTCACCGGGCTGCGTCGCGAAGAGGTCGCACGCCTGGCCGGCGTCAGCATCGACTACTACACACGGCTCGAGCGCGGCAACCTGCAGGGGGTCTCGGACAGCGTGCTCGACGCCATCGGCCGGGCCCTGCAGCTCGACCCCGCCGAGCAGGAGCACCTGCGCGACCTGTCGCAGCACCAGAACGAGACCCCGCGTCGCGCCGGTCGTGTCGTGCCCGTCGCTGCCGTCCGACCCGAGCTGCAGTACCTGCTCGACGTGGTCACGGACGCCCCGGCGATGATCATCAACAACCGGCAGGACATCGTCGCCGCGAACGCGCTCGGCTTCGCGATGCACTCGGACCTGGTCGCGGCACCGGCGCGGCCGATGAACTTCTCGCGCTTCATCTTCCTGGACCCGCAGGCGCGGAACTTCTACCAGGACTGGCAGCGGGCCGCGCACACGAACGTCGCGATCCTGCGCCGCGAAGCGGGCCGGACCCCGAACGACAAGGACCTCGCCGCGCTGATCGGCGAGCTGTCGATGCGGAGCGACGACTTCCGCGGCCTCTGGGCAGCGCACGACGTCCGACGCCACTACGCCGGCGTGAAGTCGTTCCGGCACAGCGTCGTGGGGCCGCTCGAACTCCACTTCCAGACGCTCGAACTCGCCGAGGACCCGGGGCTCGCGCTCACCATCTACCCGGCGACCCCGGGCAGCCCCACGGCCGACGCCCTGCGGGTGCTCGCCTCGTGGGCGGCGACCGAGGGCATCGCGGAACGGGCGCGCCAGCTCGCCTGAGGCGGTGGTGGCGACCACCCGTCCGGGTCCGGGCCGTTCCCTGCTGACGGGTACCAGCAACCCCTGCTTCCGGCACGCGGCCGGCCGTACCGTGGAGGCATGGACACCAGAAGCGAAGTGCGTGACTTCCTCCGCACACGTCGCGAGCGGGTCACACCGCAGCAGGCCGGTCTGCCCGACTTCGGTGGGGTTCGCCGCGTCAAGGGACTGCGGCGCGAAGAGCTCGCACTGGTCGCGGGGATGAGCGTCGACTACTACGTCCGGCTCGAGCGCGGGAACCTGACCGGGGTCTCCGAGAGCGTCCTCGAGTCGCTGTCCCGTGCGCTGCGTCTCGACGATGCCGAGCACGCGCACCTGTTCGACCTGGCTCGTCTGCAAAACGCTTCGGGTGCCTCGCGCCGGACGATCCCGACGTCGAAGGTCCGGCCGAACGTGCAGCGGGTGCTCGACACGATCAGCGCTCCCGCCTGGGTCCGCAACGGCCGGTTCGACTTCCTCGCCGGCAACGCGCTCGCCCGAGCGGTGTACTCGCCGCTGTTCCTCTCGCCCTCCGGCACCCCGAACACCGCGCGCTTCGCGTTCCTCGACCCGCGCGGCCAGCAGTTCTGGCGTGACTGGGACGCGGTCGCCGGCGACGTGGTCGCCGCGCTGCGCGCCGAGGCGGCCCGCTCGCCGTACGACAAGGGACTGACCGACCTGATCGGGGAACTCTCCACCCGCAGTGACGAGTTCCGGCGGCGCTGGGCCGCACACGACGTGATGCGGCACCGGAGTGGTGTCAAGCGCGTGCACCACCCGGACGTGGGCGATCTCGACATGAGCTACGAGACGATGGAGCTCGTCACGGACTCGGGGCTGACCATGGTCGTGTACGGCACGGAGCCCGGGTCGGCGTCCGAGGAACGGCTGCAGCTGCTGGCGAACCTCGCGGCGACGAGCGCGACCGGTGCGATCGGTGCGACGAGTGCCGCGGCTGCGCCGGCCGCCGCTGCCACTCCCACTTCCACTTCCACTGCGGCAGCGGAGGACGCGTGAACGAGACCGAGTCCGTCGAGACCGTCGAGACCGTCGTCACGGCTCCGTCGACCGGGTTCGTCAGCCGACTGCGGTTCCGGCTGCGCGCCGAGCAGGAGATCCACGAGCTCACCCGTGACCGCGAGCTCGAGGAACGGGTTCGAGCCGAGGCAGCCGTGCGGCTCGCGCCCGGGCCGTGGCACCTGGGGGAGCTGTTCCGTCGGCGGTGACGGCTGAGGGGGGAGGACAGCACCTGTCACGGCCCCGCGGTCGGCCCTAGCGTCGAGGACATGACCTTCGCCGACACCGACCCCGAGTTCGCCCGGTACCACGCCGACTTCGTGGACGAGACCCTGCGGAACGCCTCACTCAGCGAGCACGACCGTGTGGTCGTCCAGCTCGGTGCGACGATCGCGGCCGGGGCACCGACGGCGTTCCGCGACCTGCTGGAGGCGGCGCTCGACGGCCCGCTCTCGCCCACCGAAGCGAAGGAGATCGTGTACCAGGCGGTGGCCTACGTCGGCTCCGCACGCGTCGGTGACTTCCTGTCGATCACCAACGCCATGCTCGTCGCCCGCGGGGTCGCTCTGCCGTTGCCCGGGCAGTCGACGACGACCCCGGCGGACCGGCTCGAGCGCGGCCGAGCGGTGCAGGGTTCCGTCGTCGGTGCGGACCGCGTCGACGCGATGTACGAGAACGCCCCCGCGGACGCCGTGCACTTCCAGCGGTTCCTGTCCGGCAACTGCTTCGGGGACACCGTCGGCCGGGACGGGCTGTCGCTGCCCACCCGTGAACTCCTGACCTTCGCGCTGCTCGCGGCGCTCGGCGGGGCCGACGCGCAGGTGCAGGGGCACGTGGCCGGCAACCTGAACGTCGGGAACACCCGCCAGCAGATGCTGGACGTCCTGACCGTGCTCGTCCCGCTCATCGGCTACCCGCGCACGTTGAACGCCCTGGCCGCCGTGAACGAGGGAGCACCCGCAGCATGAGCACGGACCACTCGATGTCGAGGGGCCGGACCCTGCTCTTCGCCGTCGCCGGGGGAGCAGCGGTCGGCAACCTGTACTGGTCGCAGCCGCTGCTCGACGACATCGCATCGTCGCTCGGCACCTCGGCGTCGCTCGCCGGGCTGCTCGTCACGCTGACCCAGGTCGGCTACGCCCTCGGCATCCTGCTCGTGGTGCCGCTCGGGGACGTCCTCGACCGCCGACGCCTCATCCCCTGGGTGCTCGTCGCCTCCGCCGTCGCGCTGCTGCTCGCCGCGATCGCACCGACCTTCACGACGCTTCTGGTCGCCCTGGCGCTGGTCGGGCTGACGACGGTCGCGGGGCAGCTCCTCATCCCGCTGGCCGGGGACCTCGCCGACCCCGCGCAACGCGGACGCGTCGTCGGCACGATCGCGTCCGGGGTGCTCACCGGCATCCTCGTGTCGCGGACGATCAGCGGCCTGGTCGCGGACGCGTTCGGCTGGCGCGCGATCTACGTGCTCGCCGCCGTCGTCGCGGTCGTCCTCGCCGTGCTGCTGCGTCGGGCCATCCCCGAGCTCGACGCCCGCGGCAAAGTGGCGTACCCGCAGCTCATCCTGTCGGTGTTCCGTGCCGTCCGGACCCACCGGACCGTCCAGGTCACGCTGGTGATCAGCTCGTCGGTGTTCGCCGTGTTCACGATGTTCTGGACCGCCCTGACGTTCCTGCTGAGCAGCGACCCCTACGACTTCTCCACCAGCAGCATCGGGTTGGTCGGCCTGGTGGGGCTCGCGGGTGCCGTGGCGGCGCAGCGGGTCGGGCGACTGCACGACCGCGGGCTGTCGGTACCCGTCACCGGGGGAGCGATCGTGCTCCTGCTCGTCTCCCTGGTCGTCGCCGGGATCGGTGCGCACTCGATCGTCGTGGTGCTGCTCGCCGTGCTGCTGCTCGACGTCGCCGTGCAGGCCGCGAACGTGCTCAACCAGACCCGGCTCTTCTCGGTCGACCCGGCCGCGCGGAGCCGGCTCAACACGGCGTTCGTCACCTCGAACTTCATCGGCGGCGCGATCGGTTCGGCCCTGGCGTCGGTGCTGTGGAACGCCGGGGGCTGGACGGCGGTCACGATCGGCGCCGCGGTGCTCGCGGGGTTCGCCGCGACGGTCTGGGTCGTGCACCGGAACCGTGGGCTCGTGGTCGAGCCGGAGCGGGCCTGACCGTGGAGCTCAACGGACCAGGGGGTTCGTGACCTCGAGCTCGCCGTGGTCGACGAGCCAGCGCACGGCGTCCAGCACGGTCTCCTCGGCGGTGAACGCCGGAGCGTAGCCGAGCAGACGACTCACCTTCTCGGTGCTGAAGACCTGGCTGCGGGACAGGTGCTCCCAGCTGGCGTCAGCGTGTTCCGGAGCCGTGGTCTCGCGGAACCGGTCCCAGGTGACGGAGTCGAGCCGGGCCTCCTGGCCGAACCACGACGCTGCCAGGTGGGCGTACCCGCGCGCGGTGAGCGCCGTCGGAGCCGTGACGAAGAAGTCCTCGCCCGCCGCCGCATCGCGGTGCTCGACGGCGAGCTGGAACGCCTGCGCGACGTCGTCGGCGTGCACGTGGGCCATCGTCTCGGCGCCGAGACCGGGCACCTCGAGCGGTTCGCCGGCGGACAGCTTCGTCAGCACCGAGGTGTCGAGGTTGCCGAGCGGACCGATCGGCGTCCAGCCCGGACCGCTGATGTGACCGGGGTGCAGCGACGTCGTGACCAAACCGCCTGATGCGGTTTCTTCCTTGAGCATCCGGGCGATGGCATCCTTCTGGACGCCGTAGTCGCCGAACGGCGGGGTGGCGTTCTGCTCGGTGATCGGCAGCACGTGCGAGACACCGGCGCGCCAGATCGAACCGCAGTGCACCAGGTGCGTGCCGGTGCCGCGGAGGGCGTTGACCAGCGCTGCGGCCGAGGACTCGGTGAAGCAGACGAGGTCGACGACGGCGTCGGCACCGAGCGCAGCGATGCGGCTGCCGAAGGTGCCGTCGCGGTCCTCCTGCTCGCGGTCGGCGCTGATCCGCTCGACCTGCTGCCACTCCGGGGCGTCGGCGTACGGGGTGCTCGTGCCGCGCGTGACGGCGACGACGCGGTGCCCCGAGCGGACGAGACGGGGGACGAGGAACGAGCCGATGTGGCCGGTGGCTCCGATGACGACGATGTGCATGAGGGCCACCGTAGGCCGAGGCGTGCGGATCGTGAGCAGGAACGGTCGGGTGCGGCGGTGCGACCCGACCGTTCCTGCTCACGAAGCGAGCCCGCAGCGCGCCCGCAGCGCGCAAGCGAAGCGTGCCGAGCTGCACGCTCAGTCGGCGGTGATGACCTTCACGGAGCCGGCGATGGTCGCGGCGTCCTCGGCGAGCGCGACGACGGGGTCGGGCAGGCCCGCGCCCCCGAGGGCCTTGCGCACACCCCAGCCGACGAAGCTGCCGACGAGGGCACCGACGCCACCGAGGATCGCGCCCTCGATCCGCAGGTCACGCTTGCCCGTGGTGCCGAGTGCGGCGCCGGCGAGGGCACCGGACGCGACACGTCCGAGCAGCGCCGAGGGGGCGATGCGGTTCGGGGTCTTCGGCAGCTTGTCGCCGATGAGCTCACCGACGGCGGAGGCGACGAGCAGCCCACGGCCGACCGGGGTGCTGAAGACCTTCCACTGCTGCCACGAACCCTTCAGCGAGGACCGGTCGTGGTTCAGTGCGAGGACGGCGAGCGGGGTGGCGCTCCGGCCACCGCTCATGATGCCGAGGACCAGGGTGCGGACCAGGGTGTGCTGCTCGTGCTGCTTGCTCATCGTGACTCCTGTCGTGTTGCCCCCGACGGTACGCACGGTGACCTCGGGTGTTCCGAGCATCGCGAGCGATCGCCGGGCGGACGTCCGGCGTTCCCCGGGTACGGAGCCTCCCCGAGTAGCGTCCGGCGCATGAGCAACGTCATCGTCCTCGGCGGCCACGGCAAGGTCGCACTCCTCGCCACCCGCATCCTGTCCGAGCGCGGACACACGGTCACCTCCGTCATCCGGAACGCCGACCAGTCCGACGAGATCCGGGCGCACGGCGGCGAACCGCACGTCGCGGACATCCAGCAGCAGTCCCTGAACGACTTCGCCGAACTGATCCGCGGGTACGACGCCGTGGTGTGGTCGGCCGGTGCCGGTGGCGGTTCCGTCGACCGGACCTGGGCCATCGACCGCGACGCTGCGGTGCTGTCGATCCAGGGGGCGAAGCAGGCCGGCGTCGACCGCTACGTGATGGTGTCGTGGTCCGGCTCGCAGCTCGACCACGGGATCCCGCAGGACCAGGACTTCTTCGCGTACGCGCAGTCGAAGATGATCGCCGACGCGGTGCTCCGCGACTCGGGGCTGCAGTGGACGATCGTCGCCCCGAGCACCCTGACCGACGACGAGCCGACCGGCTCCGTCGACTGGGACGGCTCGTCGACCCAGGTGCCGCGCGGTGACGTGGCGCACGTGGTCGCCGACGTGGTCGAGAACCCCGGCACGGCCGGCAACACCTTCCGGTTCAACACGGGGTCGACCCCGGTGGCGGAGTTCCTGCGCGCCGACGCGGTCTGACCAGGACCGGCAGACCACTGACGGACGGGGTCGCGACGGTCCTCCCGCCGCGACCCCGAGCTGTCCGTCGCGTCGCCGCGGCGCTCAGGCCATCTGCGCGTAGAAGCGCTCCGGTGCCTCGGCGAGCGACGCCTTCACCATCCGGCTCCAGTCGTCGACGAGCACCTCGGCCACGCCACGCTCCACACCGTCGAGTGCCGCACGGGCCACGTCCGTCGGGTCCGTCTTCGGGCCGTCGTAGTCGCCCATCATGTCGGTGTCGGCCGCACCGAGGTGGAGTCCCTGCACGCTGATGCCCCGATCGGCGAGCTCCAGGCGGACGGCGTTCGTCATGTTCCACTCGGCCGCCTTCGCCGCGGCGTAGCCACCGGCGCCGGGCGCCGCGAACCAGGACAGTGCCGACAGCACGTTGACGATCGCGCCGCCGCCGTTCCGCTCGATCACCGGCGCGAAGGCACGGATCATCGACAGGCTGCCCCAGAAGTGCGTGTCCATGGCCTTCCGGACGATGGTCAGGTCGTCGGTCACCAGGGAGCCCTGCGTCGAGATGCCGGCGTTGTTCACGAGCAGCGTCACGTCGCCGGCGGCTGCGGCCACCGCGTCGACCGAGGCCTGGTCGGTGATGTCGAGGGGCAGCGCGACGACGCCCTCGACGTCGACGAGTTCGGGGCGGCGTGCGGTCGCGTAGACCTTCGACGCCCCGCGCTCCAGCAGCTCCAGGGCGAAGCGGCGTCCGATGCCGCGGTTCGAGCCGGTGACGAGTGCGACCGATCCAGCGATGTCCATGGTGTCTCCTCCTGCCGCGCGGGTGTCTCCCGCAGCGGCTCGGCTACGCTAAGACCTCACATCCATGTCAGGGGCAAGCCCGGATCGGAGCACACATGCGCATCGGTGACCTCGCGGCCGAGACCGGCGTCAGCGTCCGCTCGCTGCGGTACTACGAGGAGCAGGGACTGCTCACCGCGTCGCGCACCGCGAGCGGGCAGCGGATCTACACGGACGCAGCGGTCGAGCGGGTCCAGCTCGTGCAGCAGCTGTTCGCCGCCGGGCTCGCGAGCCGCACGATCGTGCAGCTGCTGCCCTGCGTCGACCGCGGGGAGTCGACGCCGGAGTCGTTCGCGCTGCTCATCGCGGAGCGGGACCGGATCACCGCGCAGCTGGCCGAGCTCGAGGCGGTCCGGGGGCGGCTCGACCAGGTCATCGCGATCACCGAGCACCCCACCGCCGAGCACTGCCCGGCGCTCCGTGACCGGCCTGCGGAGCCGGTCGCGGCCTGAGACGCGACACCGGGACGGTCTGGAGGCCCGTGGCGGGTCCGCCACGGGCCTCCCGTCCCTAGCGGGTCGCTGACGACGCCCGCACCACCAGCGTGTGGCGCGAGCGCAGCACCCCGGGTGTCGCCGGGGCACCTTCCTCGAGCTGGGCGACGAGCACTCCGACGGCCGTCGCCGCGACGCGGTCCAGGTCGGCCGACACCGTGGTCAGCGCCGGGGTCGAGTACGCCGACTCCTCGATGTCGTCGAACCCGACGACCGCGACGTCGTCCGGCACGGTCCGGCCCGCGAGCTGCAGGGCGCTCATCGCCCCGAGCGCCAGCGCGTCGTTGCAGCAGACGATCCCGTCGACCGGCACGCCGGCGTCGAGGAGCTGGCGCGCGGCCGCCGCACCCTCGGCCCGGTGCCACAGCGCGGTCGGCACCACCCGCTCGGGTGCGAACGGCACGCCGTGGTCGTCGAGCGCCTCGCGGTAGCCCCGCAGTCGCTCCTGAGCCGTGCGCACGGGGCCCGACGGGTCGGACCCGATGAACGCGATCGACCGCCGACCGGCGTCGAGCAGGTGGGCGGTCGCGTCCCGCAGCGCGTCCGCGTTCGACATGGCGATGAACGGCACGGGGGCGTCCGGGATCGGCTCACCGAGCACGACCAGGGGGAACTTCACCTCGAGCGCGGCGGCGTCGCTCGGCCGGACGGTCAAGGGGCTGTAGATGATGCCGTCGATGGAGTGCTCGCGCATCCGGGTGATCGCGTCCGCCTCGCGCACGCCGCTCGCGGTCTGCTCGATGAGCACCGTGTAGCCCACGGCTCCGGCAGCGCGGATGACGGCGTCGGCGAGTTCGGCGAAGTACGCCTGCCGCAGTTCCGGCACCGCGAGCCCGAGCACCTTGGAGCGTCCGGCGCGGAAGTTCCGGGCCGAGACGTTGAGCTCGTAGCCGAGCTCGTCGACGGCGGCCATCACACGGTCGCGGGTGCGGACGGAGACGTGTTCGTAGCCGGACAGCACGTTCGAGACGGTCTTCTTCGAGACACCTGCCACGGCGGCGACGTCGCTCATCGTGGGCGGAGAGCGGTGCCCCTGCGCCATCGGGCGCCCCCTCTCACGTGCGGACTGCGTTCGGCAGGAACCTACCGCACCAGCGTGGTGCGGACCGGACGGGAGGCCCGTGGCGGGCCCGCCACGGGCCTCCCGTCCGGTCCGTCGGCCCGTCCAGGGCCCCGCTCAGTCCGCCAGGAACCGCAGGACCGCGAGGACCCGCCGGTTCTCGTTCGGCGTCGCCTCGAGCCCGAGCTTGGTGAAGACCGCGGTGACGTGCTTCTCGACGGTCCCGCCGGACAGGAACAGCGTGTCCGCGATCGCGGCGTTGGACCGGCCCTCGGCCATCAGGCGCAGCACGTCGGTCTCGCGGGCGGTCAGCGAGTCGAGCGGACCGCTCGTGGCACGCGGCGCCTGGACCAGTGCGGCAGCCACCTCGGGGTCGAGCACGACGTTGCCCGCGGCGACCTGGTGCAGTGAGTCGATGAAGGTGCCGACCTCGGCGACCTGGTCCTTCAGCAGGTACCCGACGCCGACGGTGGCGACGTCGAGCAGCGCCCGCGCCCACTGCGCCTCGGCGTACTGCGAGAACAGGAGCACCCCGACGTCGGGCCGGACGTCCTTCACCCGCATGGCCGCGCGGACCCCCTCGTCGGTGTGGGTCGGCGGCATCCGGATGTCCATCACCACGACGTCGACCGCGCCGTGCGCGACGGCGGCCACCGCGGCGTCGCCGTCCGACACCGGCACGACCTCGTGCCCGCGACCGCGCAGCAGGGACGTCAGCCCCTCGCGCACGATCGTGTTGTCGTCGGCGACGACGATCCTCACCGTTCGGCTCCGCTCGGCATGCGCATCCGGATGCGGGTCGGGCCGCCGGCGGGGCTGTCCACCTGCAGGTCCCCGTCCACGGCGCGCAGCCGTTCGAGCACCCCGGCCAGGCCGGTGCCGTGACCGTCGGGGGTGCCGAGCGCGACGTGTGCCCCGCCGTGGCCGTCGTCCTCGACCTCGACGAGCAGGTCGGTGCCGAGCATGCCGACCCGGACGGCGGTGGCCGAGGCTCCGGCGTGCTTCGACACATTCGTCAGCAGCTCGAGCACCCCGAAGTACGCGATCCCCTCGACGACGCGGGACGGCCGGACGGGCAGGTCCACCGACAGCGCGACGGGGAACGGCGTCCGGGAGCACGCCGAGGTCAGCGCCGCCTCGAGCCCCTCGTCGAGGACGGGCGGGTGGATGCCGCGGGCCAGGGCGCGGAGCTCGACCAGCGCCTCTTTCGTCGACGCGTGCGCCCGGTCGACCAGCGCGGTGACCGCGTCCGGGTCGGCGCCGGTCTGCAGGCGGTCACGGGCGTCGCCGAGGGTCATCGCCAGGCCGACGAGCCGGGCCTGGGTGCCGTCGTGCAGCTCCCGCTCGATGCGGCGCAGGGTGGTGTCGGCGTCGAGCACGGCGGCGTCGCGCGAGGCCGTGACCTGGCGGAGCCGCAGGTCGCGGGCGGTGGCACCGAGCAGGGCGCGGATGACCACACGCTGCAGTGCCGCGAGCCCGTGGTTCACCGCGGGCCAGAGGAACAGCACGATGAGCAGGCCGAGCACGGCGAACGCGACCTGCAGCGGCGGGGTGTCGACGTACACGCCGAGGAACTGCGCACCGCTGTGGAGCTCGCCGTCCGCGCCGCGCTGCGCCGGCAGGAAGTGCCCCCACGCCGCGTGGGTCATCGCGCCCAGACCGCTCACGAGCACAGCGGTCGAGACGGCGAACGTGGTGGTGGTCAGCACGAACCCCGCGAGCAGGTACGCGAACGCCCGCCAGGTGGGGCCGTCCGACAGCCGGGCGAACGCGGTGCCGAGCGGCGTCGAACCTGCACGGGGCGGTGCCGGGGCGACGACGACCTGCCCGAGCAGCGCGGCGGACATCCGGCGGGTGACCGCGGCGAACCAGTGCGACCCACCGAGCAGGAACGCGGCGACGACCAGGCCGACCCAGGTCAGCGACACCGGGATGCCGACGGCCAGCACCACGACGAACCAGGCCAGCGCGGCGATCGCGATCGGCAGGTGCGCGGCGTGGAACGCGAAGGCCCGCCAGGTGCTGCCGTCGGCGACGGCTCGGAACGGTCGGAACCGGGGGACGGTGGTGGGTGCGCCCGGGGTGGCGACGGCGGTGTACATGCGGACCTCTTCGTGTCGGTGACGAGCTTATTGCCCGACACCAGCCTCGCCGCGGGGGTCCGTCCGCACACCGGTGCTGCCCCCCGTGCTCGGTGGGGAAACCCCGCGATCGTCGTCAGCAGGGTCCGGTCAGGCCCCGGTCTGTTCCGTCGGTGCGGCCACGGGCTTCGACTGGCTCGACCCTCGTTGCCGCAGGGACACGGTGGCGATCACCATCACCGAGATGACCAGGAACTCCGACTGCCAGTTCTGCATCGACTCGAACCAGAACTGGCTCGTGCCCAGGTAGCCCCACGCCGTGACGACATCGCCGCCGTGTTCGAGCTGCTCCTCGTTGTAGGCCGCCGCACCACCGATCAGGTGCCCCACGACACTGCCGAGGAACAGCACCGCGAACAGGATCAGCAGGGAGTTCTCGTACAGCACGAGCACGATCCCGCCCCGGCGCACCGGCCACGGGGCCTTCGGGTCGTCGGCGTGCTCCCGGGGGTCCTCGTCCTGCGGGCTCGGTTCGTCCAGGGGCTCGGACTCGCTCGACCCCTTCTGGAACAGGAACACCGTGAACACGATGTACGCGCCCATCTGCAGGAACTCGCTCTCCCAGTTCTCGAAGGTCGCCTCGGCGAAGTCGCCGCTCGTCAGGAAACCCCAGAGCGACACGGCCGCCTCACCGTGCTGGAGTGCGTCCGCCGCGGACACCCGCCACCCGGCGAACACCATGCCGACGAAGCACACGACGAAGACGGCGACGTTCGCGAGGAGCAGGCCGTGCCGTCGCACACGCTGCCACCCACTCGATCCGTTGTGCAGGCCGAGGGTCACCGGGTCCTCCGTTCGTCGCGTCGAGCCCATCCTGGTCCGGACGCCACGAACGGCTTCGCAGGAGCACCCGACCGGTCGTGCCGGTCCGTCAGCGACTCAGAGCGTGACGCCGGTGGCCGTCGCCAGCGCGTCGAGCAGTTCGGTGCGGAACCGCTGGTCGGCGACCGCCGGGTGCGGCTCCTGCCGCTCTCCGTGGAACCAGTAACCACCCGTCACGGTTTGTTCCCGGTCGGTCGCGAGCGTCTCCTGCGTGCGGTGTCCGAGCTCGAAGTCGTCCGGAGCGCCGGCCCCGCCCATCTTGGTCGCCACCCAGCCCGGGTCGACGGCGTTGCTCAGCACGCCGGGGCGTCGGAGCGGCACCTCGGCGGCGAGCGCCGTCACGAACAGCTTCGTGTCGGAGTACGAGTTCGTCTCCGAAGCGCCGGTCCAGTCGACGGTGTCCAGGCGCGGACGGCCGCCCCGGTGCATCCCGCTGCTCAGGTACACGTGCCGCCCCGGCGAGCGGAGCAACGCGGTGAACAGGTAGGGCGCCACGACGTTGACGGGCACCAGGGAACGGCCGGAGATCACGCCGGCGTTGTGCACGACGGCGTCGAGCGGGGTGCCGGCGTCGAGTTCCCGGGCGGTGGCGATCACGGCGCCGCGCTCCACCAGGTCGGCGACGACGAGTTCGGCGCCGCGCTCCACCAGGTCGGCGACCGCCTCGGCGCGGGCCCGGTTGCGCGCGTGGACGACGACGTCGTGTCCGCTGCGGAGCAGCGAGTCGGCGGTCCCCCGCCCGAGGCCGTCGGTGGATCCGGTGACGAGGATGCGTGCCATCCGCCCATCATGCGCCCGACGGCTGCGGCGGGTCCGGCAGGTGGACCGGCAACGAGCGGACGGGAGGCACGGTGCGGGCCCGCCACGGGCCTCCCGGCTGTTCACGGGCCGGCCACAGGGCCGCGGTACGGTCGCTGCATGAGCAGCTTCCTCGAGCCCATCGACGCCGTCGGCGTCGGTGACGCGACGATCGTGCCGGACGCCACGCGACCGGTCGCGGCGGTCGTCACGGGCGACGACGTGCGGTGGGTGACGTGGCCGGACGCCCCGTTGCCGGACGGTGCGGTCGACGAGGTCGGGGTCCTCGCGACCGACGGGGGCGCCTGGGTCGTCTACGGATCGCTCGAGGAAGTGGGCGACGACCTCGACGAGATGTCCCGGACCGCCGTGCACGTCACGCCGACCGGGGTGACGTGCACGGTCGACCTCGGTGATCGACGCGTGCTCGGGGCGGACGTCGAGGGGCTGTGGATCGGCGACCCGCGTGACGCGTCGATGTGGATGGGAGAGGACGAGGACTCCGAGCACGAGGGCCTCGAGGATCCGGAGGACGACGACGGGGACTCGGACGACCCGCTCGACGGCGTCGACCCGGAGACCCTGCCGTGGGCGCCGTCGGAGCCGTTCTGGCCGTCGCCGGAGGAGTGGGCGGCGACGCTGGCGGCCGGCGAGGAGCCGGAGGACGACGACCCCGAGCTGCTGGACGACGCCGACGAGGACGATGACGGCCCCCGCTACTCCTGGAGTGCCGGATCCGACGCCGACGACGACGAGGACGACTTCCCTCGTCGGTCGGGAGCACCGGCCGTTCCCGCGCCACCCCTGCCGACCCCGCCGACCGACCTCGTGCTCGTGCGGACCGACGGCAGCCGGACGACGATCGCCGTCGACCACCTGGTCGAGGACGTCCGCCGCACCGGCTCGGTCCTCACCATCCGGTACGCACCGACCGGTCCGCGACTGGAGCCCGACGCGTCCGTGTTCCGGAACGTCGTCTACGTCTCCCGCGAGGTCGACCTCGACGTGACCGGCGGCCTACCCGCCACCGTGACCACGGGGGACCTGCCGTCCCGCCCCGCGATCGACGAGGACGAGACGTCGTGGGAGGACGAGCAGGACCGACAGGAAGCGGTCCTCGCACCGTGGACGGAGCGGTTCGACCTGACCGACGTCGAGGGCGCGCGCTGGCCGCTGCACGACCTGGACGCTGCCGCACGGGAGCGCGCGGTCGTGGACCTCGTGGGCGTGTTCGAGGCACTCGACCAACCCGACATCCGGTGGACCCGCGAACACCCCGCGCTCCACCGGTCGGCGAGCGCCTACCGGGCCGTCGAGATCACCGTCGAGGGGGAGTGGCCCGCGACCGAGGTCGTGGTGTCGTTCGAGCACAGCGCCGTGCCGTACCTGCGACTCCGTCGGCGCTACCGGGTGTTCGACGATGCCGGGCACGTGCAGGACCGGCCGTACGTCGGCGTGCACCTGGACGAGGACATCGACAGCGGGCACATCGCCGACCGAGCGGACGCGGTGGACGGGGTGCTCGACATCTGAGGGGTGCCGGGGTGCCGGGTCGCTCGTCAGGACGTCGTGGGGCCGAGGATCGCCCCGATCTGCGACCGGATGTCCTGCAGCAGCTCCTCGGTCGTCAGTGCCTGGTGGACGGTGGCGGTCAGCCCGATGTGCAGCACGGCGGTGACCACCCGGGCGAGCACCGGGGCGTCGACGGTCGTGACCCGCTCGTGCCGCTCGAGCACCGCGGCCACCCCGTCCTCGAGACGCTGGGCCAGGGCGAGTCCGCGCTGCCGGTTCGGTTCTGCCGGGTCGCCGAACACCAGCTCGTGCAGGTAGGTCCGGCCGTTCTCGGGATGCTCCCGGACGCAGTGCACCACCGGTCCGAGCAGCGCGAGCACGACCGGTACGGCACCGGCATCGTCGGGGGCGGCTGCGACCGCCACGAGACCGTCGTCGATCGCCGCCGCGAACCGCTCGTTCTGCACCATGATCAACAGCTCGGCCTTGGTCGCCGCGTACCGGAACAGCGTGCCGACGGCGACGTCCGCCCGGTCGGCGATCTGCTGCGTGGTGACCCCGCTGACGCCCCGCTCCAGGAACAGGGTGCGTGCGGCGTCGAGGATGCGCCGGGTCTTGTCCTGCCGTCCGCGTTCCCGCCGACCGAGGGTGGCTTCCATCGCGCTCCTTGACAACGTTACTGAGTGTGCTCATTATTGAGCATACTCGGATAGCCCGAGGCACATCACACGAGACGAGGACGGCGATGGACGACGACCCGCACACCGAGCGCGACACGTCGACGACGACCCGGACGATCGCCGTCCCGGGCGGGACCGTCCTGGTCCGCACGCTCGGCAGCACCAGCGCGGGCATCCCGCTCGTCGTCCTGACGCACCTCGCCGCCAACCTCGACAGCTTCGACCCGGAGCTCGTCCAGCCGCTCGCCGAACACGGCGGCGTGGTCCTGCTCGGCTACCGCGGAGTCGGCGGCGCCGGAGGACGCGCCCGCGACTCGATCGAGGACATGGCAACCGATGCCCTCGCATCGATCCGGGCACTCGGTCTCGACCGGATCGACCTGTTCGGGTTGTCGATGGGCGGGATGGTCGCGCAGGAGATGGTCGAGCGCGCCCCCGGGCTGGTGCACCACCTGGTGCTGGCCGGGTCGGGACCGGCCGGTGGGCCCGGCCTCGCGAGCATGACCGGTGTCGTCGTCCGCACGATCCTGCGCGGGCTCGTCACCGCCACCGATCCCACGACCCTGCTGTTCTTCACCAGGACACCGGCCGGACGCCGTGCCGCTGCCGACTACCGGGCACGCCTCGCCCGCCCGCGTGCCGACCGAGACCGTGCGATCAGCCCAGCCGTATTCCGGGCACAACTCCGCGCGGTCCGCCGGTGGGGCGATCGGCCCCTCGTGTCGACGCCGTCCGCGTTCACCGGGCCCGCGTTGCTCGTGCACGGCGACTCCGACCGGATGGTCCCGGTCACCAACGTCGACGTCCTGCGCGATCGGTTCCCGCACGCCTCGGTGCGGATCGTCCCCGATGCCGGGCACGGCGTCGTGTCCCAGGACCGGACCGCCGTCGTCGACGCGGTCCGCGACCTGCTCGGCCAGTAGACCCCCACACACCCAGACCCCTCACGACCACAGGAGCACCAGACCCATGCGCGCGTTCATCTTCGACGACTACAAGCAGCCCCTCCACGGAGCCGACGTCCCCGAGCCCGTGGTCGGCGACCACGACGTGCTCGTCGCGGTCGCCGCCGCAGGGCTCAACCAGCTCGACGAGAAGCTCCGGCTCGGCGAGTTCAAGCTGATCCTGCCGTACAGGACCCCCCTGATCCTCGGACACGACGTCGCCGGCACGGTCATCGCCGTCGGTGCCGCGGTCCGCCGGTTCGCCGTCGGCGACGAGGTCTTCTCGCGACCGCGTGACCACCGCATCGGCACGTTCGCCGAACGCATCGCCATCGACGAGGCCGACGTCGCACACGCCCCCGCGAACACGAGTCCGGTCGAGGCCGCGTCGCTCCCGCTCGTCGCCCTGACCGCGTGGCAGGCCCTGGTCGACCGCGGAGACGTGCAGGCCGGGCAGAAGGTCCTGATCCACGCCGGCTCGGGCGGTGTCGGCACGATCGCGATCCAGCTCGCCAAGCACCTCGGCGCACACGTCGCGACGACCGCATCGGCCACCAACGGCGACTTCGTCCGGGAGCTCGGCGCGGACGTCGTCATCGACCACCGCACGCAGGACTTCGCCCAGGAGCTCTCCGGGTACGACCTCGTCCTCGACAGCCTCGGCGGTGAGAACCTCGAGCGGTCCCTCACCGTGCTGCGACCGGGCGGCAAGGTGATCAGCATCAGCGGTGCCCCCGACCCGGCCTTCGCGCGGGCTGCCGGGCTGAACCCCGTCCTCCGCCTGGTCATCGCCGCCATCAGCCGGAAGATCCGCCGCCGGGCAAAGCGGCTCGGGGTGACCTACGAGTTCCTGTTCATGCGTGCCGACGGGCAGCAGCTCCGCCGGATCGCCGACCTGGTCCGCGACGGCGTCATCCGGCCGGTCGTCGGTACCACGTTCCCCTTCGACGAGACCCCGCAGGCACTCGAGTCGATCACCACGAGCCGGGTGCGCGGCAAGACCGTCGTCACCGGCGCCTGAGCACCTTCCCCTCCACGCACGACCTGACGAACGGACCACGACCATGCACGACGCAGCAGCACCCGTCACCTCCTCCGCACTGGCACCGGCGAAGACCGTGCAGGCCGGCGGGATCACCTTCGCCTACCGTGAGCTCGGCCCGGTCGAGGACGTCCCCGTCGTGTTCTTCGTGCACCTCGCCGCGACCCTGGACAACTGGGACCCGCGCATCGTGGACGCGATCGCCGCGCACCGGCACGTGATCACCTTCGACCAACAGGGTGTCGGTGCCTCGTCGGGCACGGTGCCGCGGACGATCGAAGCAGCAGCCGACGACGCCCACACGTTCATCACCGCGCTCGGGTACGACCAGGTCGACGTGTTCGCGTTCTCGATGGGCGGGATGATCGCGCAGGACCTCGTCGTGGCGCATCCCGGTCTCGTCCGGAAGCTCGTGCTCACCGGCACCGGACCCCGCGGCGGGAAGGACATGGACAAGGTCGTCACCACCACCTACTTCGACGTCCTCCGTGCGACGCTCACCCGGTCGGACCCGAAGGAGTTCCTGTTCTTCAACCGGGACGCCGTCGGCAAGCGTGCCGCCAAGGCGTTCCTCGCTCGGCTGCAGGAACGGACGGTCGACCGTGACGCACCCATCGGCCTGCGGGCGTTCGGGACCCAGCTGCAGGCCATCAAGCGCTTCGGCCGCTCGGCGCCGTCGGACCTGTCCGTGATCACGCAGCCCACACTCATCGCCAACGGCGACCACGACCGGATGGTGCCGTCGGTCCTGTCCGAGGACCTGCACCACCGCATCGCCGGCTCGGAGCTGGTCATCTACCCGAACTCCGGCCACGGCGGGGTGTTCCAGTACTGGGAGCAGTTCGCTCCGGTGGCGGCGGAGTTCCTGCGGCGCTGACCCCGACGCGCCCTGCAGCGATCAGCTCGGCAGGACCGACCCGACCTGTGCGCGGATCGTCGCCACCACCTCGGCGACGCTCGTGTCGGGGTCCGCGCTGGACACCATCGTCACGAACAACACCGCGGACACGACGTGCGCCAGGGTCGCCGCCCGGTCCTCGTCGACGCCGCCGTGCTCCGCGATGAGTACGGCGACCGTGCGCTCGGTCTCGCCCGCGATCGTCAGGGCCTCGGCGTGGTTCGGTTCGCCCGGGTCACCGAACGCCATCTCCCGCAGGTAGGTGCGACCGTTCTCCACCTGCACCCGGTTGCAGGCGACCACCGGTTCGACGAGGGCGACCACGGCGTCGACGAGCGTTCGTGCGTCGGCTGCGGCCCGTCGCCCCAGCTCGAGTGCCTCGCGGTAGTGCTCGTTCTGCACGAGCAGCAGCAGTTCGCCCTTGTTCTTGACGTACAGGAAGAGCGTGCCGGCACCGATGTCGGCGCGTTCCGCGATCTGCTGCGTGGTGACCTCGTCGACGCCCTGCTCGGCGAACAACTCCCTCGCCGCAGCGACGATGCGCTCGAGCTTGACCTGCTTGTTCCGCTCGCGTCGTCCGGACGGCTGTGTCACCTGCACGACTGCTCCTCCGGGTCCGGGAACGCCCCTCGGGGGACGGGGCACCGACCATCATCGCAGGCCGCAGGACCCGCTGATCAGACCTCGGCGACGGCCCGCAGCTCGAGCGCCACGGCGTTCAGGTCCTCGATCAGCCCGTCCGCCCGGTCGGCGTACTCCGGAGCAGGTGCCCCCGCATCACGCCCCTTGCCGTTCGGCCACGGTGCCCGCACCGGCGCGGCGACCGCCAGCAGGTCGTCACGGTCCCATCCGTGTTCGAGCAGCCCACGCGCATGGTCCACACGCTCCTGCACACGCACGACGTGGGGATCGCCGTGCTCGGTGAGGAAGGCGACCAGCCGGTCGCCGCGGACCACGTACCGCCGGAGCTGGTCACGTCGATCACGCTCCTCGTACCGGCCGCCGTGCAGCAGGTTTCGGCGCAGCCATCCCATGCCCCGATGATCCCACCGCACACCGCGGCCCGATGGTCCTGTACGTTTCCTGTGTAGACATCCCCCTGACCAGAGAGGACGCGGCGCCATGAGTGACGGCACGCCCCAGTACAACCAGCAGAACCCGAACCCCTACGCCGCCGGCGGGCAGCCCTACGGCGCTCCGATGCAGCCGTCGTCCGACCGCTTCAACGTCATGGCGATCGTCGGGTTCGTCCTGGCCTTCGTGGTGAACATCGCCGGCCTCGTGGTGTCCATCATCGCGCTCTCGCAGATCAAGAAGACCGGTGAGCGCGGCCGCGGCCTGGCCCTCGCCGGCGTCATCATCAGCGCCCTGTCGCTCGTCTTCGGCATCTTCTGGATCATCTTCGTGGTCACGGTGCTCGCGAACACCCCCACCAGCACCACGGGCGGGTACTGACGCCCACCAGCACCAGACCGGAGGCCCGTGGCAGCTCGCCACGGGCCTCCCGTTCGTCCGGGGTCGGTTCCGGACCGTGGCCTCAGCCGATGACGCCGGTGTGCTCCGCCCCACCTCGTTCGATCAAAGAGTGATGAACCGGCTGCTCGCAGCAAGTCGACTAGATCTTCGGCGTGACCCACTGCTTCGAGGTCGACTTTTTCGTCGTGGTCCCCGTTTTCGTCTTGAAAGTCGTGGTCATGGAGGCCTTGAAACCGTATCCAGAACGGTACTTCGAAGGTACAGACCAAGTCAGAGAATTGATATTGGAAGCCTTGGTGGTCTTCGTCGTGTCGTAGAGCAGCTCATTCGACGGGTACTCCCTGACGACCGCATGAGTCGTCACGCTCTTCATTTGAGCATTTGCCGACGAATAAAAAGTCACGGAGTTCGTCGAACGGCCAGTGGGAATTCCCAGAATTCGCTTACCCTCCACGATTTTTGGGGTGACGGTGACTGAGTACGTGGTGGCGGCACCGGCGGGGGCGCCAAGACCAACAACAAGCACCCCTGTAAGAAAAAGCGACCCGGCTAATACACGCATTTTGTTCACTTTGGTTCCTCTCACGCTTGAAGGCTTGATCTTCCCACTGACCCGAGTCGCCGAGGTAAGATTCGTTCGTATAGTGATATCACAAAGTAGTGATATCACTATTCCACGCAACCAACAGGGGAGGTTTTGTGACACACGGGGAAAGAAACGAATCGAGTGCATCTCAGGGAACGAGTTCCGGGTTGCCAACTGCCATGCTCATCAGGTTTTCCGAGAACGAGAGGCTGCCCTCGCAGATCAAACTTCTATCGGAGAAGCGGGACTGCAGTCGGCATCGAGTTGCGTTACAAGCGCTCCGGCTGGGGCTCGACATCCTGCTACAGCGAACGGGCGAGCTCGACGAGTGACCACCGGACGCGGCAATCCGAGACGGACCCGAAGGTTCGACAGCTCGATGAGGAGCGGTGTGTTTCTGACCCGCGGCCTCAGCCGATGACGCCGGTGTGCTCCAGCACGATGTTCAGCCCGATCAGGATCAGGACGACACCACCCGCGATCTCCGCCGGCTTGCCGAAGCGGGCACCGACACGGCGACCGACCAGGACCCCGACGAACGACAGCACCGCGGTCGTGATCCCGATGAGGAGCACCGCGCCGCCGATCGAGACGGGCAGGAACGCCAGGGTGACGCCGACCGCCAGGGCGTCGATGCTGGTCGCGACCGCCAGCACGAGGAGCTCGCGGATCGGCAGCCGATCGGTGTCCTGCTCGGTGTCCTCGTGCTTCAAGAACGCCTCCCACAGCATCTTCCCGCCGATCAGCGCGAGCAGCCCGAACGCGACCCAGTGGTCGAAGGCCGCGATGTACTGCGCGAACGCCGACCCGAGCAACCAGCCGAGCAACGGCATCACCGCCTGGAACACCCCGAACGTGAGCGCGATCACGATCGCGTGCCGCACGTCGAAGCGCTTCATGTGCAGGCCCTTGCCGAGGGCGACGGCGAAGGCGTCCGCGGAGACGCCGAGCGCGATGAGGAACAGGGCCCAGAAGGACATGGGGTGGCGCCTTTCGAGACGGTCGGATGGAGACTCCGACGTCTCAGGACCTGACGATCCTGGCACGGTCCAGGGCACGAAAAGGCCTGATCAGCGGGATTCGTCGGCCCGAATCCGCGGGTTGGTGGGCCCGGTCCGCCAACCCGGCCCACGTCGTCGACGTGACCAGGGGACGGACTGGAGGCCCGTGGCGGGCACGGCCACGCGCCTCCAGGCCGGCAGTCAGTGCGTCAGGAACCGGCGGCCGCGTGCGCGGCCACCTGACTGGCCGTCAGTTCGGTGCCGTAGACGGCGGCGTACCGCATCGAGCCGGTGAAGTACGGGTTGTTCGTGGAACCCGGCCATCCGCTGACGACGTCGTAGCCGACCCGGAAGTACCCGGTGAAGTTCTCGGGGCTCTTGAAGGCCGCGTTCGACGCCACGAGGGTGCCGTCGACGTACAGGCGCATGCCGTTGGTGGGCGACATCGTGGCGACGGTGTGGTGCCAGGCGCCGTCGGTGTAGGCCTTCGGCGAGGTGAGGACCTGCGTGGTGCCGCTGAACGTGCCGAACGCGAGCTGGCCGCTGGTGGTCAGGTAGAGCTTCCGGTCGTGCTGGCTCGACGCTCCGGTCTGGCTGCTGCCGAAGCCGATGAGCATGCCGCCGGCGACCGTGGTGCGGAACCAGACCTCCTCGCTGAAGGTCGTCGGGTTGGCGTACGAGCGCGGAGTGGAGACGTAGCTCGTGGAGCCGTTGAGGGCGTAGGCGCTCCCGCTGTCACGCGGGCAGGCGTTCGGGCTCGGCGTGGTCGCGGTCATGGTGCCCTGGTAGGTGCCGTTCGCAGCACGACCCGACCAGTCGGTGGCCGTCTTCGAGCCAGAAGCCTCGGTCAGGCGGTAGGCGAACAAGGCGTTCGCGGTGTCCGCACCGACGGCGCCCGTGCAGGTGAAGTACGGGGCGGTCGCCGCCGTGTTCGCGCTGTTGGTCACGCGGGCGGTGTACGCCGAGCGGGTCGGGGCGAACTGGTTCAGCAGGACGACGACGGCCAGGGCGACCACGAGGAGGACGGCGACGACGCGACCGTCGCGCAGGCGGCGGAGGATCACGAGGGACGCACCGCCTCGACGCGGCCGACCGCCAGGCACGCCACGAGCGGCACGAGGCACACGGCGATCAGCGCGACCCAACCCAGGGGGTCGAGGTCGATGTTCGACATGAGCTGGTAGTGCCCGTTCTTCGTCAGCTCGTGGATGACGACCCGACCCATCTCGCCGTCGACCAGGTGGACACTGTTGCCGCCGTGGGCGTCGACGCGGACCGGGAAGATCCCCGACGAGATCACGGTGGCCTCGACGCCGGTCGGGCTCGAGGTGTTCGTGATCGTCGTCACGTTGACGAACGGCTTGAACACGAACGCCGCGTACGAGACGGTCAGGGCGCTGCCCGCGATCCGCAGGCATGTGCGGGTCACCCGGTCGGTGAACGCGCTGGTCAGGGTCAGGATGATCAGCGTGCCGATGAGCAGGATCGGGGCGGCACGGAGCAGCCAGCCGATGCGCGGGACCAGGAGCGCGGGGGTGCCGATCACGTCGGCCTGGGTGAGCGTCCACGGGTCCGTCGCGCCGTTGACGTCACCGCGGGTGTGGATCCCGCCGTCCGCGTCGATCGAGACGATGCGGTGCGTGTAGACGACGTCCGGGTTGGCGGAGGTCTCGAACGAGACGATGTCGCCGACGCTGAGCGTGGCGACGTCCACCGGCAGGTCGAGCACGAGGGTGCCGACCGGGGCGGCTTCGCCCATCGAGGGGGTCTCGACGACGAACCAGCGGCCGCCGGCGGAGAGGAACAGGACGGCGGCGGTGAGCAGCAGGGCGGCGATCGCGGCGACCGACCAGGCGAGGACCGTCTCGGAGCGGGTGACCTGACGGCCGCGGAGGACCGGGCGGTCGAGCATGCCGCTGAGCGGGATCGCTGCGGTCTGGCTCATGGCTCTGCTCCGGGAGGTCGGGGTGGGGCGGGGGTGGGGCTGGTCGTGCGGGTCGTGCTGGTCGTGCTGGTCTTGCTGGTCTTGCCGGGGTGGCGACGCTCGGCCGGAGGGGGGTCGGCCGAGCGTCGCCGGTCTGGGGGAGGGGTGATGGAGGTGGATCAGGCCGGATCAGGCCGGATCAGGCCGGATCAGGCCGTGAAGGTCCAGGTCATCGGGACCGAGGCGGCGAGGCCCTGGTAGGTGTTGCCGGCCGAGGAGTCCAGGGTCACCGCGAAGTTGAACGGGACGCTCGCGCCGGCGGCCGGAGCCTGCGGCATCGTGAAGGCCGACGCCGCCGCACCCTTGAAGCTGGCGAGGGTGCCGCTGAACACGGTGGTCGAACCGGAGGTGACGACGAGGTTCATCTTGGCGCAGAGGTCGGTCGCGGTGCCGTTGGCCGAACCGTTCGCCGACTGGGTGCACGTGGCGCCCGGGTTCAGCGTGAAGGTGCTGGCGTTCGCGGTGCCGGTGTTCTTGATCGAGATCGCGGTGTTGACCGTGTTGCCCGGGGTCATCGTCGTGCTGCCGCCGAACTTGTTGATCGTCGAGCAGGTCGCCGAGTTCGTCGAGACCGAGCCGCCGTCGGTGCTGAGGCAGGTGACGGTCGCGCCGGCGTTCTGCTCCTGCATGATCAGCGTGCCGCTGCCGGCGGTGTTGCTGCTGTTGGTGATGCTCGCGGCGAACCCGGAGAGGGTGCCGGTGAGCGAGAGGGAGAGCAGGACGGCGGCGAAGATACCCGCGAGGAGCGCCACGGGGGCGAAGCGGATCCGCTTCAGTGCGGAGGTGCGGAGCTTGGTGGACACGGGGTACCTCTTCGTTCGGTGGTGGTTTCAGGAAGTCGGGGGAGCAAGACCTTCGGGCTGTTTTGCTTCAATGGTTAAGATAGTCACTGATTCACCAAGTTGACCACTCGTATACTCACCCCAGTGCGGGGGACGCACCTTGTCCCCCGGTCCCCGACACGGAAGAAGGCCCTCGTGGCAGCAGCACCGAACGACGACGACGCCGCCGATCTCATGGCCGCGTTCACCGCCGTCGTGCGTGCGAACGCGAGCCTGGTGAGTCAACTCAGCGCCCGGGCGGGCGTGCACGAGAACGCCCTCCGCGCCCTGGTGCTCATCAGTGACACCGGGTACTCCACGCCGACCGAGGTCGCCGGGTACCTGGGGCTGACCTCGGGCGCGGTGACGAACATGATCGACCGGATGAGCACCGCCGGCCTGCTCGAGCGCGCACCGAACCCGGCCGATCGCCGCGGCTCACTGCTGCGGCTGCTGCCCCCGGGCCATGTGGTCGTGTCGGACTACCAGGAGCGGTACGCAGCGATGCTCCGGGCCGTCGACGGGGCGCACAAGGGCGAGCTGCACGAGGTGCTCAACGACCTGGCGACGAGTCTGTACGAGCAGGCTGCCGCTGCGTCCTGATCTCGCTCGTACGGACCGCGCGTCTACCTGGTGTGGATCGCCCGTTCCTCGGTCGAGGTGAGGCCGGCACGGCGTTCCCGATCCGTCCCGCGGGCACGCTCGTCCTCGAGTACCCGCACGACGGTGTCCCGGAGGGGTCGGGTCACCCCGCCGGCGTCCGTGAACGCCACCGCGGAGCGCTGCGCGAACCCGGCCTCCGACACCGGGATCCACAGGGGGAGTGATCGCGGTCCGGCCCAGTAGGCCACGTCGTGTGCAAGCAGGAGGTCGTCGTCGACCGCGACCAGCTCGTCGTCGAAGCCGGTGACCTCGGCGACGCACCGGAAGAAGTCCTGCATCGGCGTCGGAGCGCCCACGGCGTTGACCGTGCCGACGAACCCGTCGCGCCCGGCACGGACGAGCCAGGCGGCGAGGTCCGCGACGTCGATCACCTGGACGAACCGCTCTGCCGTCGTCGGCACCAGCACCGGCCCACCGCGGTCGAAGCGAGCCGGCCAGTACCCGAACCGGTCACTGGGGTCGCCGGGCCCGACGATCAACCCCGGTCGTGCGATGAGCAGCCGCGACCCGAGCCGGAGCCGGGTGGCGCGTTCGGCGAGGACCTTCGCGTCGGCGTAGGCGGACGGGTCCCTCGGCTCCACCAGTCGAGCGGACTCGTCGGCGCCCGGTTCGTCGTTGTCTGCGTACACCGAGACCGTCGACACCAGGGTCCAGTGCGCGGCCCGGTCGGCGAGTGCATCGAGCGCCGGCGCGACGAGTTCGGGGGCGTGGGCGAGCTCGATGACCTCGTCCCAGTCGCCGGTGGCCTGTGCGTACGCGTCGGCCAGGGCTCGGTCCGCCTGGACGAAGCGCGCTCCCTCCGGGACGCTGCCGGTGGTGCCCCGGGCGAGGCAGGTGACGTCGGCGCCCTCGGCCAACAGCTCGTCGACGATCGTCCGTCCGAGCCAACCGGTGCCGCCGAGTACCAGGACGCGTCGCACGCGCTGCGGCATCAGACGGGCTGGAGGGGTCGTCGTTCGCCGTCCGGGAGCTCGACCCGGATGCGATCGCCCGGCCGGACCGTCCCCCCGGTGAGCACGACGCTCATCACGCCGCCCTTGCGCTCGACCGTGCCGTCCTCGGCGCGCCCCAGCACGGCACGCAGGAGTCCCGGCTCGAAGCCGTTGATCTGCTGGCACGGGTTCCGCAGGCCGGTGACCCGGACGGAGGCGTCCTCACCGAGGTGCAGCACCGCTCCCTCGGGCAGCCCGAGCAGGTCGACGCCGCTGGTCGTCACGTTCTCGCCCATCTGGCCCGGTTCGACGCTGAACCCTGCCTCGGCGACCTCGTCGAACAGCTCGGCGTGCAGCAAGTGGACCTGTCGCAGGTTCGGCTGCGAGGGGTCACGGGCGACCCGGGAGCGGTGCTGCACGGTCGTGCCGGCGTGGGCATCACCCTCGATGCCCCACCCCGCCACGAGCGTCACCGCGTCGACCAACGGCTTGCTGAACCGGTGCTCGCCGTCCTTGCTCACCGCGACCACGCGCGGCTGGTCCATGTCGTCCCCGCTCATGGGGCCGATTCTGCCCCATGGTCGCGGCCGCGCGAGTGCAGCGTCGGTCAGCGGCGCTTCTGCAGCCTGTTCAGCGGCGCTTGCGCAGGGCGTTCGTGGCCCACAGCGAAACGGCGATGAGCACGGGCTGGAACAGCAGGCGGACGAAGCGCTTGGTGTCGGTGTCCAGGCCGAACCCGTCGCGGTGGTGCATCCACTGCGCGATGTTGCCGGGGAAGACCGCCAGGAAGAACACCGCGACGACCCAACCGACGGTCACCTGACGCCGAGCCAGGAGCATCAGCGCGGCCCCGAGGGAGATCTCCACCACGCCGGAGGCGATCACCGTGACGTCGGTCGGCAGCGGCACGAACTTCGGCACCTGCGCCTGGAACTCCTCACGCGCCACCGTCAGGTGACTGATGCCGGCCCACGTGAGCATCGCGCCGAACAGGATGCGGACGATGGTCCGGGGGCGGGTGGAGCGGACTGCGGGGGTGCGGGTTGCCATCGGGGTGGTGCCTTTCACGGTCGTGGTGGGGTTCGGTGGAGCGGGGGAGCCGAGGTCAGCGGCTGCGGCTGCGGAGGACTCGGCGTCGGCGTGCGGCCTCGAACGTGATCGCGGCAGCGGCGGCACCGAGCGTGAGGATCCGAGCGACCGGACGGCCGCGGGTCGAGGCGGCCAGACGCAGTGCGCCGACGAGCGCGAGTGCCCCGGCAGCACCGGTCGTGGTCGTCGCCTGCCGGTCTTCGAGGTCGATCACGAGCCGGGTCCCGCCGAGGGCGGTCGCCGCGATGGTGGAGCCGGTGCCGATCAGGTCGCTCCCGGGTGCATGGCGGACCGCTGCAGCGGCGAGTCCGAACCCGGACAGGACTTCCAGGGCCGGGATGCCGAGTGCGTGTGGAACGCCCGGCTCGAAGCCCCGGCGCTGCATCTGCTGGACTCGTGAGCGCAGCCGCGTGCGGCGAACCGTGCTGATGCCGTGCCCGGCGAGCAGGCCACCGGTGACGAGGTCGATCCAGCTGGTCAATTTCACGTTGTGCTCCATCAGGTTGTGCACAACCTAACACGTCGATGTGTCGAGTGGGCGATAGCACGCCGGCCTCACTGGCGATCCCCGCGCCGAGCCGATCGGATTTCTGTGGACCGAGAACGCCGGTACTGCTCTTCATGTGCTCGAGTCGCTCCAGCAGACCCCGCGAGTACCGCCGACCCGGTGCTCACCGCGTCGGCAGAGTAGGGCCTGGCGGTCGCGCGGGCTCGTGCGGACCGCGGGTGAGCACCAGCCGGAGTGGTGTGTTACCGGATCGTGAGCTTCGAGCGCTCGAAGGATTCTTGTCCCTGCCCCCGTCCCTTGGTTGGCTTCGAAGCGCTGGTCTCACGGGGAGCCATCGGTCTAGAGGGGAACATCATGCAGAAGAAATCGGCCGCACTCGCATCGGCAGCCATTGCTGCTCTGCTGTTTGCGGGGCTCACTTCCACGGACGCAGCACAGGCATCATCTCCCACACCCCCGTCGGCAACATCAGCATCCGCGCCGGCGCCGGTTCGTGAATTCACGCAGTTCCAAGAGCAACACCCAGACGACCTCGCTGCCCAAGACGCCGAAGCGATGCGCCTGTTCGGCACGCACATCCAGGTGCGGTTCGAAGGGCGATCGACGTTCGTTGACGGCACCACAGCCCAGCGCCAGAAGGATGCTGCAGACGCGGCTTCGGTTCGTCGCGGACAGGAGGCGACGACACTCTCGTCGCTCCCGACAGACGTCTTCAAGGTCTGGGTCGTCAAAGTCAACACTCTGTACGGGTGGGAGTTCGGAGGCCACTGGAAGTTCGCAAACTACTTCGCTGGGCAGACCGATCCGGACGACGTCGCGACCCTGGAGTTCGACATCAACAAGTGCGCAAAGCTCCAGAACCTCGACATGGCGACGTACGACACCAGCGGCAAGTCGACCAAGCTCGGCTCGTTGCGCGACGCGAATCTCGGTGCGAACGCGCCCATCTGGAACGTTGAGGACAAGGAGAAGGGCTTTGGCAACCAGGCCGACTCTGGGGCCGCCTTGGCGTGGCTGAACGCGGATAGCTGCCCGAAGAACCACTACGAAGGACGCGCGGCCTTCTCGTACCATGCTGTCGAGAACGGCGCGGTCGGCAATGTCTCGGCGTCGTGGGGGAACTTCTCCGTGAGCACCTCCGGCTCCACCCTGGAGCTGCAGAAGTCGACGCAGCCGTTCGACTTCATCTACTGATCCCGCCGGAACGGCTCAGCCGCCGTCTACATTCGAACGAAGGAGCGGCACGTGCAACCAGCTTTCGCGATCCTGGCATTGGTCGTGGGCGCGAGCGTCATCGCCCTCACGCTGATTGCGTTGTCAACGCCGCTTCCGATCGCGCTCCTCGGTCCGCTCCTTGCTGCCGTAGGGCTGAGTTCTTTGGTGCGGCGCGACCGCAACGGACCCGACGACTGACTGACAGAGCGAGCCGGCTACGACGACATGAAGGTGAACGTTCATCCCCAGCACCCTTCCGTGCCGAAGCCCGACCACCGTGAGTGGCCTGGCTTTGTTCCCGTCGGTGAAGAGCGTCCGTGGGGATTAGCTATCTCGCGGCCCGACGACATTCGAGATGGGCGACCGAGCTCGGGCAACGTGAACGCCGCGATCTGTCGCTACTGATCGATCGCAACGATCGAAGAGTTTAACGGTGGGACGACTGTCGACACGTATTCCCGATGGTTCGTTACTCAACGCTCAATGATCTCTCCGCCACCGTTACGTCTGCGGCACCCGTCGGTTAGAACCTCCGGCAGCCACACCTGAGGAATTTCAGTCCGGGACACGACCGATTCCCCCACTCAAGGGCCGTCGTTGGGAGCGTGCACCGGTGGAAGCCGCCCAGAGCGCGGAGCCGCCTCAGCGTGCCGGTTGAGATCCCGGGGCAAGCGTCGGTTCCTTTGACGCCGACCGTCTGCCGACATACGCGACGGACCGCAGGGCGTCGCTGAGACCATCAAAGTCGTCGATCGCTTCACGCGGGTCCTCGTCGAGACGGAAGCGGCCGCGCCAGCCTCGCAGAGCGAAGCGCACGTCCTCGGCTTCATCCGAAGCGTCGAGCTGACCTTCGATCTCCTCGATCAGTAGCTGAACGTGTTCCCGGCTGGCCGTCGAGGGGTGGTCACGCAGAAAACGGTCCCGCGTCCGATTGATCCGACTCGAGATTCGGTCGACAGTTTCAGCTCGGACAGCGGCACGTTGTCGCGTGCCCAAGGAGCGGAATACCAGTCGGAAGTTGTCCTGCAGGATCGTCACGTCCTCCGCGTTGTGCTCTCCTCCGGATAGTTCCGCTAGGACGCTCCTGGCGAATCCAATCTTATTGACCTCAAATCGCTCATTACCGGTCGCGACACGAATTGCTCGTTCGAGTGCATCGATGGTCCCCTTGGACCCAGGCGCATCGGCGGCGTTCGAATTCGACTGCCCAAAGACTGCAGCTACGTCGAGTTCAATCGAAGCCACGGGAACGTCCGGCATAAATTCGATGCAGTAACTCTTCGTCGCCGCCGCGGCGATGGGTAGCGGGATGAGGTCTTCGATTGCGACCCGGCCGTGGGGGTTATCCGTACTGATGCGATCCAGCTCCGGATCCGAAAGCAGCAGAACCAGTCCATCCTCGATGAGGGGCTTACGTCGTGCCCCTCCGCGGCGGATTGCCGACCTCGCGTCCTTGCCGGCTTGGTCGCCGTCCAGGAGAGCGATGACGGCCGGCTGCTCGCTATCGCGACCTCGCGCTAAGTAAATCAAGTACGGCACCTGACCGACTCCGCCAGCCGGCACGAGCGTGATTCGGTTCAAGTCCAGCCGCTCGAGGGTCGGCACGTGATGGCGGCCGAGCCAGCTTGAAATGCCAGCGAGAAGAATCTGATCGGAGGGGCCTTCGAGCATTAAGTTGCAGGTCCCGATAAATGCGGTTTCCCCAACGAAGCTCCCGAACGCGGATCGAAGCGGCTCGTAGTGGTTCTGCGCAACGCTCGCGACAATCCGTGTCCCCTCATCGTGCTCGCCTTTCTCTAGGACTCTGATCCGCTCGGCGTGATTCTTGTCTATGAGGAACGGCGAGTGGGTGACGTAGAGCACCTGCACCGCGGTGCGTTCCGGGTCCTCAGGATCCGCGAAGTCCGCGAAGACTCGCAGCAGGTCCTGCTGACCGGAGCTAGAGAGGAATCGGTCTGGCTCGTCCATGAGGAGTATCTCGGGCCGTCCGCTGTTGGGGGAGTCGTGCGCGAGGTATTGAACGAAATAGCTGAGGAAGTACTTCAGTCCATCACTGCGCTCATCGAACCCGTAGGAGCGGCCCGTGCGGTCGCGGATCATGAAGACGAGGTCGTACTCGAAGAGCGCGACGAATAACTCAAACTGGCTGTCCTGTGACCACCAGTGGGGGAAATTGAGGGCTTTCGAGAGTTCCTTGTTGATTGTGTCGACGATGCTGTTGGCGTACCCGTTCTTGGTCCGCACCGCACGCTGAAGTTCCGCGAACTGCTCACGGTCCAAGCCCGCGACCTTCAGCAGGAGGTCGGCTGCGAGTTCGTACTGCCGCAAGCGTGCCGGGTCGGTCAGCGCCGGTCGGCCGAAAGTTTCGTGGATCTTGTCGGCCTGCGAGATGACGGAGTCCTTCGACGCAAACCAGTTAGCGTTATTGCTTAGAACATCCCAAATACCTCGTAGTGCGGAGCGTCCCACAGAGGCCACTGCTTCTCCTGTAGCTAGGTAGTCCAGTGGCACGCTGTCCGGTAGCGGCACATCCGCGTCGATCAGAAACGGGACCGGAACACCAGCATCGGGCAGGCTGCTTGGCTTCTTCACGTGTACGGGCTCCTGCCATTCGCCATTGGCGTGGACGTAGAGGCGAAGCTGAGGGCTGGTGTTCATTCGGAAGAGCGCGACGCGCTCAGCCCCCGCAAGCTCACCCTTGCCGGTGGCCCGCTGCAATGCGTCCGTGTCAGCGGCAGTCAGATCTCGGAACTCCGCACCAAACTCAGGCAGAGTCAGCGTCCTGTCTACTGAGAAGAACGGCGAGTAGCGGCAGAAGTCACTACGTTCGTACCCGTTCCCGGTCAACGCCGCGCGTACCGCTGCGAGGACCTGGCTTTTGCCAGATTCGTTGCCGCCCACAACAGTAGTTATGTCCCCCTCTAGGCGAAGCCGCACGAAGGGATAGTGTGCCCCGGTCGGAGTTCCATCCCAAGGGTCGGGACGATAGTCGGGGTTGGACAACCGCACATAGTCGTAGTTCAGCGAGCGGAAGAACCGTGCGTACACCGAGGAGAGTCGCAATGTGAAACCTTTCGTCGAAGTGGCGGGACGTCTCTGTCAGCCTGTGGCGTTGAATCACCTCGGAGCGCAAGCAGTGTTTCTACTGAGAGGACTCGTTCCGGACAATGCTAGCCCATTCTCCGATGACGTGACTTAGTTCTTCGCGAGAACTCGTTTCGAGCACATGATCTGAGACGAAACGTACCTGAACCCCGGGGTACTCTCGCTGAATGATGGCAATAGCTTTAGGCGACAGTGGTGAGCCGGTTGACACAATCAGCAAAGCGGGCCGACCGGCTGCCAGTTGCTCTACGCCGGCTGCTGCACGGCGAATCATCCCCGGCGCGGGATCCCTGTAGCGCTTCAGTTCCACAATGGCCTCGCGCCCGTCGATAAGTAGTGTGATGTCCGGACGCCCTAGGTGAGCGCCGTGCGATGTACTGTCGACGGCTTGGACCACTACGTCCCTTCGCGTCAACTCGTCGACAGCCTCCTGAGCGTATAGTTCAAGCAGCCGGAGTTCGGCCATCCGGAAGTCACGGGGAACGTCGGTACCGCTGGCCGCGGACCGAAGGTAGGACTGCAGAGCGAACGCTTCGGGTGCTGCGGACGACGAGCTACCCTCCCCATCGACTGGCGCGGCCTCCGGATCCTGATCAACAGGAGGCACTCGCCGACGGGATGAGATCTGCTCGACGAGCGCGTCACAGACGTGCTTCTGGTCGTCCGTTCGCGCGCGCTCACGCAGTCCGGTTGCCACGCTGTACGCCAGATCGTCTCCGAAAGCCGCAGCCGATGATGTGGTTGAAGGAAAGACCTTCGACGTCGCCCACTCGAACGCACGCCACCACTCTGCATCCCGTGCGGTTCGATCGAGGCGTCGTCGCTCCTTCTCTGCAATCGACGCGGTCTGACGAAGTTGACGGCCCAGCCCGAACACTGCGACGAAGGCGGCGACTACCGTTGCTAGGCCTCCAAAGCCAGCACTTGTGAAGAAGACGACCGCGAACTGCCCGACGTTGTGGGCATCAAAGAACGCCTCCCACTTGAGAGCAACCGCTCCCCCAATCGCTGCGCCGATGAGCAACGAGCAAACATGGAAAACCCACGAGCGGGCTGGCCTTGTTGTTTCAGGCTCATCGTGGTTCATCAGCATTCCTCCTGGTTGGTCTTCTCTCAACCGCTTGCACGACGCCCAGAGGCAAGCCTGAACAGTACGCACCGGTGCGGGTTCGGAGGGTTGAACGCTGATAGCGCGAATCCGATCGTCAGGCCGTCGCCCGCCCGAAGCATGGTCCGTTGCACCGGGAGGGACCATTCAGTTGGTCCGCCGAGAGGAACCTGCGCCTACTGCGGCATGTCGACGAACCGCGAGAACATCCCGTGGAACGCCACGGTGATGGTGTCCGTCGGTCCGTTACGGTGCTTCGCCACGATCAGGTCCGCCTCACCCTGACGCGGGTTGTCCTTCTCGTACGCCGACTCGCGGTGCAGCAGGATGACCATGTCGGCGTCCTGCTCGATGGAGCCGGACTCACGAAGGTCGGAGATCGCCGGCTTCTTGTCGGCACGCTGCTCCGGACCACGGTTCAGCTGCGACAGGGCGATGACCGGCACCTGGAGCTCCTTGGCCATCAGCTTCAGGGCACGCGAGAACTCGGAGACCTCCTGCTGGCGGCTCTCGACCTTCTTTCCCGAGGTCATCAGCTGCAGGTAGTCGATGACCACGAGCTTCAGGTTGTGCTGCTGCTTGAGTCGACGGCACTTGGCGCGGATCTCGACGAGCGTCATGTTGGGGGAGTCGTCGATGAAGAACGGGGCGTCGTTGATGCGACCGCGGGTCTGCGCGATCGTGGTCCAGTCACGGGAGTCCACGGTGCCCTTGCGCATGTTCTGCAGCGGCACGCTGGTCTCGGCGGAGAGCAGACGCATCGCGATCTCGGCGCGACCCATCTCGAGCGAGAAGAAGGCGGCGGTCTGGTCGTGCTTGATCGCGGCGGCGCGGCACAGGTCGAGCGCCAGCGTCGACTTGCCCAGTGCGGGGCGGGCGGCGACGATGATGAGCTGTCCGGGGTGGAAGCCGTTCGTCAGGCCGTCGAGCTGCGCGAACCCGGTCGGCACGCCGGTCATCTGGCCGTCGCGGCCCTTGGCGGCCTCGATCTCGTCGAGCGCGGCGGAGATGGCGTCGGTCAGCGGGACGTAGTCCTCGGTCTGCACACCACCGGCGACGTTGTAGACCTCGGCCTGCGCGCTGTTGACGAGGTCGGTGACCTCACCCTCTGACGCGTAGCCCATCTGCACGATGCGGGTACCGGCGTCGACCAGACGACGGAGCACGGCCTTCTCGGCGACGATGCCGGCGTAGTAACCGGCGTTCGCGGCGGTCGGCACCATGCTCGTGACGCTGTGCAGGTACTCGGCGCCGCCGGCACGGGACAGCAGGCCGGTCTTGGTCAGCTCGTCGGTGACGGCGATGACGTCGGTGGGTTCACCGTGCGAGTAGAGCGACAGGATCGCATCGAAGATGACCTCGTGCTTGGGGACGTAGAAGTCCACACCGCGGGCGGTCTCGATGACGTCGGCGACGGCGTCCTTCGACAGGAGCATGCCACCGATGGTCGACTGCTCCGCGAGCATGTCGTGCGGCGGGGTGCGTTCCATGCCGCGGTCCGCGTAGTCCTGCGGTGCGGGCTCAAGATGTGCGATCGACACACGCTCTCCTCTGTTGACGACACGGACCTGAACCGGCGGGACAGCACCCACCGGCCGGAACCCGCACCCCTGTTTCTACCCCCGGCGACCGACATCCCCGAGTCGCTCGCCCAAGCTACGGCCCAGAGTTATCCCCAACAAACGGCCCTGTGGATAACTCTGTGGAGAGGCTGCGGAACACGCCGGAACGCTGTGTGGAGAACTGTGGACGAGCCTGTGGAAAAAGTGGCGTGCGAACACACTTTCGACCACTTGACCGGGGGTTTTCTGTTGCACACCGTGTGTGGAAAAGTGGGGTTCAAGTACCCCTTGAAGGTTCCGATTTGACACGTTTCCACTGTGTAAAACGACTTGACAAGCACCCCTCCTGTGGGAAGAGTTCTCGGCCTGTTCCCAGCCAGCGTGACCCCGTCTGAACCGTAACCAGCCAGCCCGAGTCGAGCCGCGCCTCCAGGCCCGTGACCATGTCGGCGACAGCCGTAGGACAAGCCGCGCGACCGCCCCCGGAACGCAACGACGGGCGGGCCTCCCGGGGGAGACCCGCCCGTCGTGGAGCGGAACGTCAGTGCTACTTGGCAGCGACGACCTTGAGCGAGATCACGGCAGTGATGTCCTCGCGCAGGCGCACGGTGGCCTCGTGGTCACCGACGGTCTTGATGGTCGCGGGGACCTCGACCTTGCGCTTGTCGAGCGAGCCGACGCCCTGCGCCTGGACGGCGTCAGCGACGTCGCCCGGACGGACGGAGCCGAACAGACGACCGTCCTTGCCGGCCTTGACCGACAGGGTGATGGTCGCGTTCTCGAGCTTCATCTTGAGGTCCTGTGCCTCTTCGATGGTGGCGAGCTCGCGCGCGGTACGCGCGGCACGGATCGACTCGACCTGCTTCTCGCCGCCCTTGGACCACGCGACAGCGAAGCCCTGGGGGATGAGGTAGTTGCGGGCGTAGCCGTTCTTGACGTCGACGACGTCACCAGCGGAACCGAGGCCGGAGACCTCGTGGGTGAGGATGAGCTTCGACATGTGTCGACCTCCGATCAGCGGCCGGAGCCGGCGTAGGGGAGGAGCGCCATCTCACGGGCGTTCTTCACGGCACGGGCGATGAGGCGCTGCTCCTGGACGGAGACGCCGGTGATGCGACGGGCGCGGATCTTTCCACGCTCCGAGATGAACTTGCGAAGGGTCGCAACGTCCTTGTAGTCGATGACGCCGACCTTGATCGACTTCGCGGGAGCAGCGTTCTTGCCGCCCTTGCCGCGAGGCTTCCGGCGGTCGCCGGTGCTCTTTCCAGCCATAGTGATTTGTCCTTAGAAGAAAAGTTGTGTGTCCGTCGGAACGCTGAGGATCAGAACGGGGTCTCGTCGTCGAAGTTGCCGCCGGGGGTGCTCCACACGTCGTTCGACTGTGCGTTGCCGCCACCCTGCTGGCCACCCTGGGGAGACCAGGGCGCGTCCGACTGACCGCCACCGTTGTTGTTCCAGTTGCCGCCGCCGTTGCCCGCGGGGGCGCTGGCGCCGCCGCCGACCTGGCCACGACCGCCGCCACTGCCACCCGCTGCACGGGTGATCTGTGCGGTCGCGTAGCGGAGCGACGGGCCGATCTCGTCGACCTCGAGCTCGATGCTCGTGCGCTGCTGGCCCTCACGGTCCTGGTAGGAACGCTGACGCAGACGACCCTGCGCGATGACGCGCGAGCCCTTCGTCAGCGACCCCGCCACGTGCTCGGCGAACTCGCGCCACACACTCGCGCGGAGGAACAGCGCATCGCCGTCCTTCCACTCGTTCGCCTGACGGTCGAACGTGCGAGGGGTCGACGCGATGGTGAAGTTCGCCACGGCGAGCCCGTTCTGCGTGTACCGCAGCTCGGGGTCCGCGGTGAGGTTGCCCACCACCGTGATGACGGTTTCGCCGGCCACGGGTTACTCGGCGCTCGCGGTCGCGGTTGCGGAGGCGTTGGCGGCCTTGCGGGCCGCGCGAGCCTCGTCACGCTGCTTCTGGGCGGCGACCTGCGCGATGCCCTCTTCAGCGCGGAGGACCTTCGTGCGGAGCACGGCCTCGGAGAGACCGAGCTGACGGTCGAGCTCCTTGGCGGCCTCGGGCGACGACGTGAAGTCGACGACGGCGTAGATGCCCTCGGACTTCTTCGCGATCTCGTAAGCGAGCCGGCGACGGCCCCAGACGTCCACGTTGTCGACGGTGCCACCCGCGTTGCGGATCACGGCCAGGAACTTGTCCAGGCTGGGAGCGACGGTGCGCTCATCGATCTCGGGGTCGAGGATCGCCATCAGTTCGTACTGGTGCATGCGGAACCCACCTCCTCTGGTCTCAGCGGCCCCGGGCGGTTCCCGGGGCAGGAGGGTTGATGCATGTGCCCCAGACCACGCAGGTGCGCGAGGGGCAACCTGCGTAGCCTACCGGACTGCCTGGAGGCGCGCCACCGGCCTGTGGAGAACGGTCCCGCCCGTCAGGCGGTCGCGTCTCAGGCGCCGGTGTCTCAGGCGCTGGCGTCGCCTCGGGCGCTCCACCACTCGCGCAGGCGCTCCTCGGCCGCCTCCGGCCCGAGGGGTCCTTCGTCCATCCGGGCCTCGAGCAGGAACCGGTAGGCCTCGCCCACGGCACGCCCCGGCGGGATGTCGAGGATCCGCATGATGTCGTCGCCGGTCAGGTCCGGACGGATCGACTCCAGTTCCTCCTGCTCGGAGAGGGTCTTGATGCGGTCCTCGAGGTCGTCGTAGGCGAACGCCAGCCGGTCGGCCTTGCGGCGGTTGCGGGTGGTGACGTCCGAACGGGTGAGCTCGTGCAGCCGTTCGAGCTGGGGTCCGGCGTCACGGACGTAGCGGCGGACGGCGGAGTCGGTCCAGGCGCCCTCGGTGTACCCGAAGAAGCGCAGGTGCAGCTCGATCAGGCGGGACACCGCGGCGATGGTGTCGTTGTCGAAGCGGAGCGCACGGAGTCGCTTCTTCGCCATCTTCGAACCGACCAGGTCGTGGTGGTGGAAGCTCACGGCGCCGCCGGGCTCGAGCTTGCGCGTCGCGGGCTTGCCGATGTCGTGCAGCAGCGCCGCGAGCCGGAGCACGGTGTCCGGGGGATCCCCGGCGTGCCGCTCGGCCTCGTACCCGATGGCCTGCTCGAGCACGGTGAGCGAGTGCTCGTAGACGTCCTTGTGGTGGTGGTGCTCGTCGACCTCGAGCCGCATCTCGGGCAGCTCCGGCAGGAACCGCTCGGCGAGGCCGGTGTCGACGAGCAGCCGGAGGCCGGGGACCGGATCGTCCGTGTTGAGCAGCTTGACGAGCTCGTCGCGGACCCGCTCGGCGGACACGATGTCGATCGACGCGACGAGCTCCTGCATCGCGGCCCGCACGTCGTCGTCGACGGTGAAGCCGAGCTGGGAGGTGAACCGTGCGGCGCGCATCATCCGCAGGGGGTCGTCGCGGAACGAGACGACCGCGGCCTGGGGCGTCCGGAGCCGTGCGGCGAGCAGGTCCTCGACGCCGCCGTGCACGTCGACGAGTTCGCGGGCCGGCAGCCGCAGGGCCATCGCGTTGACGGTGAAGTCGCGACGGAGCAGGTCGTCCTCGATGGTGTCGCCGAACGCGACCTCGGGCTTGCGGGTCTCGCCGTCGTAGACGTCGCTGCGGTACGTGGTGATCTCGACCTGCTCGCCGGCGACCCGTGCGGCGATGGTGCCGAACTGGCGACCGACGTCCCACGTGGCGCTCGCGATGGGCTCGACGATCCGCAGGATGTCGTCCGGCCGGGCGTCGGTGGTGAAGTCCAGATCGGTCACCGGACGGCCGAGGAACGCGTCACGGACGGGGCCGCCGACGAGGGCGAGTTCGTGTCCGGCGTCGGCGAAGGCCCGAGCGAGGAGGTCGACGGGCTCGGTGGTGGCGAGTGCGTCGAGTCGTTCGACGGCCTGGGCAACGGACTGCATGACGGTGCTCATCCTCCCAGATCGAGGCCCCGAGTTCTCCACAAGCCGCGCGCGCACGGGACCTGTTCATGGTCGCGCCTCATACACTCGTGCTCGGCCCGAACCGACCCCGTGGCCCGCTCCCCGTATGCAGATGCTCCGCACCACGCTCGCCGCAGCCGCGTCGACCCTCGTCGCGCTCGGCCTGGTCGTCGCGCCCGTCACCTTCGATCACGCCTCGGCGTCCACGGCATCCGCCGCCAAGAGCCAGGTGGCCGATCCCGCCGCCGCCGACGCGGGCAAGGCGACCATCTCCATCGCCCCGGCGAACCGCGGCGTCGTCCAGCGCGACCAGGACCTCACCCTCTCGGTCACCGTCACGAACGACACCGACGCGGCCCTGCCCGCCGGGACCGCAGACTTCCGGATCTTCCGGTCGGTGAGCACGCGCGACGTCCTCGCCGGCTGGCTTGCCGACACCACCACAACGGGTTACCTCGGCGCAGAGATGGACTCCGTGGACATCCCGGCGATCCCGGCACACCGTTCGGTCTCGATCGACTCGGTGGACATCGTCTCCGGCAACGTCGCCCTCGGCGGGTACCCCTCGTTCGGTGCCCGCCGCATCGCTGCCGAGTACACGGCGGGTGACGCCTTCGCCGTGGACCGCTCCGCGATCACCTGGTACCCGGACTTCGAACAGGCCCCGGTCAGCGTCTCCGTCGCGATGCCGGTCACGGTGCCCAAGTCGACCGACGGCGTCCTCACCGCCCCGGTGCTGGCCGCCGCGACCTCGGTGGACGGCACCCTCACGCAACAGCTCGACGCGGCCGAGGACCACAACGTCGCCGTGGCCGTCGACCCGCGGATCATCGCCTCGATCCGGCTCCTCGGCGACAACGCCCCGTCGAGCGCGACCACCTGGCTGCAGCGTCTCGAAGCACTGCGCAACGAGACCTTCGCACTGTCCTACGCCGACGCTGACGTCACCGGCCTCCGCCAAGCCGGGTCCGACGGCATCCTCTCGCCGATCTCCCTCGACCAGTCCGTCGAGTCCGAGAACTTCCCCGGCGCCGAGACCCCGGCCCCGACACCGACGGCCACGCCGGGGCAGACCTCGTCCCCGGCACCCACCGAGACCTCGACCGACGGCGCCACGACCGACGACGCCGCCGACCAGGCGCAGGAGACCCTGCCGACCACGGAGTCCCTGCTCGACTTCCCGTACTCGATGGACTCGATCGCCTGGCCGACCGAGGGAACCGTGTCCTCCGCCGACCTGCCCGCACTCGAGCGTGCCGGCACGAAGACCACCATCGTCTCGAGCGGCAACACCTCGGCCGGTGCGGACACCACCATCACGGCGTCCGAGAAGATCGGCGACGACCACGTGCTCGTCTCCGACCAGTCGATGTCGTCGATGCTCCGCCGAGCCGCGGCCGCCACCGACCGGCAGACCTTCTCGTCGGCGATGTCCGAGCTCACCGCGACGCTGGCCACCTCGGCCCGTGCAGCCACCGCCACGGGCCCGATCCTGCTCACCCTCGGGCGCGAGTGGCCGTCCGACTCCACGCGGCTCAGCCAGGCGCTGGACGCCCTCGAGAGCACCGCCTGGGTCGCCCCGGCCGACCTCTCCACCGCTTCGAAGGCCGTCGCCGGGTCGCTCACGCTCGCCAGCGCGTCCACCGGCGAGGCCCGCATCGACCAGCTCCGGCGACTCGTGCGCGGAGAACAGGGGCTCTCCGCGTTCGCGACGATCCTCGACGACCCGAACCAGCTGACCGCCCCGGCCCGGCTCCGTCTGCTCGCGCTCGCCTCGAACGCGTGGCGCGACGACGACCAGGGGCTCGCCGCCGCGGTCGAGGCCCGCACGGCCGCCTGGGCGAAGACCACCACCGAGGTCGGCATCGTCGACTCGAGCAGCCTCACCCTGCTTGGCGACCGGTCATCCCTGCCGGTGTCCATCCGCAACAGCTCCGACTACCCGGTCACGGTGCACCTGTCCGTACAGCCGTCCAACTCTGCGCTGCGGGTCGTCCGCAACGACATCGTCGTCGAGATCCAGCCCGACTCCTCCACCCGCGCCACCGTCCCCGTGCAGTCGGTCGCGAACGGCAAGGTCGAGCTGACGATGTCGCTCTCGAGCCCGACCGGCGTCGCCGTGGCCCAGCCCGCAACCGTCGAGCTGAACGTGCAGGCCCAGTGGGAGACGGTCATCACCGCGGTCGCCGCGATCGCCCTGATCGGCATCTTCGGCTTCGGCATCTTCCGCAGCATCCGCAAGCGCATCCGCCGCCGCAACGGCGAGCTCGACGACGAGGACGACGACGACCCGAACCGCCCCCTGGCGGTCCAGCCGACGGTCGGGGGCACTCAGGCGGCCATCACCCGGCCTGGAGGCACGGATCACCCCTCCGGAGCGGCCCCCGCACCCAGCGTGGCCGCGTCCACTGCCGCCGTGGCGACCGCAGCGCCGGGTGCAGTGCCGGCCGCAGCGCCGGCTGCAGCGCCGGCCGCTGTACCGCCCACGGCGGTGGACCAGGGCCCCCTGCAGGACGCCATCGCGCGTGCCGGAGCCGAGCCGGGCCTCCCGTCCGACGCCGCACGCAGCACCGTCGCGGACGACCGCGACCCCGAGGAGCCGACCATCAGCGCCAGCCAGCCCCAGCCCGACGTCGACGCCGAGCCGGTCGCCGAGCGCAGCCTCGGCCGGGCGAGCGCGATGCTCGCCGCCGGCACGATGGTGAGCCGCATCCTCGGTTTCGCGAAGACCTTCGTCCTGGCGTACGCGATCGGGCAGAACGCGAGCCCCTCGGCCAACGCGTTCGCCGTCGCGAACCAGCTGCCGAACAACATCTACGCACTGATCGCGGGCGGCCTGCTGTCGGCCGTGCTCATCCCGCAGATCGTCCGCGCGATGAAGGCCGGCACCGACGGCGGGCAGGCGTACGTCAACAAGATCGTGACCCTCGGTGGTTCCGTCTTCATCGTCATCACGATCGTGGCGACGGCACTCGCCCCGCTGCTGGTGCGGTTCTACACCAGCAACTCGGCGGACTCCGGTCCAGCCGCCACCGACCTCGCCGTCGCCTTCGCGTTCTGGTGCCTGCCGCAGATCCTCTTCTACGCGATGTACTCCCTGCTCGGCGAGGTCCTGAACGCGAAGCAGGTCTTCGGGCCGTTCACTTGGGCGCCGCTGCTCAACAACGTCATCGCCATCGCCGGTCTCATCGTGTTCATCGCCCTGTACGGCACCAGCGGCAGCGAACTCGACCAGTGGACGCCGGCGAAGATCGCACTCCTGGCCGGCAGCGCATCGCTCGGTGTCTTCGCCCAGGCTGCGTTCCTCCCGTTCTTCTGGAAGCGCGCCGGCCTGTCGTTCCGCCCCGACTTCCGCTGGCGCGGGGTGGGCCTCAAGTCGACGGGGACCGCCGCTGGCTGGCTCTTCGCGATGATCCTCGTCACCCAGATCGCCGGCATCGTGCAGTCACAGGTCGCGTGGCTCGGACGGGATGACGGTCCGGGCAACGCCGTGCTCGGCAACGCGTGGCTCATCTTCATGCTCCCGCACTCGATCATCACGGTCTCCATCGCGACGGCGTACTTCACCCGGATGAGCCACGACGCCGAACGCGGCGACCTCGGCGCGGTCCGCCGCAACCTGTCGCTGTCCCTGCGCATCGTCGGGCTCTTCACCGTCTTCGCCTCGGTCGCGCTGATCGTCGTCGCCGTCCCGTTCGGCCGCCTGTACGAGGGCACGTTCGAGAGCGCCCTGCAGGTCGGCGCCGTGCTCGTCGCCTACATGCCCGGACTCGTCCTGTTCAGCATGCTGTTCGTGATCCAGCGGGTCTTCTGGGCGATGCACGACCACCGGACGCCGTTCCTGATGCAGTGCATCCAGTCGGTGCTGTTCGTCATCGGCGCCCTTGCGGTGTCGACGTTCCCCACGTCGGTCATCGGCATCGGGGTCGCCGCCTGCACCACCATCGCGGGGTCGGCGCAGACGATCGTCGCACTCGTGCTCGTCCGCAAGCGGCTCGGCAGCATCGAGGGACCGGTCATCACCCGGTCGCACGTCCAGTTCGTGATCGCCGCGCTGATCTCGGGCGTCGTCGGGCTCCTCGTCGTGAACTTCTTCGGCGCGTTCTCAGAGGCCGGGTTCGCGATGTCCGACCGCACCGGTGCCCTCATCACGATCATCCTCACCGGCGCCGCGATGGTGGCCGTGTACTTCGGAGCCCTCGTCGTCGCGAAGAACGGTGAGATCGGCAACGCCGTCCGGATGCTCCGCAGCAAGCTCGGCCGCTGATCCCACCCGCGCACCACACGCTCACGGGTCGTGTGGAATGCCACGCCGGTACGATGGGTTGACCCGGTCAGACGCAACGGAAGGGCAATCAGGCATGCGCCAGCTCATCATCATCGGTTCCGGCCCGGCCGGGTTCACCGCCGGCATCTACGCAGCGCGCGCAGAGCTCAAGCCGCTCATCGTCGCCTCCAGTGTCGAGACGGGCGGTGAACTCACCAAGACGACCGAGGTCGAGAACTTCCCCGGCTTCCCCGAGGGGATCCAGGGCCCCGACCTCATGATCAAGATGCAGGAACAGGCCGAGAAGTTCGGTGCCGAGGTCCTGTACGACGACGCCGTCTCAGTCGACCTCACCGGCAAGGTCAAGAAGGTCACCGTCGGCTCCGGCGAGACGTACGAGGCCCTCGCGGTGATCTACGCCACCGGCTCGGCCTACCGTCACCTCGGCCTCCCCGACGAAGAGCGCCTGTCCGGCCACGGTGTCTCGTGGTGCGCGACCTGCGACGGCTTCTTCTTCCGACAGAAGAACATCGCCGTCGTCGGTGGTGGCGACTCCGCGATGGAAGAGGCGACGTTCCTCACCCGCTTCGCCGACAAGGTGACGGTCATCCACCGCAAGGACTCCCTGCGTGCGTCGAAGATCATGCAGGACCGCGCGATGAACGACCCGAAGATCGAGTTCGCCTGGAACAAGGAAGTCACCGGCATCACTGGTGACTCCGCGGTCGAGGGCGTCACGCTCAAGGACACCGTGACGGGCGAGGAGTCCGAGCTCGCGCTGGACGGCCTGTTCATCGCCATCGGCAACGACCCGCGCACGCACCTGATCCACGGCCAGATCGACATCGCGCCCGAGGGCACGATCGCCGTTCAGGGCCGCTCGTCGAAGACCAACCTGCCGGGTGTCTTCGCCGCCGGTGACGTCATCGACCCGACCTACCGCCAGGCCATCACGGCTGCGGGTTCGGGCACGGTCGCCGCGCTCGACGCCGAGAAGTACCTCGCCGAGCTCGACGACGCACTGACGGACGAGGCCGAGGGCGTCGCCCCGACCGAGCCCGCGATGGTCGACGTCATCGCCGCGCGGGCCTGACCCGCCTCGGAATACCACGACGGCATCGCCGTTGTACCCCCTGAACGACTTCTCGAAGGAGCACACATGTCCAACGCCAAGGCTGTCACCGACGCCACCTTCTCGGACGAGGTCCTCAAGTCCGACAAGACGATCCTCGTCGACTTCTGGGCCGAGTGGTGTGGCCCGTGTCGTGCGGTCTCGCCGATCCTCGACCAGATCGCCGAAGAGCACGCTGGCAAGATCGAGATCGTGAAGCTCAACGTGGACGACAACCCCCAGTCGGCCATGAACTACCAGATCACGTCGATCCCGGCGATGAAGGTCTTCAAGGGCGGCGAGGTCGTCAAGACCGTCATCGGCGCCAAGCCGAAGCCCGCGCTCGAGGCCGACCTCGCCGAGTTCCTCGCGTAGGTCGCCCCTCCCGAACGGCCCCGCTCTCCTCGGAGGGCGGGGCCGTTCTCGTCCGGAGCCACCGGATGACGATCGGCCCCGTCGCGGAACCCTGGTTCCCCGGGCCGATGTCGTAGTGTGGCGGGAATGTCCCACTGAACGGAGCACTCGATGACGAACGGTAACAGCCTCGACCCCTGGTACGACTCCTACGCCCAGCGCACCGCCGGGCTGAGCGCCTCCGAGGTCCGAGCCCTGTTCGCCGTCGCCTCGCGGCCCGAAGTGGTCTCGCTGGCCGGCGGCATGCCGTTCGTCTCCGCGCTCCCCAGAGAGCTCGTCACGGGCTCTCTGGACCGTGTCATGACCGAGCACTCCGCCATGGCCCTCCAGTACGGCGGTGGACAGGGCCTGCGGTCCCTCCGCGAGCACATCGTGGACGTCATGAGCCTCGAGGGCATCCGTGCCAGCGCCGAGGACGTCGTGGTCACCACGGGCTCGCAGCACGCCCTCGACCTCGTCACCCGCCTGTTCATCGATCCGGGCGACGTCGTGCTCGCCGAGTCGCCGTCCTACGTCGGCGCGATCGGCGTCTTCCGGTCGTACCAGGCCGAGACGGTGCACGTGACAACGGACGAGCTCGGTCTCGTCCCCGAGGCGCTGCGCGAGGCCATCGCGAACCTCCGCACCCAGGGCAAGCGGATCAAGTTCCTCTACACGATCCCGAACTTCCACAACCCGGCCGGCGTCACGATGAGCCGCGAGCGCCGCATCGAGGTGCTCGACATCTGCCGGTCGAACAACATCCTCGTGCTCGAGGACAACCCGTACGGGCTCCTCTGGTTCGACGAGCCCGCGCCGCAGGCGATCCGATCGATCGACGAAGAGGGCGTGGTGTACCTCGGCTCCTTCTCGAAGACCCTCGCACCGGGCTTCCGCGTCGGCTGGGCCCTCGCGCCGCACGCCATCCGCGAGAAGCTCGTGCTCGCCAACGAATCGGCCGTGCTCGCGCCGAACTCCTTCGGCCAGTACGTCGTGAACGCCTACCTCGACGCGGCGGACTGGAAGGGCCAGGTCGACACCTTCCGGGGCATCTACGCCGAGCGCCGTGACGCCATGCTGTCCGCACTGGGGGAGTTCCTGCCCGACCTGTCCTGGACCAAGCCGAACGGTGGCTTCTTCGTGTGGCTCACCCTGCCCGAGTCCCTCGACTCCAAGGGCATGCTGCCGCGCGCGGTCAAGGAGCTCGTGGCGTACACCCCCGGGACGGCCTTCTACGCCGACGGACGCGGAGGCGGACACATCCGTCTGTCGTTCTGCTACCCCACGCCGGAGCAGATCCGGGTGGGGGTCAAGCGCCTGGCGAACGTCGTCAACGACGAACTCGAACTGATCGAGACGTTCGGCCCGACGACCCGACCGAACACCGTGGTCCGCCAGACGTCGTCGGTCAGCGCACCGCCGCCGAACATCTCCTGATCAGCGCTTTTCCTCAGTGCTGCTCGCACAGCACCGCAGTTCCACACCGGAGGACCCCGCATGGCCGAGCTCACCCGTCGTCACGTCGTCGTCGTAGCCGGAGGCATCTCGCACGAGCGCGACGTCTCCCTCCGCTCCGGCCGTCGGGTCGCCGACTCACTGACCGGCTACGGCTGGCAGGTCGACCTGCGCGACGCAGACGCGATGCTCCTGCCGGCTCTCGCCGATTCACGCCCGGACGTCGTGTGGCCGGCACTGCACGGCGCCTCCGGTGAAGACGGGGCCCTGCGGGGCATCCTGGAGGCCGTGGACATCCCGTTCGTCGGCTCACGTTCGACGTCGGCCCGGTTGGCATGGGACAAGCCCACAGCGTCAGCGTTGGTCGCCCGCGCCGGCGTCCGCACCCCTCGTTCTGTAACGCTCTCCCACGACGTCTTCCGTGAGCTCGGTGCCGTCGGTGTCCTCGAGGCCATCGCGACAGAGCACCCGGTGCCGCTCGCGGTCAAGCCAGCGCGAGGCGGGAGTGCACAGGGCGTCACCCTGGTCGACGACATCAAGGACCTGCCCCGGGCCATGGTGACGGCGTACACGTACTGCGACGACGTCGTGGTCGAGCAGCTCATCCGCGGCACCGAGGTCGCCGTGGGGATCATCGACACCGGAGACGGCCCCGTGGCGCTTTCCGCCGTGGAGATCGTGCCGCGGAACGGCATCTACGGGTTCGAGGCTCGCTACAACGCGGGGGAGACGACCTTCTACACGCCCGCGCGGCTCTCGGACGAGTTCGCCGGAGCAGCCGCGGAGGCTGCGGTCGCCGCGCACGCAGCTCTCGGACTCCGCCACCTGTCCCGTGTCGACCTGATCATCGACGGGGCGGGGACGCCCTGGTTCCTCGAGGCGAACGTCCTCCCTGGGCTCACTGAGACGTCACTGCTGCCGCAGGCGCTGTCGGCTTCCGGTTTCGATCTTGGCTGGACCTACGCAGAGCTCGCCGAGCAGGCGATCCGCGACCACCGCGCCTGACCCTGCAGCCGGTGTTCCACGTGGAACACCGGCACATCGTGTCCCGCCTGCTCTGTCGGCGAGCTTCGATGTTCCACGTGGAACGTCGCTTCACTCGCCGAGGCGTTGGGTGTCGAGCAGACGGGCGCTCGGCGCGTCCGCCACGTTCCACCGGAACAGCACCAGGTGCCAGAGGCCCAGGCTCTTCCGCGAAGGGTCGATCAAGCCGTCGGCACGACTTCGATGAGGCGGTCACGCACCGTCCATGACCGAGGCATCCCGCCGCCCTCCGCGATCCGCTGCCGAGGAGCCAAGGCGTCCTCGAGGTCAATGCCGACTGCCTTCACGGCGCTCACATCGCGCACGTCGACGATGCCGGACGCTTCGACGTCGATCGCGACGACCTCCACGGCCACGGGCCGGACGACCTTGTGGGCGATCATCGCAGAACCTCGGGTCAACGGCCCGGTAGAACGTCCCTCGGACCGATGGCCTGAAGGGCGAGCCGCAGTTGGTCACGACACCACCATCTCACCCGAGGCCGACTGCGGTCAGCCCTGTTGCAACCGCGCCCGAGCGAGCTACGGAGCCGCTGGAGCCGACGAAACGGCCTACCCTCATCCGGACCCAGCCTGGCCGTTACAGGGGCTCAAAACGCCGCACACGGCCGCACAGGGCCGCACAGCGATGGAATCAGCCCTCGAGGTCCTGCACTCCGAGTTCGCTGAGGATCCGGTTGAGGTCGTCGCCGTTCGCGAAGTCGATCGTGACCGAACTCTTGCGAGCACCGACTGCGATCTTCACCCGGGTGTTCAGGCGATCACCGAGCCGCTCAGCGAGATCGTTGAAGTGTGCCTGGCGCTTGGACGGCTCGGCCTTCGGCTTCGCCGGCGGCGTCTTGGCCGCCAGCTGCTGCGCGATGGCCTCAGCAGCACGGACGGACAGGTCCTCGTTGACGATCTTCTCGGCCAGGTACTCCATCGCCTCCGCGTCCGGAGCGGCGAGGATGGCGCGAGCGTGTCCGGCAGAGAGCACGCCCGCGGCCACCCGCCGCTGCACGGGGGAGGGGAGCCGCAGGAGTCGGATCGTGTTCGTGATCTGCGGGCGCGATCGACCGATGCGCTGCCCGAGCTGTTCCTGGGTGATCCCGAAGTCGGCGAGGAGCTGCTGGTACGCCGACGCCTCCTCGAGGGGGTTGAGCTGCGCACGGTGGAGGTTCTCCAGCAGTGCATCGCGCAGCATCGCGTCGTCGGGGGTGTCCTTCACGATCGCCGGGATCGTGCTCAGGCCGAGTTCCTTCGTGGCACGCAGACGACGCTCACCCATGATGAGCTCGTACTGGGGCTCGGTACCCGTGGCGCCGGGGATGGGCCGGACGACGATCGGCTGCAGCACGCCGATCTCACGGATCGAGTGGACGAGTTCCTGGAGTTCCTCCTCGCGGAACTCCTTCCGCGGCTGCTGCGCGTTGGGGATCACGTCGAGCGGATTGAGGTTGGCGAGACGTGCTCCCGGCACGGCCACCAGGTCATCTGCCGTCGGAGCAGATGCCGGCGAGCCTCCGGTCGGGAAGAACACGTCGACGGGACGGTCCTGCTGATCGGTCGCTGTCGGGATCAGGGCGCCGATGCCTCGTCCGAGTCCGGTTCGCTTCGGTGCCATCAGTGCTTCGCTCCTCGTGCTGCGATCTCGGCGGCCGCTTCCAGGTAGGACAGCGACCCGGTGGAGTTCACGTCGTAGGCGACGACGCTCTGGCCGTAGCTCGGAGCCTCGCTGACGCGGACCGACCGGGGGATCATGGCCTTCAGCACCTGGTCGCCGAAGTGCTCACGGACATCGTTCGCCACCTGGTTCGACAGGTTCGTGCGGCTGTCGTACATGGTCAGCAGGATCGTCGAGACGCGGAGGTTCGGGTTGAGGTGCCGTTCGATCAGTTCGATGTTCCGAAGCAGCTGGCTCAGTCCTTCGAGCGCGTAGTACTCGCACTGGATCGGGATGAGTACCTCTTGTGCGGCAACGAAGGCGTTGATCGTCAGGAGGCCCAGTGACGGCGGGCAGTCGATGAAGACGTAGTGGTAGGGCTCATCCAGCGACTGCAGGTACATGTCGAGTGCAGTCCGGAGGCGCTGCTCGCGGGCTACCAGTGACACGAGTTCGATCTCCGCACCGGCAAGGTGGATGGTGGCCGGAACACACCAGAGCGTGTCCGACTCGGGGGAGGCCTGCACGGTGTCCGCCATCGGTGCCTCATCGACGATCACATCGTAGATGCTCGCGACCTCCGCCTGGTGGTCCACGCCGAGCGCCGTCGAGGCGTTGCCCTGCGGGTCGAGGTCGATCACCAGCACCCGAGCGCCACCATGCGCGAGACCAGCGGCCAGGTTCACCGTCGTCGTCGTCTTGCCGACGCCACCCTTCTGGTTCGAGACAGTGATGATCCGTGTCTCGGAAGGCAGCGGGAACTGCTGTGTGGCGATCGCGCGCCGGCGACGGTTCAGGTCGGCGATCTCGCGAGCGAGCGGTGTCGACGCGTCGTAGTCGGTCGATGAACTCAACGAGTGCCTCTTCCCCGGTTCGATGTTTCACGTGGAACGCGGAGCCACTGGCGGCCGGATGTCCCGGCCCGAGCCGCAGCGTCAGTCAACTGTAGCCCGGAAGACGCGGGTGGTCTCGTCGACCACACCTTCTCCGAGCTCGAGCACCTCGACATCGGAGAGGCGCTTCCGAAGGATGACCTTTCGGGCCTTCTCGATCTCTTCGTCGACCCGCGCACCCTTCATCAGGATGAGCTGCCCGCCCGAACGCACCAGCGGCACGGTGAGCGGGATGAGCTTCGACAGGGCACTCACGGCCCGTGCGGTGACCTGGTCGACGACGACGTCGTCAGCGACGTCCTCAGCACGGCCGCGGAGCACCGTGACGTTCTGCAGGCCGAGACGATCGGATTCGGCACGAAGCCAATCCGTCCGGCGCTCCATCGGCTCGATGAGGACGAACTCGACGTCCGGACGGGCGATCGCGAGCACGAGACCCGGCAACCCTGCCCCGGAGCCGACGTCGGCAACGCGACCACGGGCCTCCAGGAGCGGTGCAAGCAACGCCGAATTGAGGATATGTCGTGTCCACAAGCGGGGGAGCTCGAGCGGGCCGATCAGGCCCAACTCCTCACCCCGTCGCGCAAGTTCGTTCGTGAACGAGCGAGCACCCTCGATCTGGTCACCGAAGAGTGCTGCGGCCGCCGCGGGCTCAGCCTCGAGCACCGGTGCGGCCTCGGTCGGGACGGGTGCGTCCGTCATCGGGTGACGACCGTGTGGCGGTCCCGACCCTCACCCTCGGACTCCGAGTGGAAGCCCTTCTCAGCGACCAGGTCGTGCACGAGCTTGCGCTCGTAGGACGACATCGGGGGGAGTGCAGCCGACGACGAACCGGCTTCGATGCGCTCGACGGCGGTGTCCACGAGCCGCTGCAGCTCGTCAGCACGGGCGTCCCGCGAGCCACCGACGTCGAGGATCAGCCGGCTGAACTCGCCGGTCTCTGCCTGCACGGCGATCCGGGTCAGCTCCTGCAATGCCGTCACGGTGTCGGGCTTCGACAGCACTCGGAGTGCCTCGCCGTCATCGGTGACCGACAGGTACACGCGACCGGCGCGTTCCTCGATCTCGATGTCGCCGTCGAGGTCGCAGATGTCGAGGAGCTCCTCGATGTAGTCCGCCGCGATGTCCGCTTCGTCGCGGGCGTCCTCGGTCTCGGTGTCCGTCGTCTCGACGGCGCCTGCGGTGTCCTGCTCGGTCACTTACTTCTTCCCGTTCTTCTTCTGGCGCTGCTTGCCGACCGGCTGCTGACGCTGGGTGGTGACGCGCACGGGCTCGATCTCCGTTGCACCGGCGCCGGCACCGGCCTCGGCGAGGACCGGGGTGGCGGTCCCGCGACGCTGTGCCTTCTTGGCCAAGCGGGCTTCACGAGCCAGTGCTGCTTCGGAGCCGGGCGTCGGCATGCTGCGGATGACGAAGTACTGCTGCGCCATCGTCCAGAGGTTCGAGGCCAGCCAGTAGAACATGACGCCGAGGGGGAAGCTCAGACCCGAGATCACGAAGACCAGCGGGAGGATGTACAGCATCATCTTCTGCTGGCGGTACATCGGAGACTCCTTGGTCTCCGGCGACATGTTCTTCGCGACGAGCTGCAGCTGCGTGATGAACTGCGACGCCGTCATCACGACGATCATGAAGCCCGCGATCGCACGGACCTCCCAGCCGGAGGCGTTCGTGAACGTCTCGTGCAGGGGAGCGCCGAACAGGGCCGCGTTGCCGAACGACGCCGCGAGGTCGTTCGTCAGCAGGCCGATGCCCGTCTTGTTGATCTGAGCCTCGTGCAGCACCGAGTACAGCGAGAAGAAGATCGGCATCTGCAGCAGCAGCGGCAGGCAGGAGCTGAGCGGGTTGGTCCCGGTCTCCTTGTAGAGCGCCATCGTCTCGCGGCTCATGGCCTCACGCGAGAACTGGTCCTTCTTGCCCTTGTACTTGTCCTGGATCTTCTTCAGCTGCGGCGCGACCTCGAGCATGCGGCGCTGCGACTTGATCTGCCGGACGAAGATCGGGATCAACGCCGCGCGGACGACGAACGTCAGGAAGATGATCGAGAGCACCCACGTGATGCCCTCGTTCGGGTCCATGCCGAGGTTCTCGAAGATCCAGTGGAAGCCGACGAGGATGGCCGAGACCACCCATTTGAGCGGCCAGAGGATCGTTCCGATGATGTCCATGGGGACGGCTACGCCTTTCGAGTGCGCTGGGGGAGCAGGACCGGCCGAACCGTTCCGACCGCGGGGTGCGGCTGCTGCGGGATCGGCGCGAGGACGAACCCGAACCGGTTGACGACGAACGGGTGACGGCGTTCCTTGACGTCGTCGATGCCGCCAGCAGCCCAGGGGTTGCAACGGGCGATGCGCCAGGCGCCCATGGCGGATCCGCGCACGACGCCGTACTGCTGGATCGCCTCGAGGGCGTACCGGGAGCACGACGGGTGGTAGCGGCAGACGTTGCCGTACAGCGGGGAGATCACAGCACGGTAGGCCCGGAGCACGACGACGCACGCGTTGCGTGGGAGCAACGCGATGACCCAGGCAAGCCGGGTCCACAGAGTGCGGTTCATGCTGCCTTCTCCACCCCGCGCGCGAAGGAGCGCGTGACGTCTTCGAGCAGGGTAGGCCATCCGGCCTGCGATGCGGCTGGCAGTACACGGACCACCACGTCGAAGCCCTGAGGGCACTCGACGAGCAGGTCGTGCGCGATCGCCTTGAGCCGCCGCCTGATCAGGTTCCGGGTCACGGCGTTGCCCACCGTCTTCGCGACGATGAAGCCGAACCGCGTCGGTCCGTTGCGATCCGCCGGCTGACGGACCACGGACACGACGACGTGCGCCGTGGCGCTCTTGCGACCACGACGCACGACGTTCCGGTAGTCATCCCCGCGCACGATGCGGTTGGCGCTGGCCAACACTGCGACGCCGGGGTCAGACCGAGGACCGGATCAGGCGATGAGCCTGATCAGGCCGAGAGCTCGGTACGGCCCTTGGCGCGACGCGCCGACAGGATGGCGCGGCCGGCACGCGTCCGCATGCGGAGGCGGAAGCCGTGCTTCTTGGCGCGGCGGCGGTTGTTCGGCTGGAAGGTGCGCTTGCTCATGATGTTCTCCACACGGCTGCTCGCGGCGAGCCGTCACGTATGTGTAGCCGTCCGGGTGTCGAACGACGCAGATGGGCGCGACCAAAGGGCCGCAGTCAACTGGTTAACGGTACGTGACAGCGGCGAGCAGGTCAAACCCCGCTCCGAGCGGTCGAGCCGTCGCCGCCGGGTCCGGCGCCCCTCGAGCCCATTCTCCACATTGGGGACAACTTCCGTTCGGTGGGACTCGGTCCGGTCCTTTACAGTGGTGTGATCGATCCCCCCGATGGCCGGTACGACAGGGAAGTACTCCTGTCGGACGGCTCGAGGTGGTCGTGGACAACACTGTGGACAACCCTGTGGGAACCTCCGCGGCAACGAGGCGTCGACGAAGCCCCCGGAGCCACCGACGATCCGCCGGCGACGACCTGGTCCCGAGTGCGGTCGCCGAGGACGCCACGGCATGTCCGACCCCGCAGGACGCACCCTCGTCCGGCAGCGAACGCACGACACGACCCCTGGAGACGAGCGCGACATGACGATGCCGGCCGACCCCGTCGAGGACCTCTGGTCATCCGTACTCGGACTCCTCGCCGAGGACCCCCGCATCACGCCGCAGCTCCACGGGTTCCTGAACCTCGTCGAGCCGAAGGGCGTGCTCGCCGGCACCCTGTACCTCGAGGTACCGAACGACCTGACCAGGGGCATGCTCGAACAGCGCATCCGCATCCCGATCACCGAAGCGGTCGCGCGCATCGGTGACGACTCCGTCGCGAACTTCGCGATCACGGTCAACCCCGACATGGCCTCGGAGCCGCGGGTGGACCCGAACGTCCCCGAGTACGCCGAGCCCGTCCAGGAAGCCGTCGAGCAGAGTGCCGCGCCGCGCCAGTACATCGAGGCGCCGTTCGTGCCGAGCCAGATCGACTCTCCCGGCACCAGCGGGCGCCCCGAGTCGCGGCTCAACCCCAAGTACAACTTCGACAACTTCGTCATCGGGTCGTCGAACCGGTTCGCCCACGCCGCAGCGGTCGCCGTCGCCGAGGCACCGGCCAAGGCCTACAACCCGCTCTTCATCTACGGGGACTCCGGGCTGGGCAAGACCCACCTGCTCCACGCCATCGGGCACTACGCCGAGAGCCTCTACCCGGGGATCCGCGTCCGGTACGTGTCGAGCGAGGAGTTCACCAACGACTTCATCAACTCGATCGCGAACAACCGCTCGAACCAGTTCCAGCAGCGGTACCGCGACATCGACATCCTGCTGATCGACGACATCCAGTTCCTGCAGGGGAAGGACTCCACGCAGGAGGCCTTCTTCCACACGTTCAACACGCTGCACGACCACAACAAGCAGGTCGTCATCACGTCCGACGTCGCGCCGAAGCACCTGACCGGGTTCGAGGACCGGATGCGATCGCGCTTCGAGTGGGGCCTGATCACCGACGTACAGGCACCCGAGCTCGAGACGCGCATCGCGATCCTCCGCAAGAAGGCACAGTCCGACCACCTGCAGGTGCCCGACGACATCCTCGAGTTCATGGCGTCGAAGGTGTCGAGCAACATCCGCGAGCTCGAGGGCACCCTGATCCGGGTCACCGCGTTCGCGAGCCTGAACCGGACGGCCGTGGACATGGCCCTGGTGCAGACGGTCCTCAAGGACCTGATCACCCTCGACGAGGACAACGTCGTCGCGCCGACGGACATCATCAACCACACCGCGGAGTACTTCAAGCTCTCCGTCGACGACCTGTACGGGTCGTCCCGCTCCCAGGCGATCGCCACGGCACGACAGATCGCGATGTACCTGTGCCGCGAGCTGACGAGCCTGTCCCTGCCCAAGATCGGGCAGCTGTTCGGCAACCGCGACCACACCACCGTGATGTACGCGAACAAGAAGATCACCGAGCTGATGAAGGAGCGTCGGTCGATCTACAACCAGGTCACCGAGCTCACCAGCCGCATCAAGCAGGACCGCCGCTACCGCTGAGATCGGCCCGTTCCCGGCCCCATCCACCATCTGAGACGGTTCCATGGGCCGGACTTCTCACAGTGTGGATAGCCTGTGGATAACTGTGGAGGACACGCCGCCCGGTTGTACACAGGTGGGGGGTCACCTGTGGAGACTGGGGATGGAAGTGGATAGATGAGATTCATTCATCCCGTTAACGCTCACACACCGCTCACAAGTCACAAGCGTGTAGTTCCCTACTGCGAGGCGGGATGCACAGGGTTATCCACAGTGTGCACAGGCGTTAACACCATTACTCCTGGTTAACAATCAATCTCTGCGGGACAACCTTGTGGACGGCGGGATGACAAGAAATCCGGCCCCCGTCCGCCTGTGCCAGAATGGGGCGGCCGGACAGTCCAAGCCGATCGACAGGGGTTCCAGCTGTGAAGTTCGAGGTCAACCGGGACGTCTTCTCCGAAGCCGTCTCCTTCGCAGTGAAGCTCCTCCCGCAGCGCACGACCCTCCCGATCCTCTCGGGCGTCCTGATCCACGCCGACGGAGATCGTCTGACGCTCTCGTCGTTCGACTACGAGGTGTCGGCGCAGACGTCCATCTCGGCCCAGATCGACGAGCCGGGCACGGTCCTGGTCTCCGGTCGACTGCTGAACGACATCGCGAGCCGACTGCCGAACGCCCCGGTGTCGTTCACCACCGAGGACGCCAAGATCTCCGTCTCCTGCGGTTCGGCGCACTTCACGTTGCTGTCCATGCCGGTCGAGGAGTACCCGACCCTGCCGGAGATCGGGCCGCAGACCGGTGTGATCCCCGGCGACGCGTTCTCCGAAGCGGTGTCCCAGGTCGCCGTCGCCGCAAGCCGCGACGACGTGACCCCCGTCATCACGGGCGTGCAGCTCGAGGTCGGCGACAACGACCTCTCGCTCATCGCGACGGACCGCTACCGCGTCGCCGTCCGCACCATCGCATGGGACTCCGGCCGAGTCGGCTCGGACCCCCTGCACGCACTGGTCCCGGCCCGCACCCTGCAGGAGGTCGGCCGCACGTTCGGTTCGGCGTCCACGGTGTCGGTGTCGATCAGCGGCAACTCCGACCGCGAGCTCATCGCGTTCCACGCCGACGACAAGACCGTGACGTCGTTGCTCATCAAGGGCAACTACCCGCCGGTCCGCCGGCTCTTCCCCGAGACCGTCAACGACCACGCGGTGATCAACACCGCGGAGCTCGTCGAAGCGGTCCGACGGGTCTCCCTCGTCCTGGAGCGCGAAGCGGCGCTCCGGTTCTCCTTCACGGTCGACGGGCTCACGCTCGAGGCGATCGGATCCGAACAAGCGCAGGCGTCAGAGTCGATCAGTGCGTTGTTGACCGGCGAGGAAACGGTGGTCTCGTTGAAGCCCGCCTTCCTCCTGGACGGACTGAACGCGGTGCACTCCGAGTTCGTCCGCATCTCCTTCACCAAGACGGAGAACCCCAACAAGCCGGGCCCGGTGCTGATCACCGGCCAGACTTCGCAAGAGGCCGCAGCGACCGATGGATACCGGTACCTGCTGCAGCCGAACCTGCTGCTGCGATAGGCGCAACAGGCAACCTGCGCTGGCGCACACCACCGGCAGCATCAGCGCGACGACGAACAGAAGAGGAAATCATGCACATCGGTCTTGTCGGCCTTGGTCGCATGGGCAACAACATGCGTGCCCGTCTCCGCAACGCAGGTATCGAGGTCACCGGGTACGACGCCAACCCCGCCGTCTCGGACGTCGCCGACCTCGGCGCCCTCGCCGCTGCCCTCCCGGAGGGCAAGCGTCTCGTGTGGGTCATGGTCCCGCACGGCAAGATCACCGACGACGTGATCACCGACCTGGCCGGCGTCCTCGGCGAGGGCGACCTGGTCATCGACGGTGGCAACTCGAAGTGGCTTGACGACACGACGCACGCCGAGCAGCTCGGTGCGCGCGGCATCCGCTACATGGACGTCGGCGTCTCCGGTGGCGTCTGGGGCAAGGACAACGGCTACGGCCTCATGGTCGGCGGTGACGCCGCGGACGTCGAGTTCGCGATGCCCGTGTTCGACGCCCTGCGTCCCGAGGGTCCCCGCGAAGAAGGCTTCTCGCACGCCGGCCCGATCGGCGCCGGCCACTACGCGAAGATGGTCCACAACGGCATCGAGTACGCGATCATGCAGGCGTACGGCGAGGGCTACGAGCTCCTCGAGGCCAAGGACCTGATCACCGACGTCCCCGCCGTGTTCGCCGGCTGGCAGCGCGGAACGGTCGTCCGTTCCTGGCTGCTGGACCTGATGGTGCTCGCGCTGAACGAGGACCCGAAGCTCGACGAGCTCGAGGGCTACGTCGAGGACTCGGGCGAGGGCCGCTGGACGCTGGAAGAGGGCATCGAGCTCGCCGTGCCGATGCCGGCGCTCTCGGCGTCGATCTTCGCGCGCTTCGTCTCGCGCCAGGGCAGCGCCTCGCCGACGATGAAGGCCGTCGCGGCGCTCCGCAACCAGTTCGGCGGTCACGCCGTCAAGAAGTCCTAGGACTTCCCGGGGGAACCCGGACTCGGCCCGCGTGCACGTCGACCATCTCCAACTGACCGACTTCCGGAACTACCGGGAGGCGGACGTCGACCTCGCACGCGGGCCGAACCTGTTCGTCGGGCGCAACGGACAGGGCAAGACCAACCTGGTCGAGGCGATCGGGTACCTCTCCACGCTCGGCTCGCACCGCGTCCCCACCGACGCGGCCCTCGTCCGTCAGGGATGCGACGCCGCGATCGTCCGGGCACGGCTCGCCCACGAGGAACGCAGCATCCTCGCCGAGGTGCAGATCAACCGCACCGGCGCGAACCGTGCGCAGGTGAACCGCTCCGCGATCAAGCCGCGCGAGCTGCCGCGCTACTGCACGAGCGTGCTCTTCGCGCCGGAGGACCTGGCGCTCGTCCGGGGCGAGCCGGCCGGTCGGCGCCGGATGCTCGACGAGCTGCTCGGCCAGATCGCGCCGCGGATGCAGGGCGTGCTCGCCGACTACGACCGCACGCTCCGCCAGCGGAACACCCTGCTCAAGTCAGCCCGTGCCACCGGCGCGAAGGCGAACGCCCTGTCGACGCTCGACGTCTGGGACGACCGGCTCGTCGGACTCGGCGCCGAGATCGTCGCGGCACGTGACCACCTGACCCGGCGGCTCGCACCCTTCGTGGCCGAGGCCTACGCGACCGTCGCCGGCGAGCACCACGACGCCTCGATCACCGGTGTCCTGTCGATCCGTGGTGGCGACCCCGAGTCGGCGGCGGCCACCGATCCCGTCCTCGGGACCCCCGACGAGCCCGTCACGGTCGCGTCGGCGGCCGAGGCCTTCGCAGCCGCGCTCGAGCGACGTCGCCGGGACGAACTCGATCGCGGGCTCACCCTGGTGGGGCCGCACCGTGACGACGTCCTGTTCCAGCTCAACGGGTTACCGGCACGGGGGTACGCCAGTCACGGCGAATCGTGGTCCTTCGCGCTGGCCATCCAGCTCGCGAGCGCCTCGATCCTGCGTGCGGAGTCGAACCTCGGCGACCCGATCATCATCCTCGACGACGTCTTCGCCGAGCTCGACGAATCGCGTCGGGAGCGACTGGCGAACGCCGTCGCCGACTACGAGCAGGTGCTCATCACGGCCGCGGTGTTCGGCGACGTGCCCCCGAAGCTGGCGGCGCACACTGTACGGATCGAGGCGGGCACGATCGTGACCGACGAGGCGGACGCGATCCGGGCCTCCAGTCCGGCGACTGACCGGACGGACCAGACGGACGCCACCGGCGCAACGGACCCGACCCCCGCCGGAGCCGACGCCTGATGCCGAAGCCCCGCAAGCCCACCGAGCCCTCGCAGGTGTACCGGCACCTGCGCGCGGTGTTCGGCGACCCGTCCAAGCGCGGCACCGATGCCCGCCGCCGCCGTGCCCGCGAGTTCGACGCCGACACCGTGCCGTACGGACGCGGCCGCGAGCCGAAGGGCCTCGCCGACATCGTCGGTTCGCTCGCCCAGGAGCTCGGCTGGACGGAACCCCTCGCCCGCTCCGAGCTCTTCGTGGACTGGCCGAGCGTGGTCGGCGAGGAGCTGGCGAAGCACTCCCGGCCGGTCACCATCGAGGACGGCGCACTCGTCATCCGGTGCGACTCGACGGCCTGGGCGACCCAGCTCCGACTCATGCGTGCGACGGTCACGACGACCATCGCGGAACGGCACCCGGAAGCCGGGGTCGAGTCGATCAGGGTTTCCGGCCCGGACGCCCCCACGTGGAAACGCGGCCCCAGGACGGTCCAGGGGCGCGGTCCTCGCGACACCTACGGTTGAGGCGACGAAATCATCCTGGAGTGCCAGAAAAGCCCGTCTGAGGGGCAGATGAGCCCTCGAAAGAGGGGGCTCTGCGGTAGACTGGGAGGTGCAGTGCGCGGGCGTTCCGCGCGCAGGCAGGAGCACGCTCGACATGGCAGCAGAATCTGAAGACGACCGGCAGAACCCGCTCGGCGCGGAGACCCCGCAGAGCGAACCGTCCTACGGCGCAGACCAGATTCAGGTGCTCGAAGGGCTCGAGGCCGTCCGCAAGCGCCCCGGTATGTACATCGGTTCGACGGGCCCCCGTGGTCTGCACCACCTGGTCCAGGAGATCGTCGACAACTCCGTCGACGAAGCCCTCGCCGGCTACTGCGACACCATCGACGTGAGCATCCGTGAAGACGGTGGCGTCCGCGTCGTCGACAACGGCCGTGGCATCCCGGTCGACGTCCACGCGGCCGAAGGGGTCTCGACCCTGCAGGTCGTCCTCACCGTCCTGCACGCCGGCGGCAAGTTCGGCGGTGGCGGCTACGCCGTCTCCGGTGGTCTGCACGGCGTCGGTTCGTCCGTCGTGAACGCGCTGAGCTCCGAGCTCGACGTCGAGGTCCGTCGGCAGGGCCACGTCTGGCGCCAGAGCTACACCGACGGTGTCCCCGTCGCGCCCGTCTCCCAGGACGAAGCGACGGACGAGACCGGCACGACGATCACGTTCTGGCCGAACGCCGAGATCTTCGAGTCCGTCGTCTTCGACTACGAGACCCTGCGCACCCGGTTCCAGCAGATGGCCTTCCTCAACAAGGGCCTGCGGATCAACCTGCGCGACGAGCGCACCCCGGAAGAAGGGGAAGAGGCGCGCAACGACACGTTCATGTACGAGCGCGGTCTCGCCGACTACGTCGAGTACATCAACGCGCAGAAGAAGGCCGACCTCGTCCACCCCGACGTCATCGGCTTCGAGTCCGAGGACCCGGAGCGCAAGATCGCGCTCGAGGTCGCGATGCAGTGGAACACCTCGTACCAGGAGAGCGTCCACACCTTCGCGAACACGATCAACACGCACGAGGGCGGCACCCACGAAGAGGGCTTCCGAGCCGCTCTCACGACCCTTGTCAACCGCTACGCGCGCGAGACGAAGATCATCAAGGAGAAGGACGACAACCTCACGGGTGACGACATCCGCGAAGGGCTGACGGCCGTCATCTCCGTGAAGCTCGGCGAGCCGCAGTTCGAGGGCCAGACGAAGACCAAGCTCGGCAACACCGAGGCGAAGTCGTTCGTGCAGCGCGTCGTCGGCACCGAGCTGACCCACTGGTTCGAGAGCAACCCGACGCAGGCGCGCGACGTCGTCCGCAAGGCGATCCAGGCGTCGCAAGCACGTCTGGCCGCCCGCAAGGCGCGCGAGACCACCCGCCGCAAGGGGCTGCTCGAGTCGGGCGGCATGCCCGGCAAGCTGAAGGACTGCCAGTCGAAGGACCCGACGGTGTCGGAGATCTTCATGGTCGAGGGTGACTCCGCCGGTGGTTCCGCCGTGCAGGGCCGCAACCCGATGACCCAGGCGATCCTGCCCCTGCGCGGCAAGATCCTGAACGTCGAGAAGGCCCGGCTCGACCGCGCCCTCGCCAACCAGGAGATCCAGTCGATGATCACGGCGTTCGGTGCCGGCATCGGTGAGGACTTCGACCCGGACAAGGCCCGGTACCACAAGATCGTGCTGATGGCCGATGCCGACGTCGACGGCCAGCACATCACCACGCTGCTGCTCACGCTGCTGTTCCGCTACATGCGTCCGCTCATCGAGCACGGCTACGTGTACCTCGCGCAGCCGCCGCTGTACCGCCTGAAGTGGTCGAACTCGGCCCACGAGTACGTCTTCAGCGACCGGGAGCGCGACGCCCTGATGCAGGCGGGCCTCGCAGCCGGCAAGCGCATCCCGAAGGACAACGGGATCCAGCGCTACAAGGGCCTCGGCGAGATGGACTACAAGGAGCTCTGGGACACCACGATGAACCCGGACACCCGCACGCTCCTGCAGGTCACGCTGGAGGACGCGGCAGCTGTGGACAGCGTCTTCTCGACGCTGATGGGTGAAGACGTCGACGCACGTCGCCAGTTCATCCAGCAGAACGCCAAGGACGTCCGCTTCCTCGACATCTAACGGCCAGGAGGCGCGGCGTGAGCCGCGTCGACCAGTCCTGACCACCTGTGGTCGCGCCCGGCGCGACCAACGGAACCACAGCCTCCAGGCTGTCCAGAAAGGGAACGAAGCCACATGGCTGACGACAACGAGAACGGCGCCGACGAGCTGCCCGAGATCGTCCACGGCGACAGCGGGGACATCGTCGTCTCCGGTGACCGCATCTCGCAGGTCGACCTGCAGCTCGAGATGCAGCGCTCGTACCTCGACTACGCGATGTCGGTCATCGTCGGTCGTGCCCTGCCGGAGGTCCGCGACGGCCTCAAGCCGGTGCACCGCCGTGTGATCTACGCGATGTTCGACGGGGGCTACCGCCCGGACCGTGCGTTCTCGAAGTGCTCCCGCGTCGTCGGTGACGTCATGGGTCAGTTCCACCCGCACGGTGACTCGGCGATCTACGACGCCCTCGTCCGCCTGGTGCAGCCGTGGTCGCTCCGGTACCCGCTCGCGCTCGGCCAGGGCAACTTCGGTTCGCCGGGCAACGACGGTGCCGCCGCCCCGCGGTACACCGAGACGAAGATGGCGCCGCTCGCGCTCGAGATGGTCCGCGACATCGACGAGGACACCGTCGACTTCCAGGACAACTACGACGGCCGCACCCAGGAGCCGGCGATCCTGCCGGCCCGGTTCCCGAACCTGCTCGTCAACGGCTCGGTCGGCATCGCGGTCGGCATGGCCACGAACATCCCGCCGCACAACCTGCGCGAGGTCGCCGAGGGTGCCAAGTGGGCGCTCGACAACCCCGATGCCACCCGCGAAGAGCTGCTCGCCGCGCTCATGCAGCGCATCAAGGGCCCGGACTTCCCGACCGGTGCGCAGGTGCTCGGCACCAAGGGCATCCAGGACGCCTACCGCACCGGCCGTGGCTCGATCACGATGCGGGCCGTCGTCTCGGTGGAGGAGATCCAGGGTCGCACCTGCCTCGTCGTCACCGAGCTGCCGTACCAGGTCAACCCGGACAACCTGGCGATCAAGATCGCCGAGCTCGTCAAGGACGGCAAGCTCGCCGGTGTCGCCGACATCCGTGACGAGACCTCCGGTCGCACCGGGCAGCGCCTGGTGATCGTGCTGAAGCGCGACGCCGTCGCCAAGGTCGTGCTGAACAACCTGTACAAGCACACCCAGCTGCAGGAGAACTTCGGCGCGAACATGCTCGCGATCGTCGACGGGGTGCCCCGCACCCTGCCGCTCGACGGCTTCATCTCGGCGTGGGTCGCGCACCAGGTCGACGTCATCGTCCGCCGCACGCAGTTCCGTCTGCGCGAGGCCGAGAAGCGCGCCCACATCCTGCGCGGCTACCTGGCCGCGCTCGACGCCCTCGACGAGGTCATCGCGCTCATCCGTCGCTCGCCCGACGTCGAAGAGGCCCGCACCGGCCTGATGGACCTGCTGTCCGTCGACGAGATCCAGGCGCGCGCCATCCTCGAGCTGCAGCTCCGTCGTCTCGCCGCCCTCGAGCGTCAGAAGATCCACGACGAGGCCGAAGAGCTCGAGCGCAAGATCGCCGACTTCCAGGACATCCTCGGGTCGGAGAGCCGTCAGCGCTCGATCATCCGCGACGAGCTGAGCGAGATCGTCGACCGCTTCGGCGACGACCGCCGTACCGAGATCATGTTCGGCTACGACGGCGACATGTCGATGGAAGACCTGATCCCCGAAGAGGAGATGGTCGTCACCATCACCCGCGGTGGCTACGTCAAGCGCACGCGCAGCGACCAGTACCGCTCGCAGCACCGCGGTGGCCGAGGTGTCCGTGGCGCCCAGCTCCGCGCCGACGACATCGTCGAGCACTTCTTCGTCACGACGACGCACCACTGGCTCCTGTTCCTCACCGACCAGGGCCGGGTCTACCGCGCGAAGGCGTACGAGCTGCAGGAAGCCGGCCGCGACGCGAAGGGCCAGCACGTCGCGAACCTCCTCGCGATGCAGCCCGACGAGCAGATCCAGCAGGTGCTCGACATCCGCGACTACGAGGTCGCGCAGTACCTCGTCCTCGCGACCGAGCACGGCCTGGTGAAGAAGACCGCGCTCACCGAGTACGACACGAACCGCACCGGCGGCATCATCGCGATCAACCTGCGCGACGGCGACAAGCTCCGCCAGGCGCTGCTCGTCGACGAGCACGACGACCTGCTCCTGGTGTCCCGCCAGGGCATGTCGCTCCGGTTCACGGCGACGAACGACACCCTGCGTCCGATGGGTCGCTCGACCTCGGGCGTGAAGGGCATGTCCTTCCGCGACGGCGACTCGCTGCTCGCAGCCCGGGTCGTGTCCGACGACGGCTACGTCTGGGTGATGACCGAGGGCGGCTACGCCAAGCGCACCGCGGTCGACCAGTACCGCGTGCAGGGCCGTGGTGGTCTGGGCATCAAGGTGGCCAAGTTGGCGGTCGACCGAGGCGATCTTGTGGGCGCTCTCATCGTCGGCGAGGACGACGAGGTGCTCGTCGTGCTGCAATCGGGCAAGGTGGTAAGGTCTGCCGTGGCCGAGGTCCCTGCCAAGGGCCGTGACACGATGGGCGTCGTCTTCGCGAGGTTTGCGGAGAACGACCGGATCATCGCGGTGGCCCGGAACACCGAGCGGAACCTGGACGACCAGGACGACGCCGAGATCGAGCCCGCGGGCCCGGTGGAGACGGTCAGCCCTGCCGAAGCGGCCCCGGATTCCACTGATCCCATCGACACCGAGCCCGTCGCAGACGAGGCCGGAGAGGACCAGTCAAGCAATGAGTAGTGTCGCCGAGAAGCTCCAGAAGAAGGCGAAGCGACCCGTCGGCACCCGCCAGGTGCGGTTGCGACTGGTCTACGTCGACTTCTGGTCGATGGTGAAGCTCAGCTTCCTCATCGCCCTGGCCGGCAGCATCGTGATCGTGGTCGCCACGGCACTGGTGTGGGTCATCCTGAACCAGACGGGTGTGTTCACCCAGGTCGACGCCCTGTTGAAGGACGTCACCGGGCAGAACAGTTACTCGATCATGGACCAGTTCTCGCTGGGCCAGGTCCTCGGGTTCTCCATCGTCGTGGGCATCCTCAACGTGGTCGTCGGCACCGTGCTCGGCGCCATCGTGAGCGTGCTCTACAACCTCAGTGTGCGGATCACGGGCGGTCTGCTCGTGGGCTTCACGAACAACTGACACACCCGGGCCGGATGGGCCCACTGCTCGATTTCGTTCCGGCGGCATCGTACGGTAGGCTTTCATCCGGTCTGAGGGGCTATAGCTCAGGCGGTTAGAGCGCTTCGCTGATAACGAAGAGGTCCAAGGTTCAAGTCCTTGTAGCCCCACCAGTTCTCCGGAACAGCACGACAATTCCATCCCGTCGCCGAGCACCTCGGTGGCACTCGGGGCCTTAGCTCAGTTGGTAGAGCGCCTGCTTTGCAAGCAGGATGTCGGGAGTTCGATTCTCCCAGGCTCCACTCGCATCAGCCCCTGGTTGCCGACTTCCTCGTCTGCCCAGGGGCTTCGTTCTGTGCCCGTGCGCGCCGCCGCCCCTGCGGCGCGATCGTCGCGGGGAGGCCGGTCGTCGTGCTTGTCTGCGTGCCTTCGGCGACGCTCCGCTCCGCGGTGGTCGGGTCCGCTACTCCGGGTCGCTTTGGTCAAGTGGCCACGACATCCGCGTCATCGTCGTTGAGTGGTCACGACTTGCCGCGTGCGTGGTGGCGTGGTGGCTGGAACTGTCGTCTGCGGGCCGTCTGGACGACAGGTTGCGACCTCTCGGCGGCGTTCCCGGGGCGCATGGCGTGACTGCGTGGCGGACGGGAGGCGCGGGGCCAGGCCGGCGCGGGCCTCCAGGCCGGTGGGTGGGCGCGTTCAGGGCACGCGGCGTGTGGGGCGACAGATGAAGCCCGAGAACGACGAAGGGCCCCGGCAACAGCCGGGGCCCTTCGTACGAACCGGGAGGTCAGGCGGCGGGCTTCTCCGCCGTGTCGGCGTCGTCGGCGACCCACAGGTCGTCGTCGGCGCGGAGCGTCTGGTACGCGGCGTACGCAGCACCGGCGACGGCGACGACGCCGACGATGATGAGCGCGACTCCGCCGAAGCCGAGACCCTTCTTCTGCTGCGACGGGACGTACTTCGCCGCGGCCTTCTTCGCGCTCTTGCTCTTCTTCTGCGCGTTCTTCACGATCTTCTTGACCCGGGGGTCCTTCGCGAGATCGGTCACGCTGAGCACCGAACCAGCGGTCGAGACGAGTCCGGGGACCACCTCGGACTGGAACTTGTGCGAAGCGCTCTGCGCTGCCGAGGTGGCAGCGTGCACGCCGGTTGCGAACGCGGGACGGATCCCGTTGTCGATCGCGTTCTGCACGCGGGGTGCGATGTCCTTGCGAGCTGCGTCCGCGGCGTTCGACCGGGCCTCAGCCAGGATCGCGTTCGCGTGCTCGAGGACCTTGCGCTGCTCGCCGAGGAGCGAGGCGGTCTGGCCCTTGAGCTTCTTGATCTGCTTCCGACGCTTTCGCGGGATCTCGATCGTCGTCATCTGGTACCTCCATCGGATCGGCGTGCCCCCATCCTGCCACCACACTGCCTGACAGGTCACGGAACCGCAGCTGTGCAATCCGTCCGCGGTCAGGAGTACATGCGAGAATCGGAACATGTCTCTGCACACCGCTGTCGCAACGATCCACACCAACAAGGGCGACATCCGCGTCAACCTGTTCGGCAACCACGCACCGAAGACCGTCAAGAACTTCGTCGACCTCGCCACGGGCCAGCAGGAGTGGACCCACCCCGGCACGGGCAAGGTCTCGACCGACAAGCTCTACGACGGCGTGATCTTCCACCGCATCATCAAGGACTTCATGATCCAGGGCGGCGACCCGCTCGGCCAGGGCATCGGCGGCCCGGGTTACCGCTTCGACGACGAGATCTCCCCGGAGCTCACGTTCCAGAACCCCTACATCTTCGCCATGGCGAACGCCGGCATCCAGGGCGGCCGCGGCACCAACGGCTCGCAGTTCTTCATCACCACGGTGGCGACGCCGTGGCTGCAGGGCAAGCACACCATCTTCGGTGAGGTCGCCGACGACGAGTCCCGCGCGGTCGTCGACGCGATCGAGGGTGTTCCCACCGACGGTCGCGACAAGCCCGTCGAGGACGTCGTCATCCAGAGCATCGACGTCGAAGGCGTCTGACCCTCACGTGACCGACCAGGCGTACAACCCGAACAACACCTGCTACCGGCATCCGGACCGGCAGAGCTTCGTCCTCTGCCAGCGCTGTGGGCGGACGATCTGCCCGGAGTGCCAGACGCCGGCGGCGGTCGGGGTGCACTGCCCGGAGTGCGTTCGTGAACAGCGCGCACAGCTCGCAGCGAACCGCCGAGCGTCCGGAGCCCCGAGTGGGTTCACGGTCGCTCGGCGGCGCTTCGCCATGCTCGACCAGAAGGCCACGGTCGTCATCATCGCGATCTCGGTCGTCATCTGGCTGCTCGACCAGGTGAGCGGGCGGGCGCTCACGAGTTGGCTCGCCTTCTACACGCCGGCCATCGGCACGCAGCCGTGGCGACTCGTGACCGGGTTGTTCGTGCACTCGTCGTTCCTGCACATCGCCTTCAACATGTTCGCCGTCTTCATCTTCGGACGGATCCTCGAGAACATGCTCGGGACGTGGCGGTTCCTCGCCCTCTACTTCCTCGCGGGACTGGGCGGTGATCTCGCCGTGGCGTGGCTGACTCCCGGGACGCCAGTGGTCGGTGCCTCCGGAGCGATCTTCGGTCTGTTCGCTGCGTTCTTCATCATCCAGCGCAGCCTGGGCTACAACGCGGTCCAGCTGCTCGTGGTGATGGGCCTCAACCTCCTCATCGGGTTCCTGCCCGGGACACAGATCTCGTGGCAAGCGCACGTCGGTGGGATCGTCATCGGCTTCGTGACCGGGTACGTGTTCTCGAAGACGCGCAACGTGCGGAAGCGAGGGCTGCAAGCCGGACTCTTGATCGCCGAGGCCGTCGTGCTGATCCTGGCGATCTACGCCGCGTTCATCAGCATCGGTGGTCTCGGCGTTTGGGGCGTCTGACAGATCCCTTCGAACGCCCCGTCGCACTGCGGCGGGGCGTTCGTCGTTCCCAGGGCGCCCGCTCCTGCTCCTCCACAGCTCTCCACAGCGTCCCCGGGAGTTATCCACAGGTGTGGAGAAGTCGGTGAGTTACACCAGTGTGATTATCCCCACTGTGGACTCAGCTGTGGATAACTCCGGGGTGCGGGTGTGGATGACCGTGTGGAGAGTGGGGAAAAGTGTGGAGAACGGCCGGATCATCGAGGATCTGCGTTCCTCTGGTGCTCGACCTTGTGGAGAACGACAACGCCCGCCGCACCTTGCGGTGCGACGGGCGTCAAAAGAACAGCGGGCTGGGGGTCAGCGCCACCGGGTGGTCATGAGGAAGCCGACGAACATGATGCCGAAGCCGATCACGATGTTCCACGAGCCGAGGCTCGGAACCGGCAGCGTGGCGTTCGAGATGTAGAAGACGATCACCCACACCAGACCGATGAGCATGAAGCCGAACATGACCGGCTTGAACCACACCGGGTTCGGGGCGTCCCCCGCGGTGTCGACCGAGTCAGCTCGGGTCGTCCGGGCGGGCTTGGTGCGGTCCTTGTCCTTGGCCATGGCCGGTATCCTACCGTGACCACGTGTGTGGATCGGCCCGCGGACCGCCGCACACATCCCCCACGAGTACGGTGAACCGCCATGACCAGGATCCTCGTCGTCGACAACTACGACAGCTTCGTCTACACGCTCAACGGGTACGTGCAGCAACTCGGCGCCGAGACCGACGTCGTGCGCAACGATGCCTTCCCCGAGTCCGAGATCGCCGACCGGATCGCCGAGTACGACGGCGTGCTCCTGTCCCCGGGTCCGGGAACGCCAGCTGCTGCGGGCGTCTCGATCCCCACGGTGCACGCGGCCATCGCTGCCGAGACCCCCCTGATGGGTGTCTGCCTGGGGCACCAGGCCATCGCTGAGGCCCTCGGTGCCACGGTGACGCACGCCGAGGAGCTCATGCACGGCAAGACCTCCGAGGTCGACCACGACGACAGCGCGCTCTTCGCCGGTGTCCCGCACCCCTTCACGGCCACGCGGTACCACTCGCTCGCCATCGTCGACGGCACCGTCCCCGACGAGCTCACCGTCACCGCGCGCACCGAGGGCGGGGTCATCATGGGCGTCCAGCACCGTGCGCACCCCGTGTTCGGCGTGCAGTTCCACCCGGAGTCGGTCCTGACCGAGGGCGGCTACCGCATGGTCGGCAACTGGCTCGAGACCACCGGCCTGACCGGAGCCGCTGCGCGCGCCGCTGACCTCGGGCCACTCATCGCCACGCACCGCGCCTGACGCACCCGTCTGCCGTGCGCGGACCTGGCGATCACGCTCGGGGCTGTGCCGTCCGACCGGTCGTGGGCGCGGCGGACGGATCAGCGTCCGTCGTCACCGTCACCGTCGCCGCCGCGGTCGCCCTTGTCGCCGCTCGGGGTCGGGTTCTTCGCCGGCTCGTTCGGTGCCGCGCAGTAGGCCAAGGTGACGGTGCTGCCCTGGGCGATGTCGCCCTGCGGGGTGCTCTGCTGGGTGACCAGGCCGCCCGTGCACGAGTTCGACGGCGCCGGAGCGACCGTCAATCCGAGTTGCTCGAGGGACGCCTTGGCTTCGGTGTACGGCTGGTTCGTCACGTTCGGCAGCTGCACCTTGCCGTTGGAGACCGTGAGGTTCACCGCGGAGCCCTTGGTCTGGATCGAGCCTGACGCCGGGTCGGAGCTCATCACGGTGCCGGAGGGGACATCGGGCGAGTACCCGGACGTGATGGCGCCGAGTGTGAAGCCCGCACTGTCCAACGCCTGCTGTGCTGCTGCCTGTGACTGGCCGCTCAGCTCGGGGATGGCAACGGGTTCCGGACCCGAGGACACGATGACGTTCACGCTCTGGCTGCGTCCGACGTTGATCCCTGAGCCGGGGTCGGTGCGGATGACCGTTCCCTTGTCGACGTCGTCGGAGTTCTCCTCGACCTGGACCGCCTTCAGGTCGCGCCTCTCCAACGCGGCGGCGGCGGCGTCGTAGGACAACCCGGCGACGTTCGGCACCGAGACCGAGGACGACACCGGCGGCTTGCCCGGCTGCAGGTTCGCCACGAAGAAGACGACCCCGACGACGACGGCGACCGTCAGCAGGACGCCGACCCAGATCCACGCGACGGGCGGGCGGTTCTGCGTGCGCTGCGGACGGTGTTCGGCGGTGTCGTCGTCGAGCTCACGGAAGGCCGACGCGGCGTTCGAGGTCATGCGCGGATCAACCCCGAACAACACCGTCGAGGCGTCGTTCGCGGCGTTCTGCTGCAACTTCTTCGTCGATGCCGGGACGTGTCCGGCTGCGGCCTGCTGCAGATCCGAGCGGAACTCGGCGGCGTTCTGGAACCGGCGGGTGCGGTCCTTGACGAGGGCGTGGAGTGTGACCGCGTCGAGCGCCGGGGAGACCGCGGGGGTGATGGTGGACGGCGCGACGGGCTGCTCGCTGACGTGCTGGTACGCGACCGCGACCGGCGTGTCACCGAGGAACGGCGCGCGACCGGTGAGGAGCTCGAAGAGCACGACGCCGGTCGAGTACAGGTCGGTCCGGGCGTCCACGGTCTCGCCGCGGGCCTGCTCCGGGGAGAAGTACGACGCGGTACCGAGAATCGACGTGGTCTGCGCGACCGTGGCCGAGGTGTCGGTGATGGCCCGCGCGATCCCGAAGTCCATGACCTTGACCTGGCCGCTGTGCGTGACCATCACGTTGGCCGGCTTGATGTCGCGGTGCACGACGCCCGCCCGGTGCGAGTACTCGAGCGCCGTGAGGATGCCCTCGGTGATGCGAACGGCCTCGTCCGGGGCGACGGCACCCTCGGCGATGATGTCGGAGAGCGGCCGCCCCTCGACGTACTCCATCACGATGAAGGGGACCTGCACCTCGGCACCCGACGGCTCGGACACCGTCTCTTCGCCGGCGTCGTAGACGCGGACGACGGTCGGGTGTGCCATGCGCGCAGCTGCCTGGGCTTCCTGGCGGAACCGCGTGCGGAAGACCGGGTCGTTCGCGAGGCTCGGCTTGAGGAGCTTCACCGCGACCTTCCGGCCGAGGCGGGTGTCGTTGCCGAGGTGCACGGTCGCCATGCCGCCTCGACCGATGACGTCACCGATCTCGTAGCGATTCGCGAGGAGCGTGATCCCCGCGGTCACACCTTCTGGCACGTACTCCTCCGTCTGTCGGTCCGGGCTAGTGTACGGCAGCCCCACCTGGTGGGAGGCTGGTCACCGCGCGCTCGACCGAACCGTTACCGAACGGTGTCGACAGTCCCCGTCCGGGGGGGCGTTCAGTTCGGGTCCTGCGGACCCTGGCTGGGGTTGTTGCCCTCGGTCGGGTCGGTGGTCGGCTCGTCGGTGGCCTCCCACGTGGCGCTCGTGGTGGACGAGCTCGGCGAGGTCAGGTCGCCGCACTTCGCCGTGTACGAGAGCGAGATCGTGCCCGGTTCGGCGCCGGTGACCTCGATCGAGGTCGTGGTCACGGTGCCGGTGGACTGGTTCTTCCCGTCGGTGCCGTTGTTGATCGTGTAGTTGTACCCGCTCAACGAGTGGCCGGCCGGGCACGCCGTGAAGGCGTTCCACGAGAACGTCACCTTGCCGTCCGACGAGACCGTCCCGGCGGTCGGGGCATCGGGTGCGGTCGTGACGGTCGGCACCGCGGTGTACGCCTTGATGGTCACGAGCGTGCCGGGTTCGAGGTTGCCGGTGGGGTCGAGTGACTGCACCGTGCCGACCTGACCGGCGTTGGCAGCCGGGTCGCCGTCGACGATCGTCGCCTCGAGCCCGAGCTGCTGCAGGCGCGCCTGGGCCTCCGTCGCCTGCACGCCGGTGTAGTCCGCCAGGGACACCGTCACCCTGCTCGGTGAGGGCGTGGGGGTCGGCGTCGGCGTCGGGGTCCGGCTCGGTTTCGGAGAACTCGAGCTCTTCGTCGGAGCGGGCTCCGGGTCGCCTGCACCGTTCAGGGCGAAGGCTCCGATGACGGCTGCGATGGCGAGCACGACGACGACACCGACCACCCACCAGATCCAGGCGCGCTTCTTCTTCGGCTCGTCGGAATCGTCGGAGACGGGCGAACCGGGGGTGCCCGGGCCGCCGGCCACCGCGCCGGCCTGGGTGCCGATGAGTGCGGTCGCGGCGTCGTTCCCCTGGCCCTGCGGCGGGTTGAACGCGACGGTGCCGTTCTGCGCGATCGCGGGGACGGCCACGGTGGCTGCGGCCACGTCACCACGACGGAGCGCCTGTGCGGCACGGGCGAGGTTGGCGGCCGTCGCGGGACGGTCGGCGGGCTTCTTCGCGATGCACGAGATGACCAGGGCCGAGACGGGCTCCGGGATGTCCCCGGGCAGCGGCGGCGGCTGCTCGTTGATGTGTGCCATCGCGATCGCGACCTGCGACTCACCGGTGAACGGACGACGACCCGCCAGGGCCTCGTACGCGACGATGCCGAGCGAGTAGATGTCGGTCGACGGTGAGGCGGGGTGGCCGCTCGCCTGCTCGGGCGACAGGTACTGCACCGTGCCCATCACCTGACCGGTCGCGGTGAGCGGGACCTGGTCGGCGATGCGGGCGATGCCGAAGTCGGTGATCTTGACGCGCCCGTCGGGCGTGATGAGCAGGTTGCCGGGCTTGATGTCGCGGTGCACCAGGCCGACCGCGTGCGCCGCCTGCAGGGCGTTCGCGGTCTGCGCGACGATGTCGAGCACCTTGTCGACCGGGAGCGTGTGCTCGCGCTCGATCATGGTCGACAGGGCCTCGCCGGGGACGAGCTCCATCACGAGGTAGGCGCTGCCGTCCTCCTCGCCGTAGTCGAAGACGTTGGCGATGCCCTCGTGGTTGACGAGGGCAGCGTGCCGGGCCTCGGCGCGGAAGCGCTCGAGGAAGCCGGGGTCACCGAGGTACTCGTCCTTGAGGATCTTGAGTGCGACGGTTCGGCCGATGACGAGGTCGGTCGCCTGCCACACCTCGCCCATGCCGCCGATGGCGACCCGGGAGGAGAGCTGGTACCGCCCACCGAAGGTGAGTCCGCTGGTGGGTCTCATTTGTTCAGCACCGCCTCCATGACTTTCTTCGCGACCGGGGCCGCGACCGTGTTGCCGACTCCGGACTGCCCGAGCCCGCCGCCGTTGCCGACGACGACCGCCACGGCGACCTCCGGGTCCTTGGCGGGGGCGAACCCCGTGAACCAGAGCGTGTAGGGATCGCCGGTGCCACCTTCGGCCGTGCCGGTCTTGCCGGCGACGTCGACACCGTCGATCTTGGCATTGGTACCGGTCCCCGCGTTCACGACGCTCTGCATGGCCTCGGTGAGGTCAGCGGACTCGGAGGGTGACAGCGGATCACTGTACTGCTTCGGGGAGAAGGACTCGACCGTCTTCAGGTCGCTCGTGGTGATCGAGTCGATGAGGGACGGCTGCATGACCTTGCCACCGTTCGCGATGCCGGCCGACACCATCGCCATCTGCAGCGGGGAGACCCGGACGCTGGCCTGGCCGAAGGCGCTCAGCATGAGCTGGGCCGTCGAGTCGACGTCGGGGTACTGGCTCGCGGTGGCCGCCATCGGGACCTCGATGGCGTCGCCGAAGCCGTACTTGTCGGCCATGCTCTTGATCGCGTCGTACCCGAGCTTCTGGCCGAGTTCGGCGAAGGGGATGTTGCACGAGTACTGGATGGCCGTGCGGAGCTTGACCTTGTCGCCGCCGCCGCAGGTGCCGCCCTCGGCGTTGTTGATGTACGAGCTCGTCCCGGGCAGCTGCAGTCGCGACGGGTTCGGGAACGTGGAGTCGAGGTTGTACTTGCCGCCCTCGAGTGCCGCGGAGGCCACCACGAGCTTGAACACCGACCCGGGTGTGTACAGGTCACCGCCGATGGCGCGGTTCTGCAGCGGGGCGGTGTCGGCGCCGAGCAGGGCGTCGTACTGCCGCTTGACCTCGGCCGTGTCGTGCGAGGTGAGCGAGTTCGGGTCGTAGCTCGGCTTCGACACCATCGCGAGGATCTTGCCGGTCTTCGGCTGGATCGCGACGACGGCACCGCTGTTGGTGCCGAGTGCGTCGTACGCGGCCTGCTGCACGTCGGGGTCGATGGTCAGGTTGACGTTGTCGCCCTGGACGTCCTGGCCGGTGAGGATCGAGTTGAGGTTCTGGAAGAACGAGGCGTCGGAGTTGCCCGACAGCACGGTGTTCTCCGCGCTCTCGATGCCGGTGTTGCCCTGCCCGATCGTGAAGTACCCGGTCACCGCCGAGTACAGGTCGCCGTTCGTGTACTTCCGCTGGTACTGGTACTGGTCGTCCACCGGGGTCGACTCGGCGATCGGGCTGCCGTCGACGAGGATCGCGCCACGCTTGGTTGAGTAACTGTCCAAGATGGTTCGGGAGTTCCGGGAGTCGGCGCGCAACGAGTCGGCTGCGAAGAACTGGATCGACGTCGTCGACACGAAGAGTGCGACGAACATGAGCACGATGACGGTCGAGACACCGCGGAGCTGCCGGTTCATCGACGACGCTCCTTCCTGGTCGCGCGCGCAGATCGCCCATTCGCGGCGGGGATCGCGCCCTGCTGGACACGCTGTTCGGCTGGGATGGAATCGGTGAGTCGCAGCAGCATCGCGGCGATGATCCAGTTGGCGATGAGGGACGAACCACCGGCGGCCATGAACGGCGTCGTCAGGCCCGTCACCGGGATGATCCGGGTGATGCCGCCGACGACCACGAACACCTGCAGGGCGATGATGAAGCCGAAGCCGACACCGAGCAGCTTGCCGAAGTCGTCCTGCGCCATGAACCCGACGCGGATGCCGCGCGATGCGAACACGATGAAGAGGGCGAGGATCGCGAAGACGCCGATCAGGCCGAGCTCCTCACCGAGCGACGCGACGATGTAGTCGGCGTTGGCGACAGGCGTGATGTACGGCCTGCCCTGCCCGAGCCCGGTTCCGGTGATCCCGCCGTTCGCGAACCCGAACAGGCCCTGCACGAGCTGGTAACTCGCCTGGGTGTCGCGGCTGAAGACCTCTTGGTTGAACGGGTCGAGCCACTGTTCGAAGCGGCCGCGCACGTACTCCAGGACGCTCTGCGCGACGAGGGCACCACCGATGAACAGCGTGAGACCGATCGCGACCCAGCTGATGCGTGCCGTGGCGACGTAGATCATCACGAGGAACAGGCCGAAGTACAGCAGGGCGGTGCCGAGGTCGCGCTGGAACACGAGGACGGCCATCGCGGCGCCCCACATCACCAGGATCGGACCGAGGTCACGGGCACGCGGGAACGTCATGCCGAGGAACTTCTTGCCGACGATCGACAGCGAGTCGCGGGCGGTGACGAGGTACCCGGCGAAGAACAGCGCCATGGTGATCTTCGCGAGTTCACCGGGCTGGAACGAGAACGGGCCGATCTTGATCCAGACCCGCGCGCCACCGATGTTCGTGCCGATGCCCGGCAGCATCGGCAGGAGCAGCAGGACGATCGTCAGCGCCATGAAGATGTAGCGGTACCGCTGCAGGAACCGGTGGTTGCGGACGGCGACGAGCGTGATGATCGCCAGGACCATCGCGAGCATCGTCCAGACGATCTGCTTCACGCCGATGGCGTCCCAGCCGGACAGGCCGTTGTGGACGTCGATGCGGTAGATCTCGGCGATGCCGATGCCGTTCAGGACGAGCGCGATCGGCAGGATGAACGGGTCGGCGTTCTTCGCCACGACCCGCAGCACCACGTGCATGACGAGTGCGAGGCCGAGGATGCCACCGCCGACCCAGAGCACCGACTGGTCGAACAGCCGGCCCTTGGTGCCGAGCTGCACGAGCACCATCGCACCCGCGCAGATGCCGCACGCGATGACGAGCAGGAAGAGCTCGAGGTTCCGCGCGCGGGCGGGCTCCCGGAGCTTGATCGTGATCGCCTGGGTGAAGGACTGGGCGGCCGTGGCGTTGCTCATCGCGGGCTCCGCGTCGGGCTCGGCGACGGCGATCGGGTCGGCGAGGGCGACGGTGACGAGCTGGCGTCGCCGTCCCCACCGGTGCCGGCCTGGTCCTCGCCGGTCGCGGCGGCCTTGCGCAGGCGGTCGACGATGTCACGGGCGTCGGTGAGGGACTGCGCGTTGATCGTCGAGCGGACGTTCTCGCGGGTGTAGTCCGGCAGCGACGAGACCGTGATGTCGGTGTCCTCGTACACGTCGGACAAGGCCAACGGCCCGATCGACTGCTGCACGCCCTTGTAGATCGCGACGGTGCCGCGGTCGGTGCCGACGTAGTAGTGGTCCTGCGTGATCCGCCAGCCGACGAACACCGCGCCGACGAGCACGGCGACCGCGACCACGAGCGCGACGGTCCAGGACACCCGGCGGCGGATGCGGCGACGGCGGTCCTCGGCGATGAGCTCGGCGAAGAACTGGTCGGACTCGGGCTCGAAGTGCGAGTCCTCGGGCGCGGTGGTGACCTTGAGCGGGTGCAGCAGGATCGTGGGGAGGCGGATCGGCTTGCGGCCGGTCGACGCCTCGAAGGTGAGCGGTGCTGCAGCGGAGCCGACCGTGGTGGCCGCGTCGTCGTCGTCCTCGGGTTCGGTGTCCGTGACGTCCATCACCACGACGGTGACGTTGTCGGGGGCGCCGTGGTCGAGCGTCTCCTTCACCAGGCGCTGCGTGACCTGGTTGGCGTCCATGTTCGAGGCCAGGGCGTGGCGGATGCGCTCTTCGGCCAGGTACGAGGACAGCCCGTCGGAGCAGAGCAGCCAGCGGTCGCCCGGCTGGATGTCCATGATCGCCGTGTCGACCTCGGGGGCGGCGTCGACGTCACCGAGCACGCGCATCAGCACGGAGCGACGCGGGTGGACCGCGGCTTCCTCCGGCGTGATCCGGCCGCTGTCGACGAGCCGCTGGACGAAGGTGTGGTCGGACGTGATCTGCTGCAGCTCGCCGTCGCGGTGACGGTAGATGCGGGAGTCACCGATGTGCGCGATCGCGATCTGTTCGCCGACGCGGATCATCGCGGACACCGTGGTGCCCATCCCGGTGAGCTCCTGGTGCTCGAACACGGTCTCGGTGATCAGCTGGTTCGCCGCGATGAGTGCCGACTGCAGCGCGAACTCGGCGTCGTGCGCCGACGGGAACTCGCGGTCGACCTCGCGGATGCGCCGGATCGCGATCGCCGAGGCGACGTCACCGCCGGCGTGGCCGCCCATGCCGTCCGCCACCGCGAACAGGTGCGCCCCGGCGTAGCCGGAGTCCTGGTTGTTCGCGCGGATGCGCCCCACGTGGGACACAGCGGCGCTCAGCGTGCGAGCGGTCATGCCGGGTTACCGCCGCAGCTCGAACGTCGTCGTCCCGATCGTGATGGGCGTGCCCTCTGCCACGTGGACGGGAGCGCTCACCTTCTGACCGTTGACGAAGGTGCCGTTCGTGGACTCGAGGTCGGTGAGGAGCCAGCCGTCGGCGCGGAGGTCGAGGCGGGCGTGGTTGGTCGAGGTGTAGTCGTCACGGATCACGACGTTCGACTCGCTCGAACGTCCGATCGTGATTGGGCCGCCACCCAGGGGCATCTCCATGCCCTCGCGTGCACCCTCGGTGATGACCAGGCGGGACGCGGCCGGCGAGGCGGGCCGTTGCGCACCGCCGGGTTGCCCGATCACGTCGGTGAACGCACCGCTCGAGGCGGGGCCGGGGGCCGCCGCAGCCGGGACGGTGGGGGTGCTCGGTCCGGACGGCGCCGACTTGGGATCGGTCGGGATCGTGCGGACGCGCTGGCCGAAGAGATCGCTGCGCAGGGCGAACACGATCACGAAGACGAACAGCCAGAGCACCGCGAGGAACGCGAAGCGCAGGACGAGCAGGGTCAGGCCTGTGGTCATCGAGCACCTCCGTCGTTCTCCGGGATCACCCGGAACACCATACGGGTACGACCGATCTCGATGGTGGAGTCCGGCTCGACGATCGCCTGCTGGAAGTGCTGACCGTTCAGCTTCGAGCCGTTCGTGGAGCCGAGATCGGTGGCCTGGGCGTGCTTGCCGTCCCACAGCACCTCGACGTGCTTCCGGCTCGTCCCGGTGTCCGCGATGGTGATGTCGGCGTCGCTGCCGCGCCCGATCACCGTGCGCCCGCGGTGCAGTCGGTGTCGCTGCGAGCCGATGTCGAGCACCGGGATCCAGGCCACGTCGCGCTGCACGGTGGTGGAGTCGACCTGCAGGATGCCCGTCGAGAGCGTGCCGTCCTGCTGGAGCCGGATGGTGACCGGGCCGGAGAACGAGTAGTTCTGCGCGACGGCGTGTTGGTGCACCATCTGGGTCAGTTCGTCGATGAGCGGGCGACCGACGTCGTTCATGCGCGTGCAGTCCGGCGGTGCCAGGCGCACGGTGAACTCGTTCGGCACGAGGATGCGCTCGCGGGAGACCACTGCAGCCTTCGTGTCGAGCTCGCGCCGCAGGGCGCTCGAGATCTCGACGGGCTGCACCCCGGAGCGGAAGGTCTTCGCGAACGCGCCGTTGACGGCGCGTTCCAACCCTCGCTCGAAGTTGTCCAGCAGGCCCATGCGTCTCCCGTGTCGTCGGTCGTCAACCACTGCATGGTAGTGGTTGGCGTTGACACCCGTCTGTGCGTGGTAGTGTTTCGGGGCTGGCGCGAGTGGCGGAATTGGTAGACGCGCACGGTTCAGGTCCGTGTGCTGGAAACGGCGTGGGGGTTCAAGTCCCCCCTCGCGCACCAGGCGAAGAACAGGAAAGGCCCCGGAGGAATCCGGGGCCTTTCCTGTTTCCTCGGAGTCGTCCGCGGTTCGCGGCTGTCAGGCCCGGTCGGCGTCCGTCGTGTGGTCGACATCCGGCCTGGAGGCACGGCTCGGCCCCGACACGCCGGTCCCGTCGAACCCGTGGTCGGCTCTCCGTCCTTGCCGCGAGGCGAAGAACGGGCGCGCGCTGGGCAGGAAGAGCAGGACCGCGGCGACGACCGACAGCGCGATCGTCAGGACCGCGAGTTCGCCGCCGGTGAGGCTCAGGACCGCGCGGAAGGCCGCGACGACGACGAGCACGATGCGCGCGACGCGGGAGCCCGCGGCCATCCGGAACACCGCCCACGTCACCAGCGCCCAGAGCGCCAGGGCGACGATCCCGGCGAGGACCGGTGCCTGGCCGAGCGCGGCGTCCGTCGCGAAGAACTGGAGCACGGTGGCGACGACGCAGGCTGCCACCCACACCAGCCACAGCACGAAGGACACGGTGACCACCTGCGGTCGGTCCGGTCGTCGGAGGATGAACGTCCTGGTCATGCTGCACCGCCCTCTGCCGCTCCCTGGTGCGGCACGTCGAGCGTACCGAGCGGACGGAGACCTGCCGAGGTGCCCCGCTACGGTGACCGGGTGACCGACGAACGCACGACCGTCCCCCGTCCCGGTGTCGACGTCCCCGACGACCGCGGTCGCATCGGACTCGACGCCGTGGGCCGTGCCCTCGACCGCAACCCCGACGTCGTCGTGCGGGACGTCGAGGTGGTGTCGAACGGCTGGCACGTGCTCCGCCGCACGACCCTCGACGTCCGGCGCCGTGACGGTCGGTGGGACCGGCAGCAGCGCGAGACCTACGACCGCGGCAACGGTGCGACGGTCCTGCCGTACGACGCCGAGCGCGGCACCGTCCTGCTCACGCGGCAGTTCCGGTGGCCGGCGTACGTGAACGGACACCCGGACGGCATGTTGATCGAGGCCGCGGCGGGACTGCTCGACGAGGACGACCCCGAGACCGCGGTGCGGCGTGAAGCGGTCGAGGAGCTCGGCATCCGGCTCGGTGCGCTCGAGCACCTGGGCGACGTGTTCATGAGCCCCGGTTCGGTCACCGAGCGGGTGCACTTCTACCTCGGCGCGTACACCCCGGCCGACCGGGTCGAGGCCGGTGGCGGCCTGGAGGACGAGGGCGAGGACATCGAGGTGCTCGAGGTGCAGCTCGACGAGGCGCTCGCGATGGTGGCGGACGGTCGGATCGCCGACGGCAAGACGATCATGCTGCTGCAGTGGGTGGCGCTGCGGCGGGTGTCACCCCGACAGGGCTGACCCGTCCAGGCCCACCGCTCGCGCGATCGTCGTGCGGACCAGGCCCTCGCGGGTCGGGCGGTCGAGGTAGTCGACCAGGGCGTACCCGTTGGTGGCGTCCACGAGCGCGAAGAGCAGGCGTCCGACGCCGTCCGGGTCGTCGGTGTGCAGTACCCCCGCGCGCACCCCGTCGCCGACGACCGTGGTCGCGAGGAGCTGCCAGTCGTCCATGACGTCCCGTGCCGCAGTCGCCAGTGCCGCGTTCGTGCGGCCGATGCTCCACGCGTCGGCCCACAGGGTGGCGACGTCGTCGCGGGCGGGATCGGCGATGCAGTCGAGCAGGATGCGGAGGCCGGAGACGGGGTCGGGCGCAGCGGCGACGATCGCGCGGACCTCGGCGACCTCGGCCACCGCGACGGTGCGGAACGTCTCACCGACCAGGTCCTCCATGCTCGGGCGGTAGTGGGCGACGAGCGAGGGCGCGACCCCGATCACGGCGGCGACCCCGCGGAGCGTCACCGCCGCGAGGCCCTCGGCACGCGCCAGGTCGACGGCGGCCGCCGTGATCTGGGCTCCGCGTTCGGCCGGGCTCAGGCGCCGGCGGGCCGGTGTCGACGGCATCGTCCCACCGTATCCGCGCGTCACGCGCCGTCGACCACGAAGGCTGCCCAGAGGTCGGCCCGGGTCGAGAAGACGGAGAGGTCACGGTCGAGGAGCCGACCGGCGTGCTCCACCCGGGCGCGGGCGGTGTGCCGGTGGATGCCGAGGACCCGTGCGGTGCGGTCGTACTCGCAGTTCTCCTGCAGCCAGGTCCGGACGGTGCCCGTGAGCTCGGTGCCGGCCGTGCGGTCGTGGTCGAGCAGCGGGGCGAGGAACGCGCGGGCGACGGCACCGGCGTCCACGTCGACGTGGGCGAGGTGGGCGAGCACCCCCTCTCGGGCGAGATCGCCGAACTCGGTGGTGCCCGGGCGTCCTTCACGGCGTCGGTCGAGTGCCTGCACGGCCTCGGTGCGGGCGCGTCCGAACGACCGGTACGCGGCGCCGTCGGACAGGCCGGCGCGCAGGTCGAAGCGGTCGACGAGTTCACCGACGATCCCGGTCTCGTCCGCGTTCACGCAGAGGAACAGGGCGTCGTCGACCGCGAAGAACAGGTGCCCCGGACGGTCCTGCACCCACAGTTCGAGCAGGTCCACCACGGTGTCCAGTTCGTGGTCGGGGACGTCGACGGCCGCGATCCGGACGGGTTCGGCGGGCAGCGGCCCCCACACCTCGCGTGACGTCGCCTGCACCACCTCGGGTTCGCCGACGGACAGCATCGTGAGGAGTCCGGTGCGCAGGAGTCCGCGGGCACGGGCGAGCTCGCGGTTCTGCTGCAGGGCGAGGCCGGCCAGGGCGATCACGGCCGTGACGACCTCGCGTCCGGCCCGGTCGAGGGCTCCGCCGTTCGCGATCGCGAGCACGCCGCTCAGGTGCCCGCCGCTGCCGAGCGTCTGCAGGGTGTACCCGACGCCCCGGTCCGTGGCGACCGGCAGGCTCGCCCGCTGCCCGGAGCGCAGCAGCCGCAGCGCCTCGGTCCGCAGGAGGTCGAGGTCGGCAGCGGGCAGCGCGTCGGCGGGGTGTCCGCGGTCGAGCCGCCCGGAGACGTCGAACAGGCCGACCCACCCGTCGAGCTGCCGGGACAGCTCGGCGATGGTCGCGCCGAGTCCGTCCGGTCGCATCGCGGCAAACGAGATGGCCCGCTGCGCGGCGAGGGCCCAGGCACCGCGTGCGTTGGCGTCCCGCGCGACCGCTTCGGCGTTGGCCTGCGCGACCGCGATGAAGGAGGTCTCGTAGGGCACCTCGAACAGCGGCAGTCCGTTCCGGGTGCAGGCGGCGACCAGGGCATCGGGGGTGCCGGCCCGGACCACCTCGGTGCCGAAGCCGAGCGCCACGACACCGCCGTCCACGAGCCGCCGGACGTAGGCCTCGGCGACGTCGTCGCGCACCTCGGCCTCGGCACCGAACTGGGTGCCGGTCGTGAGCAGTCCCTGTCCCTCGGCGAGGAACGGCGTCGGGTCCTCGAGGTCCGAGCTGTGCAGCCAGGACAGCGGGGCATCGAGGGCGTGCTCGTCCGCGTCGGTGAGCGGGCGCAGGTGGAGTTCACGCCGGTGCAGCAGGGAGCGCAGCGTTGCGGGCATGCGGTCACCCTATCCACCAGGTCGATCTGGCCGGGGGCCGATGTACGCCGTGGACAGTACGAGTGCGCGGTGGTGGCTCCTACCATCGCGGCATGTCCTCCACCGCAGCGTCCGCGACCCGAGCGACCACCGGCGGCCCCTCGCTGCCCCAGGAGCGACGGCTCGTCACCGCCGTCCCCGGCCCGCGATCGCAGGAGCTGCTCGCCCGGAAGGCCGGTGCCGTCGCGGCCGGGGTCGGCGTCGCCGTGCCCATCGCCGTCGTCGCGGCCGGTGGCGGCGTCGTGGTCGACGCCGACGGCAACTCGTTCGTCGACCTCGGGTCCGGGATCGCCGTGACGTCGGTCGGCAACGCCCACCCCGGCGTGGTCGCTGCGGTCGCCGAGCAGGTCGCCGCCTTCACGCACACGTGCTTCACCATCGCCGCCTACGACGGGTACGTCGCCGTCGCCGAGGCACTCAACCGTCTGACCCCCGGCGACCACGAGAAGCGGACGGCGCTGTTCAACTCCGGGGCCGAGGCCGTCGAGAACGCCGTCAAGATCGCCCGGAAGCACACCGGTCGGCAGGCCGTCGTCGTCTTCGACCACGCCTACCACGGCCGCACGAACCTGACGATGGCGCTGACCGCGAAGAACCAGCCCTACAAGAACGGCTTCGGACCGTTCGCACCCGAGGTCTACCGCGTCCCGATGTCGTACCCGTTCCACGACGGGCTGTCTGGGCCCGAGGCGGCGAAGCGTGCGATCAGCCAGATCGAGAAGCAGGTCGGAGCTCTGAACACCGCCGCGGTCCTGATCGAACCGATCCAGGGCGAGGGCGGCTTCGTCGTCCCGGCACCGGGGTTCCTCACCGCGCTGTCCGAGTGGACCACCGCGAACGGCGTCGTGTTCATCGCGGACGAGGTGCAGACCGGGTTCGCCCGCACCGGCGCGATGTTCGCCAGCGAGCACGAGGGGATCGTGCCCGACGTCGTCACGACCGCGAAGGGCATGGCCGGCGGACTCCCGTTGTCCGGTGTGACCGGGCGTGCGGCGATCATGGACTCCGCCCACGTCGGCGGCCTCGGCGGGACGTACGGCGGCAACCCGATCGCCTGCGCCGCGGCCCTCGCGGCCATCGACGCCTTCGAGCACGACGGACTCGTCGAGCGCGCCGGAGCCATCGGTGCGGTCCTGCTCGACGCCCTGCGCAGCGCGCAGGCCGACGACCCCCGCATCGGCGACGTCCGCGGCCGCGGTGCGATGGTCGCGATGGAGCTCGTCGACCCCGCCACCGGTGATCCCGACCCCGGGCTCACCGGACGGGTGGTGCAGCACGCGTTCGAGCACGGCGTCATCGCCCTCACGGCCGGCACGTACGGCAACGTCGTGCGCTTCCTGCCGCCGCTGTCGATCGACGACGACCTGCTCCGCGACGGCCTGACCGTCGTCCTCGACGGGCTGGCCGCGTCGTGAGCGCGACGATCCCCGCCACAGCGTGGCCCAGCGTCCCCGACGCCACCGGACCAGCCGCCGAACAGGCGGTGCTCGACCGCGTCCCCACGGGCCTCCTGGTCGACGGTGCCTGGCAGCCGGCGGCCGACGGCGGTACCTTCGCCGTCGTCGACCCTGCGACCGGCGAAACACTCCTGCACATCGCCGACGCCTCGCCCGAGGACGGCCGGAAGGCGCTCGACGCTGCCGTCGCCGCACGGCACGGCTGGGCGACCACGCCCCCGCGGCAGCGCGCCGAGGTGCTGCGCCGCGCCTTCGACCTGCTGCAGGAGCGACGCGAGGAGTTCGCGCTCCTGATGACGCTGGAGATGGGCAAGCCCCTGGCCGAGGCCCGCGGCGAGGTCGCGTACGGCGGCGAGTTCCTCCGCTGGTTCTCGGAGGAAGCGGTCCGGATCGGTGGTTCGTACGGCACCAACCCCGAGGGGACCGGCCGCGCCACCGTCTCGCACAAGCCCGTCGGACCCGCGTTCCTGATCACGCCGTGGAACTTCCCGTTGGCGATGGCGACCCGCAAGATCGCACCGGCGCTCGCCGCAGGCTGCACCGTCGTCGTGAAGCCGGCCGAACTGACGCCGCTGACCACCCTGCTGTTCGCCGACCTGCTCGTCGAGGCAGGTGTGCCCGCCGGCGTCGTCAACGTCGTCCCGACGACCCGGGCCGCCGACGTCTCCGCACCCGTGATCGCCGACCGGCGCCTGCGCAAGCTGTCCTTCACCGGTTCCACGCCGGTCGGACGCACACTGCTCCGCCAGGCGGCGCAGAACGTGCTCCGGACGAGCATGGAACTCGGCGGCAACGCCCCGTTCCTGGTGTTCGCCGACGCCGACCTCGACCTGGCGGTGGAGGGCGCGCTCGCCGCGAAGTTCCGGAACACCGGCCAGGCCTGCACCGCCGCGAACCGGTTCCTGGTGCACGAGGACGTCGCCGACGAGTTCACCCGCCGGGTCACCGAGCGGGTCGCCGCGATGCGGGTCGGCCGGGGGACCGAGGACGGCGTGGCCATCGGGCCGCTCATCGACGCCCGAGCCGTGGACAAGGCGCACCGCCTGGTCACCGACGCGGTCGAGCGCGGGGCGACGCTCCGGACCGGCGGACACCCGGTCGACGGGCCCGGCACCTTCTACGCACCGACCGTCCTGACCGACGTACGACCCGGCAGTGCGATCCTCGACGACGAGATCTTCGGGCCGGTGCTCGCGATCCGCACGTTCCGCTCCGAGGACGAGGCCGTGGCCGCCGCGAACGACACCGAGTACGGTCTGGTCGGCTACGCGTTCACCGAGGACCCGGCACGCGGGCAGCGCCTGATGGAGCGGCTCGAGACCGGCATGCTGGGGCTGAACACCGGTGTCGTGTCGAACGCCTCGGCCCCGTTCGGCGGCGTGAAGCAGTCCGGCCTCGGTCGCGAGGGCGGCGGCGAGGGCATCGCCGAGTACCTCGAGACCATGTACACGCTCACCCCGGACCCGTTCCGGCACACCGACAGCACCACGACCGCACAGGGAGCAGCTCGATGATCGAGAAGGACGTCGTCGTCATCGGAGCCGGTGTCGCCGGTCTCACCGCCGCGAACCGCCTGCGGGCCGCCGGCCTGCGGGTCGCCGTGCTCGAGGCCCGCGACCGCGTGGGGGGCCGCACCTGGACGAACGACATCGACGGGGTGACCCTGGAGATCGGCGGGCAGTGGGTCTCGCCCGACCAGACCGCACTGCTCGAGACCCTCGACGAGCTCGGCCTGCAGACGTACGACCGGTACCGCGAGGGCTCCAGCGTCTACGTCGACGCCGACGGCACCCGGACCGAGTACACCGGCGACATCTTCCCCCTGCCCGAGGCCACGGCGAACGAGATCGAACGGCTCGTCGCCGTCGTCGACGAGTACGTCGCGAAGGTCGACCCGACCCGCCCCTGGGAGACCCCGGACGCGGCCGCCCTCGACGAGGTCTCGTTCCGCGCCTGGCTGCACGACCTCAGCCCGGACCGGGTCGCGACCGACAACGTCGAGCTGTTCATCGCCGGCGCCATGCTCACGAAGCCCGCGCACGCGTTCTCGGCGCTGCAGGCCCTGCTGATGGCGGCGTCCGCCGGGAGCTTCACCAACCTGGTCGACGCTGACTTCATCCTCGACAAGCGGGTCGTCGGCGGCATGCAGCAGGTGTCCGAGCGGCTCGCCGAGCGCCTCGGCGACGACGTGCACCTGAACGCGCCGGTCCGGACGCTGCGGTGGGGCGACGACGGGGTCGTCGCGCTCGCCGACGGCGGCATCGAGGTGCACGCCCGACAGGCACTCGTCGCGGTGCCGCCGCCCCTGTACTCGCGGATCTCGTACGAGCCGCCGCTGCCCCGACGCCAGCACCAGCTGCACCAGCACCTGTCGATGGGCTTCGTGATCAAGGTGCACGCCGTCTACGACCGTCCCTTCTGGCGTGCGGCGGGCCTGTCCGGCACCGCGTTCAGCCCGTACGAGGTCGTGCACGAGGCGTACGACAACACCTCGCACGGTTCGGAGCAGGGGACCCTGGTCGGGTTCGTCTCCGACCAGCACGCCGACGACCTGTTCGCGCTGTCGACCGAGGAACGCCGGGCCCGGGTGCTCGCCTCGCTGGCGCACTACTACGGCGACGAGGCCCTGTCGCCCGTCGTCTACTACGAGAGCGACTGGGGCACCGAGGAGTGGACGCGCGGCGCCTACGCGGCGAGCTTCGACCTGGGCGGGCTCGTCCGGTACGGCGCCGACCAGCGCGCCGCGGTCGGTCCGATCCGGTTCGCCTCGAGCGACCTGGCCGGGCAGGGCTACCAGCACGTCGACGGTGCCGTGCGCATCGGGCGCGAGGTCGCCGAGGAGATCCTGGCGGTCGTTCCACAGCCCACTGCGGCACGGTAATCACCTCGGCGGGTTACGGCTGGGTGCCCCGTCCAGGCGCCGGCGCGTACCGTCCGGGCCATGAGTGACGCAGCGAACGGGTCGAGCGACCCCACCAAGGACCAGGAGCAGTACACCGAGGACCTGCCGGACGGGTCGCCCACGGGCGACGCGACGGAGGACCCGCAGCAGGACAGCGACACGGACTCCGGCGGCGAGCCCGCCGACCCGCAGCAGTAGCGGCGACCCACGGACGGACGGGAGGCGCAGTGCCAGCTGGCACCGCGCCTCCCGTCCGTCCGTCACCCGGGTCCGGGGCGTCAGGAGCCGATGCGGATCAGCTTCTTGTTCACGAACTCGTCGGCCCCCAGGGGGCCGAGCTCGCGGCCGAAGCCGCTGCCCTTGACGCCACCGAACGGCAGCTCCGGGCTGTCCGCGCCGACGATGTTCACGTAGACCATGCCGGCCTCGATCCGGTCGGCGACCCGGAGTGCCTGATCGGCGTCGGTGGTGAACAGGTACGAACCGAGGCCGTACGGGGTGTCGTTGGCCAGGGCGATCGCCTCGTCCTCGTCGGCGACGCGGTACACGGCGGCGACGGGGCCGAAGAACTCCTCGCGGTAGGCGTCGTTGTCCGGTGTGACGTCGGTCAGGATCGTCGGCAGGAAGGCGTTGCCCTGGCGGTCGCCGCCCGTGACGACGGTCGCACCCTGCTCGACGGCGGCAGCGAGCTGTTCCTGCAGCCGGTCGGCCGCGGCCGTGGACGACAACGGACCGAGTTCGGCACCGGGCACGCTCGGATCGGTCGGTTCGACCGCCGACATCGCCGCGGTGAACTTCGCCAGGAACTCGTCGTACAGGCCGTCGACCACCAGGAACCGCTTCGGGGCGTTGCAGACCTGGCCGTTGCCCTCGAGCCGGGTGGTGACTGCGGACTCGACGACGGCGTCCAGGTCGTCGGTGGACAGCACGATGAAGGGGTCCGAGCCGCCGAGTTCGAGCACCACCTTCGTCAGGTTCCGGCCGGCGATCTCGGCGACCGCGGCACCGGCGCGCGCCGAACCGGTGAGCGAGACGCCCTGCACGCGCGGGTCGGCGATGACGTCGGCGACCTGGTCGTTCGTCGCGAACACGTTCGTGTAGGCGCCGTCCGGGAAGCCGGCATCGTGGAAGATCCGCTCGATGGCCAGGGCGGACTCCGGGCACTGCGGTGCGTGCTTGAGCAGCACGGTGTTGCCGATGACCAGGTTCGGTCCGGCGAACCGGGCGATCTGGTAGGCGGGGAAGTTCCACGGCATGATGCCGAGCACGACGCCGATGGAGGCCTTGCGGATGAACGCGGACCCCTCGGACCCGTCAGCCAGGGTGATCGGCTGGTCGGCCAGGAACGCCTCGGCGTGGTCCGCGTAGTAGTCGTAGATGTCGGCGCAGAAGTCGACCTCGCCTTCGGCCTGGTCGATCGGCTTCGCCATCTCGCGCACGATCGTGGCGGCGAGCTCGGCGTGCCGCTCCCGGTACAGGTCCGCGACCCGGTGGAGCAGGGCCGCGCGGTCGGCGACCGTCGTCGTCCGTGACCACTCGGTGTGGGTGCGGTCGGCGGCTGCGACGGCGTCGTGCAGCTCGGCGTCCGTGATGGTCGGGTAGGTCTCGAGGGTCGTGCCCGTGGTGGGGTCGGTGACGGCGTACATGGCGTCCTCTCGTGGTGGCGGTCAGGCCTGGTCGGTGAGCTGCTTGTTCACACCGGTGACGGGCTGGTTCTCGTCGAAGCCCTTCGGTGCGACCCGGAAGCCCTTGGTGATGACGAGCAGGTAGACGAACCCGATCGCCGCCCACACTCCTCCTGCGATCAGGGCGTCGGCATGGAGCTGCGTCCAGAGCACCCCGGTCAGGAGCATCGCGACCCCCGGCAGCACGATGTAGCGCCAGCGGTCGCCCGCCGTGTGACGGCGTCCGTTCCGGATCGCGAAGTGCACGATCACGGTGGCGTTGACGAAGGTGAACGCGATGAGCGCGCCGAAGTTGATGTAGGCCGCGATCGTGTCGAGTGAGAAGCTCATCGCCAGCAGGGTGACCGCGCCGACGAAGACCACGTTGAACACCGGGGTGTGCGTACGGGGGTGCACGTAGCCGAAGACCCGCTTCGGCAGCACGTTGTTCCGACCCATCACCATGAGCATGCGGGCGACGCTGGCGTGTGACGCGAGACCCGAGGCGAGTGCGGCGACGAACCCGGCCGACACCAGGACCGCCTGGAACGCCGGACCGCCGACGAGCAGGCCGATCTGGGGGAGCGGGTCGTCGGTGAACTCGCCGAACGGTGCGTTGGTGGGGAAGCGGAGCTGGGCGAAGTAGGCGGAGACCAGGAAGATCGCGCCACCGAGCAGGACGGTCAGCATGATCGCCTTCGGCATGATGCGGATCGACTTCGCCTCTTCCGTGTACATCGTCACCGCGTCGAAGCCGATGAACGAGAAGCACACCACCGTCGCCCCGGTGAGCAGGGCCGACATCGTCACGCCGTCGTGGACGAAGGGTTCGGCGCTGACGATCGTGCCCGCACCGGCACCGTGGGTGAGCTCGATCACGGTGAAGACCACGAACGCGATCATCGCCAGGACCGCACCGATGAGCAGCACCATGTTGAGGTTCGACGTGCCGCGCATCGACAGGCAGATCACCGTCGTCACGAACACCGTGTACACGACGACGGTCACCCACGGGGGCAGCTCCGGGAACACCTGCTCCAGGTAGAGCCGGATGATCAGGGCGTTCACCATCGGCAGCAGCAGGTAGTCGAGCAGTGACGCCCAGCCGACCATGAAGCCGAGGTTCGGGTGCATCGACTCCCGGACGTACGTGTACGCGGAACCGGCCGCGGGGTAGACGCGCACCATCTTCCCGTAGCTGATCGCGGTGAGCGCCATGATGACGAGTGCGATGAGGTAGGCGCTCGGCACCGCGCCGTCGGTCTGCCCGGAGACGATGCCGAAGGTGTCGAACACGACCGTCGGGGTCATGTAGCCGAGGCCGAGTCCGACGATCGCCCAGAGCCCGAGGCTCCGCTTCAGCGACCCGCCGCGCACCGGTGCTGCCGGCGCGGTGACCGCGATCGGTGATGCCATGTGACTTCCCTGCTCTTCGGGGCCGGGCAGCGTCGCCCGGATCAGTTCGGAGCACCATACCGACGGGTCGGCAGTGGGTGGACCGGCCGCGGTGTACAGGTGATCGGCACCCGCTGTACACCGCGGCGGTGGTTCAGGCCACCGGTTGCTGCTGCGTGATGCAGTGCAGCCCGCCGCCGCGCGCGAACACCTGTCGCGCGTCGATCGAGCGGACCCGTCGGCCCGGGTACGCCTCGGCGAGGATGCCCCTGGCGCGGTCGTCAGCGACCGGGTCGCCGAACGCACAGGCGATCACGGCACCGTTCACCACGACGTGGTTCACGTAGTTCCAGTCCACCGGTCCACCGTCGTCCGACAGCGTCGAGGGGGCGGGCAACTCGATGATCGTCGCGTCGGTCGCCTGCTCGAGCGCTCGCCGGATCTGGGGCATGACCAGGTGGTCCGGGTGACCCGCATCCGGCTGGGCGTGCAGCAGGACCGTGTTCGGGTCGGCGAAGGTCGCCACCATGTCGACGTGCCCCCGGGTGCCGAAGCCGTCGTAGTCGCGCGTCAGACCGCGGGGCAGCCAGATCACCCGTGTGGCGCCGATCGTGCGCGCCAGCTCCAGCTCGACGCGCTCCCGGTCGGCGTACGGGTTCCGGCGCGGGTCGAGCTGCACCGTCTCCGTCACGAGCACGGTGCCGGTGCCGTCGACGTGGATCGCCCCGCCCTCGTTGACGAGCAACGACGGGATCCGCGAGGCTCGCGCAGCACGGGCGACCGTCGCGGCGACCTCGGCGTCACGCGTCCAGGTCGACCACGGGTTCGCCCCCCAGCCGTTGAAGACCCAGTCGACTGCGCCGAGTCGCCCGGTGTCGTCGTCGACGACGAACGTCGGACCGATGTCGCGCATCCAGAAGTCGTCGAGGGGCGCCTCGAGCACGTCCACGTCGGACGACAGCAGGCGAGCGGCATCCGCGCGTGCGACGGGGTCCACGACGACGGTCACCGGCTGGTGCTCGCTGATCGTGTTGGCCGTGGTCGCCCACGCCGCGCGCGCGGCCTCGGCACTCGCCGCGTCGTCGCCGAGCGTCAGGCCGGGGCGCGGGAACGCCATCCAGGTGCGTTCCTGCGGAGCCGTCTCGGGAGGCATCACCCACGTCATGCGCGCGCCCCGCGCCCGGCGGTGGCCGGTTCCACGGCCAGGGCCGCGTCGATCGCGTCGCGTGCGCCGTACGCGTGGCGTTGCTCGTCGACGGGGTCGACGAGCCCGGCGTACAGGTCGGGTCGCCGGGTCAGGTAGAAGGGGAACAGCCGGAGCCACTCCGTCCGGGCGTCGAGGTCGAGGTCGGCGACGAGCGCCACGCTCGCGTCACGGGGCGCCTCGACGAGCACCCGGCCGAACGGGTCCGAGATGAAGGACGAGCCGTAGAACGTGATGTCGCCCTCGTCACCCCACCGGTTCGGCACGACCATGAACTGTCCGGCGGTGATGCCGTTCGCCACGATCACCCGCTGCCAGATCGGCGCGGTGTCGAAGTCGGGGAAGGTCGGTTCGGAGCCGATCGCCGTCGGGTACACGAGCACCTCGGACCCGGCGAGGCCGTAGGAACGGGCGACCTCGGGGAACCACTCGTCCCAGCACGTCGGCAGCCCGAGGCGCGCACCGAGTCCGGCGGGTTCGTACACCGGGAAGGCGTCGTCGTCCGTCCCCGGGCGGAAGTACGTGTCCTCGTGGTAGCCGGCGCTGATCGGGATGTGGGTCTTCCGGGTCCGGCCGACCAGGGTGCCGTCGGGCCCGACGAGGACGGCGGTGTTGTACCCGCGCGGGTCGTCGGGCTGGTCGTCGTCATCCGGCCGCTCGTAGAGGGAGGCGTGCACGAACACCCCGTGCTCGATCGCCTGGGCACGGGCGAAGGCGACGGTCGGACCGTCCTGCAGCGACTCGGCGAGGTCCTTCGGGGTCCCGCTCGCCGGGGAGTCGCCCGGGTAGCGGCGTAGCGTCAGTTCGGGCAGGAACACCGCGGTGGCTCCGTGCGCTGCGGCGGTCGCGATGCCGTCGGCGAGCTGGGCCCGGTGCTCGTCCGGGTCGGGGAGCCACCGCACCTGCACGAGGGCGACGCGGAGGGACCGGCGGGGTGCGCCGGTGTCGGCGTGCAGCGGCGACGGGAGCGAGGGTGCGGTGACGACGTCCATGCGCCATTGTTGATCACACGATCAATTGACGCAAGACCCCGGCTTCGACCCTCGAATATCAGTATGCTGGTCTCGGGTTCCGTGTCGTCGCCGGGACGCGGGCCCGGGCAGAGAAGAAGCCCACCACTGCAGCAACAGTGGTGGGCTTCGATTTGTCCTCCGAGTGGAGAACGAGGGACGAACTGGGTCCCGAGCCTGAAACTCGGAGCCAGTGTAACGCGCTCGTCGAGCGAGTTGCATCCCTCGGCCTGCGCTTCTCGTGTCCGCCGGCGCTGACACGAAGGTGGTCCGATGTCGAACGACACCGAACCGCGTCGCGGCCGTCGAGTGCCGTGGTTGGGGATCGCGAGCTTGCTCGTGACCGTGGCCCGGTTCCTGCTCGAGCTGTGGCGCAAGGGCTGAGCCCCAGGGCACCCCGCGCATCTCGCGCGGGGTGCCCGTCGGGTCGTGTCGGGAGGGTCAGCTGATGATGTTGACCGCGCGCGAGATGACCAGCGCCAGCAGGATGAACCCGCTGAGCGCCTGGTAGGCCATGATCATCTTCGCCCGGACGGTCATCGGCATCGTGTCCGTCGGGCTGAACGCCATCATGTTCGTCATCGCCACGTAGAGGTAGTCGAGGTAGACCGGCCGCCAGTCCGCGGTCTTCGGGTCGGTCTCCTGCGGGAACTGGAAGTCTGCCTCGGCACTCGCCCACAGCTCGGGGCGACGCCGTGCCACCGGACCCCCGCGGTCGAGCTCCCAGTAGACGAGCCCGAACACGATGATCGTGCTCACCCAGACCTGCAGCGCGGTGAGCAGCACGGCCGCACCGTCCGCGTGCCCGCCGAGCAGCTCGGTGATGGTCCGGACGACGGTGAGCTGGCTGGCGACGGTGAGCAGGGCCGCCAGCGCGAACGACAGCCACCGTGACCAGGTGGTCTCGCGCGTCAGACGCCGCGGGTTGAAGACGATGAGCGGGGCGAGCAGCAGGACGCCCAGGACTGGCACCACCCACGACGGGAAGAACAGCACCTCGTCCGGCAGGAACAGGCTCAGCGCCAGGTTCACCAGGACCGCGACGGCCACCGGTGCCCGGTGTTCGTGTCTCGGTCGGGTCCTCGTCGGGGTCACGGAGCGAGTGTCGCACGGGCCGACACCCGCGGGGGTGTGGCGCTCAGGGCCTGGACAGCGGGTCGGCGAGCGAGAGCGGCTCGACCTGGGTGCCGAGCAACCGCCCGGCCGCGCGCAGCCCGGACAGCAGCGCACCGTGCACCGTCGCCGGGTCGTCGCTCCAGGTGGCCTCGCCGGCGAGCTGCACCCGGCCGGACGGGGTGCCGAGCAGGTCGTGGTCGTCGGGTGACGCCCCGACGTGCAGGTACGAGTACGAGCCCCGCGAGAACGGGTCCTCGGCCCACCGGGTGATCCGGAACGCCTCGGGCCGGGGGACGGACGCGCCGAACATCCTCCGCAGCGCCACCACCCCCTCGTCGACGACCATGGCGTCCGGCAGGGTCTCGAGCCGACGGGCTCCGGCACCACCGACCAGGGCGGCGAGCACCGGCGCACCGGTCACCCGGGACATGTCGTACCAGGAGTGCCAGTCGACCCCGACGGACCCCTGCTGCCGGACCACCCACGAGTCGCCCCAGAACCGTGAGGGGAACCGCAGGAACACCTTGTCGTAGGTGCCCATCCCGAGCCGGTCGAGCGCTCCGGTCACCGGTGCGGACAGGGGCGGAGTGAAGACCACGTCGCCGGCCTGCAGCACCCCGAGCGGCACCGTGACGACGACCTGCCGGGCGACCACGGTGGTGCCGTCGGTGAGTCCCACCGTCACCGAGTCGCCGGCCTGGGTCACCGACCGCACGATCGACGACAGCCGGACGTCGAGACCCTCGGCCAGCGCGCGGGCGTACTGGGCGTAGCCGCCGGGGAACACCACCTCGTCGCCGGGGACGTGCTCCTCGTCGAGGCCGTGCGCGTCGAGGACGGTCACGGGGGCACCGCAGAGGTCCTCGGAGCGGTGAGCCGTGTACTCGCGGACCCGTGCGGCCCGGTCGCCCTGCCACTGCAGCGACCGCAGCACGGTGTCGACGGCGGCCGCGTAGGTCGAGGGTGGGGGCGCTTGCGCGACGACGGCGTCGAGGGCCGCGTCGACGGTGTGCAGGTCCGCCACGAACGCCGACGTGTCCTCGGTGGAGAGTGCGGCGCCGGACGGGTCGTGCCACGCGATCGGCCGGCCGTCGAACTGGAAGCTGCCGACCGTGAACTCCACGGTGTCGATGCCGAACGCCGACGCCAGGGCCCAGAGCGGGTTGCCGTCGACCCCGTGGATCCACGAGGCGCCGAGGTCGACCGGCACCCCGAGTGACGCATCGGTCCAGGTGCGCCCGCCGATCCGGTCGCGGGCCTCGAGCACGACGACTCGCTGCCCGCCGAGTGCGAGCGCCCGGGCGGCGGCGAGCCCGGCGATCCCCGCCCCGACGACCACGACGTCGGCGTCGAGACCGGCAGCCATCAGTGTCCTCCGGTCAGCGGTGCCATCAGCCGGGCCGCCAGACTCGGCCGCCCGGTCAGCGCTTCCTCGCGGTCGGCCAGGTCGGTCGCGACGAGTCCCGCGTTCGCCCCGAGGAACCGCAGCGGCTCGGGCTCCCAGTCGGGCGATCGGTGGTTCACCCACGGCAGCGCGGTCAGTGCCGTCGACTCGCCGCGCACGAGGTCGGCGAGGGTCCGTCCGGCCAGGTTCGTCGTCGACAGGCCGTCCCCGACGTACCCGCCGGCGCTGCCGACGTGGCCGTCCCAGGTCACCGAGGCGCACCAGTCACGCGGGACCCCGAGCGGTCCGCCCCACGTGTGGGTGACCGGGGCGTCCGCGACGACGGGGAACAGGTCGACCAGGGCCTTCCGCAGGTGCTCGAACACCCGCGGCACCCGGTCGTACCCGGGCGTGATCGAGGACCCCCAGTGGTAGCGGGCTCCGCGGCCGCCGAACGCCAGCCGGTCGTCGGCCGTGCGCTGCCCGTACACGAGCAGGTGCCGGTAGTCGGAGAACGTCTGCCCGTGCTCGAGCCCGATGCGCTCCCACGCGGACGCCGGCAGCGGGGCCGTCGCGATCATGAGCGAGTACAGCGGCAGGATCCGCCGCTTCGTCTGCTCCAGCTGGGCTCCGTAGCCCTCGACCGCGATCACCACGGCGCCCGCCGTGACGGTGCCACGCGACGTGACCACACGCCCGCGATCCCAGGACGAGACGGGCGTGTGCTCCGCGATTCGGACGCCACGGGCCTCCAGGGCGGCCGCGAGGCCACGCACCAACGCGGCGGGCTGCACGCGCGCGCAGTCCGGGGTCCACGCGACACCCGCCGATCCGGCGGCGTCGCCCGCTCGAGCGGGTCGCCAGGTCATGTCGTCGCCCCATGCCGCGGAGGACGCGACCTCGTCGTGGGCGGCGCGTTCCTGCACGGCGGAGCGTGCGTACAGGACGGTCCCGCCCTTCACGTAGTCGCAGTCGACCTCGGCTTCGGCCGCGGCGCGGCCGACCTCGTCGACGGTGTCGCGCATGGCGGCCCGGAGCGCCAGGGCGGCGTCGCGCCCGTGCTCCTCGGCGATCGCGGAGGCGGACCGCGGGAACAGCGCCGAGCACCAGCCGCCGTTCCGACCGGACGCGCCGAAGCCGGCGATCTCGCGTTCCAGGACGACGATCTGGAGGCCCGGGTCGGCCCGGTGCAGGTACCACGCGGTCCAGAGACCCGTCAGTCCACCGCCCACGATCACGACGTCGGCCGTCGTGTCGCCGTCGAGCGGCGGCCGGGGCGTCAGGTCGTCGCGTCCGGTGGACGCGAGCTGGTCGAGCCAGAACGAGACGCCCCGGTAGCCGCCCACGGTCAGATCTTCGTCCAGGCCTCGGACAGGACGCTCCGCAGGATCGACGTCATCTCGCGGAACTCCGGCTGCCCGATGGTCAGCGGCGGTGCGAGCTGCACGACGGGGTCACCGCGGTCGTCGGCCCGGCAGTACAGCCCCGCGTCGAACAGTGCCTTCGACAGGAACCCGCGCAGCAGCCGCTCGGACTCGTCGTCGTCGAAGGTCGTCTTGGTGGCCTTGTCCTTGACGAGCTCGATGCCGTAGAAGTAGCCGTCACCGCGGACGTCCCCGACGATCGGCAGGTCGAGCAGGGTGTCGAGCTCGGCGCGGAAGAGCGGGGCGTTCTGCTGCACGTTGGCGAGCAGCCCCTCTTCCTCGAAGATGTCGAGGTTCTCCATCGCGACGGCGGCCGACACCGGGTGCCCCCCGAACGTGTAGCCGTGGTAGAAGGTCGTGTCCCCCTTGGAGAACGGCTCGAACAGGCGATCGCTGATGATCGTCGCGCCGATCGGGGAGTACCCGGAGGTCATCGCCTTGGCGCACGTGATCATGTCCGGCACGAAGCCGTAGGTGTCGCAGGCGAACATCGTGCCGATCCGGCCGAAGGCGCAGATGACCTCGTCCGAGACGAGCAGCACGTCGTACTCGTCGCAGATCTCGCGCACCCGCTGGAAGTACCCGGGCGGCGGGGTGAAGCAGCCGCCCGAGTTCTGCACCGGCTCGAGGAACACCGCGGCGACGGTGTCGGGGCCCTCGAACTCGATCATCTCGCGGATCCGCTCCGCCGCCCAGAAGCCGAACTGCTCCTCGGTGCCGCCGGGGAAGCCCATCTCCTCGGCGCGGTACGAGTTCGTGTTCGGTACCCGGAAGCCACCGGGGGTCAGGGGCTCGAACATCTCCTTCATCGCCGGGATGCCGGTGATCGCCAGGGCGCCCTGCGGGGTGCCGTGGTAGGCGACCGCACGGGAGATCACCTTGTGCTTCATCGGCTTGCCCTGGAGCTTCCAGTAGTACTTCGCGAGCTTGAAGGCGGTCTCCACCGCCTCGCCGCCGCCGGTGGAGTAGAAGACCTTGTTGAGGTCACCGGGGGCGTGCTCGGCCAGCCGGTCGGCGAGCTCGATCGCCGCGGGGTGCGCGTACGACCAGATCGGGAAGAAGCTCAGCGTCTCCGCCTGCTTCGCGGCCATCTCGGCCAGGCGCTTCCGCCCGTGCCCGGCGGCGACGACGAACAGGCCGGACAACCCGTCGATGTACTCCTTCCCGTGGCTGTCGTAGACGTGGTGGCCCTCGCCGCGCACCATGATCGGCACGTCGGCACCGGCCTGGTTCGCACCGTGCCGGGCGAAGTGCATCCACAGGTGGTCCCGGGACTTCCGCTGCAGGTCGGCGTCGTCGACCGGTGCGAACGGGTCGTACGAGCCGAGGCGGGTGGGCTGTTCGGTCTTCTGGTCGGAGATGGTCATCGCGTTCCCCAGTCGTAGAGCTGTTTGCGGAGTTGCAGGTAGACGAAGGTCTCGGTGCCGGCGACGCCCGGGATGGCCCGGATGGTGCCGTTGAGCAGTTCGATCAGGTCGTCGTCGTCCTCGCACACGACCTCGACCATCAGGTCGAAGCTGCCGGCGGTCATCACGAGGTAGTCGACCGCCGGCAGCTGCTCCAGGGCATCGGCGACGGTTCGGGTGTCGCCGCTGACCCGGATGCCGATCATCGCCTGGCGGTGGAAGCCCAGTTGCATCGGGTCGGTGACCGCGACGATCTGCATGACGCCGGTCTCGGTCAGCTTCTGCACGCGCTGTCGGACCGCCGCTTCACTGAGACCGACGGCCTTGCCGATCTCGCCGTACGGGCGGCGCCCGTCCGCCTGGAGTTGTTCGATGATCCGTTTCGAGGTGTCGTCGATCGGTCCCGGACGTCGTGGTGCTGCCGCCATGCCGGACAGCATGGCAGCGAGGTTCGGGGTGCGCAAGGGATTCCGTTGTGAACACCGTGTTTCGCGACGATTTCCGTTGTTACGGTTCTCCACAACCTCCGGATCCTTCTTCCGCGCCGCCGGAATCCGTGTCAGTATCACCGCCATGCTGGACGCACAGAGCACGGCGACGGCGGACACCGACACCCGGGTCGTGCGGAACTTCGTCGGGGGTGCCTCGGTCGAGTCGACCGCCGACACCACGTTCGACCTGGTCGACCCGACCGACGAGCACGTCTACGGCACGTCCCCGGTGTCCACCCCCGCCGACGTCGACGCCGCCTTCGATGCGGCCGCGACCGCGTTCGAGACCTGGCGCCGCACCACCCCCGCCGAACGGCAGCTCGCCCTGTTCCGGATCGCCGACGCGATGGAGCAGCGGGCGTCGGAGTTCGCCGACCTCGAGTCGCTCGACACCGGGAAGCCCCGCGCCACCCTGGTCGAGGACGAGATCCTGCTCTCCGTCGACCAGATCCGCTTCTTCGCCGGGGCCGCCAGGAACCTCGAGGGCCGGAGCGCCGGCGAGTACCTGGCCGACCACACCTCGTTCGTCCGGCGTGAACCCATCGGTGTCGTCGCCCAGGTCACCCCGTGGAACTACCCGCTCAACATGGCGGTGTGGAAGTTCGCGCCGGCGCTCGCCGCGGGGAACACCACCGTGCTCAAGCCGAGCGACACGACACCCCTGTCGACCCTGCTGCTCGCCGAGGTCGCCGCCGAGTTCCTGCCGCCGGGGGTCCTGAACGTCGTCGTGGGGGACCGCACCACCGGCGCCGCGATGATCGACCACCCCACCCCGCAGCTCGTGTCCATCACCGGGTCCGTCCGGGCCGGCGTCGAGGTCGCCCGTGCCGCCGCCGGGGACCTCAAGCGCACCCACCTGGAGCTCGGCGGCAAGGCACCCGTGATCGTGTTCGACGACGCCGACATCCCCTCGGCGGTGGCCGGGATCGTCGCCGCCGGGTTCTTCAACGCCGGACAGGACTGCACCGCCGCCACCCGGCTGCTCGTGCAACAGGGCATCCACGACGAGTTCGTCGCAGCGCTCGCAGCAGAGGCACGCGTCAACGCGAGAACCGGGTCGGACGGTCACTACGGCCCCGTCAACAACGCGAACCAGCTCGCGCACGTGCAGTCGTTCCTGGACACGCTGCCCGACCACGCGACGATCGAGCTCGGCGGCGCACGACAGGGTGACCGCGGGTACTTCCACGAGGCCACGATCGTCGCCGGCCTGCGCCAGGACGACCGTGCCGTGCAGCAGGAGATCTTCGGCCCCGTGCAGACCGTGCAGCGGTTCTCGACGGAACAGCAGGCCCTGACGTGGGCGAACGGCGTCGAGTACGGCCTGGCGAGTTCGGTGTGGACGACCGATCACGCGCGTGCGATGCGCTTCGCCCGTGACCTGGACTTCGGCTGCGTGTGGATCAACACGCACATCCCGATCGTCGCCGAGATGCCGCACGGCGGGTTCAAGCACAGCGGGTACGGCAAGGACCTGTCCCAGTACGGCTTCGACGACTACACCCGCATCAAGCACGTCATGTCCTACATCGGCTGAGGCCGACCACCCCCTGGAGGCACCATGGCAATGACCGGAACGTTCGCCGAATCGGGAGCGGATCTCCGCCTCGACCAGATCACGAAGTCCTTCCCCGGCCACACCGCGGTGGACAGCCTTGACCTGACGGTGCCCGCCGGCTCGTTCTTCGCGTTGCTCGGCCCGTCGGGCTGCGGCAAGACGACGACCCTGCGGCTCGTCGCCGGGCTCGAGGAACCCACGAGCGGCACCATCACCATCGGCGGCCAGGACGTCACCGACACGAAGCCGTACCAGCGGCCCGTCAACACGGTGTTCCAGAACTACGCGCTGTTCCCCCACATGAGCGTGCTCGACAACGTCGCGTTCGGGCTGAAGCGCCGCCGGATCCCGGACCCGATGACGAAGGCCACGGAAGCGCTGCGGCTCGTCGAGCTCGAGGGATCGGCGTCGAAGCGGCCCGCCCAGCTCTCCGGCGGCATGCAGCAGCGCGTCGCCCTGGCCCGCGCGATCGTGAACCGGCCGGCACTGCTGCTGCTCGACGAGCCCCTCGGCGCCCTCGACCTGAAGCTCCGCCACCAGATGCAGCTCGAGCTGAAGACGATCCAGGCCGAGGTCGGGCTCACGTTCCTGCACGTCACCCACGACCAGGAAGAGGCGATGACGATGGCCGACACGGTCGCCGTCATGAACGGCGGCCGGATCGAGCAGATGGGCAGCCCGCAAGACCTGTACGAGCTGCCGCGCACCGCGTTCGTCGCGAACTTCCTCGGCCAGTCGAACCTGCTCGAGGGCGAGGTCCGCGGCACCGACGCCGGCCTGCTCGTCGTCGCCACCGCGGCCGGCTCCATCGCGGTGCCGGCCGACCGAGCCGTCGCCACGACCGGTCGCGTCGTCGTCGGCGTCCGGCCCGAGAAGCTCAAGATCCGCACCGCCGAACCGACCCCCGAGGCCGGACGGAACATCCTCGGCCCCGGTCGGGTCGTGGACGTCTCGTTCTCCGGCGTCAGCACCCAGTACCTGGTCGACGTGCCGGGCGCCGGGCGCGTCTCGGTGTTCGCGCAGAACTCGAAGGGCGGGCCGCGGATCGCGACCGGCACCGAGGTCTGGCTCACGTGGGGCGTCGACCACGGGTTCGGCCTGGAGGCGCACCCCGCGTCCGACGCGACCGTCACCACCCAGGACGACCCGGGCCTCCAGTCCGTCCCCGCCACGGCAGGATCGCTCGCGTGACCGGCGCGGTGCCCGGTCCGGACCTGCTGCGCGGGCTGACGTCGGCCCGCGTGAGCCGACGCGGCCTGCTGGCAGGCGGCGGGGCCGCCGCGCTGGCCGCCCTGCTCACCGGCTGCAGCATCAAGGGCTCCGCCGCCGCCGGCGCCGAGGACACCGTCGACTGGGCGGCGTTCTGGAAGGACGCGAAGGCGACCGGCACCCTGAACTTCGCGAACTGGCCGCTGTACATCGACTCCGACCACGGCAAGTCCGAGTCCCTGGCGCTGTTCAAGCAGGAGACCGGCATCGCGGTCGACTACCAGGCGGTGATCCAGGACAACGCGACCTTCTACGCGACCGTCTCACCGATCCTGCGGGCGCACGGTGCGACCGGCTACGACCTCGTCGTCATGACGAACGGGTTCGAGCTGACCCAGATGATCAAGAACGGGTTCGTGTGCGAACTCGACCACTCGCGGCTGCCGAACTTCGCCGCGAACGCCTCGGACTCCGTGAAGGACCCCATCTACGACCCGGGCAACAAGCACTCCGTCGTCTGGCAGACCGGGTTCACCGGGCTCGCCTACAACCCGAAGTACACCGGGCGGAAGATCACCTCGCTCAAGGACCTGCAGGACCCGGCCTTCACGGGCCGCATCGGACTGATGAGCGACAACACCGAACTCGGGTCGCTCGGACTGCTCGCGCTCGGCATCGACCCGGAGACCTCGACGCCCGCCGACTGGCGGAAGGCCCAGGCCTGGCTGCGCGAACTGCGGCCGAGCGTCACCGGCTTCTACGACCAGAGCTACATCAACCGGTTGGAGAACGGCGACACCTGGATCACCCAGGCGTGGTCGGGCGACGTGTTCCAGGCGCAGCAGTCCGGGTTCCCCGACCTGGAGTTCGTCACGCCGGAAGAGGGGCAGATGACCTGGCACGACAACATGCTCATCCCACGGCAGGCCGCGAACCCGGTGTCGGCGCTGGAGTGGATGAACTTCTACTACACGCCGAAGGTCGCCGGGATCGTCGAGGACTGGGTCAACTACGTCTGCCCGGTGCCCGCGGCCGAGGACTACGTGCGGGACGAACTCGACGACGCCACCGTGGCGGACAGCCCGCTCGTGTTCCCCTCTGCGGACGTGCTGGAGCAGTCGCACGAGTTCCGGGTGTTCGAGAACTACGACGAGTACTCGGAGTGGAACGGCATCTTCAACGCGGTGGTGCAGTCGTGAGCGCGGTCGGAGTGGCGCCGGGGCTCGCTCCCGGTGGTTCCGCCAGCCCGGCGCCGGTGCGGCGTGGACGCCGTCGGAGCACACCGTTCTTCCTGGCGCTCGTCGGCACCGCGTACCTCTGCGTGTTCTTCGTCATCCCGCTGGTGTCCGGGCTGATCGTCTCGCTCATGACCGGCAACCCGGACGACGGCTACACGTTCACCTGGAACTTCGGGATCTACGGCTCGCTGTTCGTCGACCCGCAGGTGCCCTACCTGACGTTCCTGCTCCGGTCGCTCTGGTACGGCGCCGCCGCCACGATCGCCTGCATCGTCGTCGGGTACCCGGTGGCGTACTTCATCGCCTTCCGGGTGTCCCCGCGGTGGAAGAACCCGCTGCTCATGCTCGTGTTCATCAGCTTCCTGGTGTCGTTCATCATCCGGACCGACATGTGGGCGTTCGTGCTCGCGTCGCAGGGCCCGGTCGTCACGACGCTGCAGGCGCTCGGGCTGGCCGGCAAGGACTTCCACATCCTCGGCACCGGCGGCGCGGTGATCTTCGGCGACGCCTACAACGACCTGGCCTTCATGGTGCTGCCGATCTACGCCGCCCTCGAGCGCATCGACCCACGACTCGGCGAGGCCGCGAACGACCTGTACGCCGGCAAGTTCCGGGCGTTCTGGCACACCACGCTGCCGCTGTCCCGCTCGGGCATCTTCGCCGGGGTGCTGCTCGTCTTCATCGACAGCGTCGGCGACCCGGTGAACTCGGCCCTGCTCGGCGGCACGAACACGTACACGATCGGTCAGGCGATCCAGGACGCCTACTCCGGCAACCAGCAGTACAACGTCGCTGCAGCCCTGTCGACCGTGCTCATGGTCGTGCTCGGCATCAGCCTGTTCATCTACGCCCGCGTCTCCGGAACCGACGACCTCGAGGACCTCGTATGACCGCCGTCGCACCGTCCCGATCCGCCGCCGCTCCGGCCTCGCCCGTGACCGGTTCCGTCGCCGGCCGTCCGCGTCGTCACGGGGTGAACCGTCGTGGGCCCTGGCTCGCCATCGTGTACTGGGTGACGATCGCGATCACCCTGGTGCCGATCGTCTACATGATCGTGTACTCGTTCAACGACGCCCCCACCAACCGGCTGTCGTTCGCCTGGAACGGTTTCACGACCTACTGGTACGCGAACCTGGTGAACGTGTCCGGGCTCGGGGCGGCGTTCGTCACCTCGGTGCTCGTCGCGTTCCTCGCCGCCATCGTCTCCGTCGCGATCGGGCTGCCCCTCGCGCTGGCGCTGGAGCGGTACCGGTTCCCGGGTCGCGGTGTCGTGAACACCGTCGTGTTCGCCGACATCGCTGCGCCGTCGATCGTCGTCGGTTCCGCGTCGCTCTCGTTCTTCCTGTCGGTGGGGCTCGGCACCGGGTTCCTGACCGTGCTCATCACGCACGTGGCGTTCGACGTCGCCTACGTGGTCGTGGTGCTGCGGGCTCGGATCGCGGGGACCTCGAGGGCGCTCGAGGAGGCCGCGGGTGACCTCGGGGCGACACCGTTCCAGGCCTTCCGGCTCGTCACCCTGCCGCTGCTGGCGCCGGGCATGCTCGCCGCCGGGCTGCTGGCGCTGGCGATGTCGATCGACGACTACGTGATCACCTCGTTCGTCGCCGGGCCCGCGGTCACCTTCCCGCTGTTCGTCTACGGCGCCGCGAAGGCCGGGATGCCGCCGCAGGTGCTGTGCTTCGGGACGCTGGTGTTCGCGGTGGGGCTGCTCGTCGCGCTGCTGAACGGGGCGCTCAACCGGCGGCTGGCCCGGACCCGCGGCTGAGCCATCGTCCCTGAACGTGCCGCACCGATCGCGATCGGTGCGGCACGTCCTTGTCTCAGTCCTTCCGGGCCAGGTCGACCAGGAGCCTGGTGAGGTTCACGAGCAAGCCCGCGACCCCCAGCCAGAACACCCGACGCCTGGGCTTGGGATCGGTGTCGTTCGACATCGAGACCACCTCCGGCGTCAGCGCCGGCGGACACGAGGAGCGGTGGACCGGGACGGGCGTGCAATCGAGCCGGAGCGCGATTACACTGGACCCGAGCGTTACGACTCGGGAACGGCTGTTGCCCGTCCCGGCTTTCCACTCGGAGAGCAACTCGAAGCCCATCACCGTCCTACCGGTGGTGGGCTTCATCGTTGCCCTGGGGTCGCTTCCCGGCGGAGACGCGACCCGTTCGGCAAGCCTATGTGGTATTTCAGACCTTCGCCGTGATCAGGGGGCGGTGCCGGCGAGCTGCGGGCCGAGTGCCCGGCGTCGGGCCTGCAGCACGGGGTTGACGGTCGCGACGAGCATGATCAGCAGGCCGATCGCGATCACGAACGGCACCGGTCGGAGCGGGTCGGTCCAGCTCGTCAGGGCGGTGGGGATGCTCGCGAGTGCGAACGGCAGCGCGATGAGCACCGAGGTCACGACGAGCGCGACGGCCTCGAGGACGGCTCCGACGAGTGCGGTCCGGAACGTCCCGCCGGCGACGACGAGCAGGGCGACATCGCGCCGCCGACCCGACGTGGTCATCACGACGGTCGCGGCCCCGGTGAACAGGACGATCAGGACCGGCCCGCCGAAGATCGCCAGGCCGCCCAGGTAGTACGCCGGGGAGTCCCAGACGCCGGCCAGACCGGTGAGCGCGGCGAGCATCACGGCCACGGCGAGCAGTGCGATCGCCGCGTGGCTCCGTGCAGCGTGGAAGCGCAGTGACTCGCGGGCGAGGAACCAGGGGGCCGTCGCCGCGGGCACTGCTGTGGTCCACGCCGAGACCAGCCAACCACACAGCCACGGTGCCGATGTGATGACCAGGCCCATCGCCGGGACGAGGAAGAGCATCGACATCCCGCGTTCGCCGAGCAGCGTCGCGGCGTACATCGCCAGGGAGATGCCGCCGAGGGCGTACGCGGTGACGAGTCGAGCGCGACCGGGGCGCGTCGGCTCGAGCTCGGGCTCCCGGACGGCGAGGAGTGCGGGGGTCCTCGAGGCCGCGCGTGCCGCCCCGATGGCGCTCAGCAGGACCACGAGGACGAACACCACGAGCGCGACCATGGTCTCGACGCCCCCGAGTCGCGGCTGGAGTGCCGCTGCACCCGGGTTCCGCAGCGGTGCCGACAGGAACGCCATCAGGGCGCCGAGCACGAGCGGCACGAGTGCGAGGGCCGTGGCGAACGCGACGAGGGCCAGCGTCGCGGCCTGGGCGAGCACCACGCGCTCGATGAGTCCGGGACCGATCCCCGCCAGCTGCCAGCGTGCGTGGTCCTGACGCTGCGTCCGGATCGAGAAGCCGACGAGCACGTTCAGGGCACCGATCACCACGATCGCGTTCATCGCCCCGAACACCAGAGCGTGGTTCCGGAGTCCGGCTGCGTCGACGGGGTCGGTGACGGCGGCGGCGGTCGAGACGTCCCCGGCGCAGACCAGGGCGACGAGGGCCGCGAGCACCATCACGACGAAGGCGGCGGTCCACAGACGCCACGACCGCGCCACCTCGGAGAGGACGAGTCGGGCGATCACCGGGACACCGCCTGCAGCACGTCGGCCGCGGTCGGTGCGACGAGTTCGCGGTGCAGGCGGCCGTCACGCAGGACGAGCACCCGGTCGCCACGGGCCGCCGCCTCGAGGTCGTGCGTGACCATCACCACGGAGCGCGATCCCGTGGCAGCGCCCTGCAGCAAGGCGAGCACCCTCGCGCCGGACTCGGAGTCGAGGGCACCGGTCGGCTCGTCGGCGAAGACCACGTCGGGGGCCGTGACGATCGTGCGCGCGATCGCCACCCGCTGCTGCTGCCCGCCGGAGAGCTGCCCCGGTCGCTGCCGGGCCACGTCGGACAGGCCGACGGCGGCGAGGGCGTCCTGGACGGCCGACCGATCGAGTGAGCCGGACGCCAGGCGCAGCGGCAGGGCGACGTTGTCGAACGCCGTCAGTGCCGGGATGAGGTTGTACGACTGGAACACGAACCCGAGGTGGTCGCGTCGGAACCGTGCAAGGGCGTCCCCGCGGAGCGTCGCCAGGTCAGTGCCGTCGATGTGGACCGAGCCGGAGCTGGGGGAGTCCAGTCCGGACAGGCACTGCAGCAGGGTGGACTTGCCCGACCCGCTGGGTCCGACGATGGTGACGAACTCGCCACGGGGGACGGACACCGTGATGTCGTCGAGGACGATGGCTTCCCGTTCGCCGGGGCCGCGGAACGAGCGGGACAACCCGACGGCGGAGATGAGAGAGTTCATCAAGCCAATATATGACATATGTTACGAGCGTGAGTCGGGCGGAGCGGCGGCGGACACGCCACAGGGCACACGCGTAGGTTCCAGCCATGAGTGCAGAGCTGACGCTCGGCGCCGAGGAAGAGCTGCACCTCATCGACCTCGAGTCCGGCCGACTTTCCGCGAAGGCCCCGCGCCTTCTGCCCAAACTGCCCACCGACCGCTTCGGCGCCGAGCTGCAGCGCACGACGATCGAGACGAACACCCCGGTGGTGCGGACCCTCGACGACCTGCGGCGGGTGATCGTCGACCTGCGCAGTGAGCTCAGCGCCGCGATCGCCCCGGCCGGCGTCACCATCGCGGCCGTCGGCACCGCGCCGAGGTCGGAGTACGCCGACTTCGAGCTGAGCTCCGGCGGTCGGTACGGCCGGATGCAGGAGCAGTACCGGATGCTCGTCGACGAACAGCTCATCTGCGGCCTGCAGGTGCACGTCGGGGTGAGCGACCGCGACCTGGCGGTGCTGATCGCCCAGCGGGTGGCGCCGGTGCTCCCGGTGCTGCTCGCCCTGAGCGCGTCGAGTCCGTTCTGGAACGGGCAGGACACCGGGTACGCCTCGTTCCGGAGCATCATCTGGCAGCGGTGGCCGTCGGCCGGCAGCTTCGGTCCGGTGGAGGACGCCGCCGAGTACGACCGGGTGCTCGACGACCTGATCGCCTCGGGCGTGATCGCCGACAAGAAGATGGCCTACTTCGACGTGCGGCCGTCGTCGCACGCACCGACGCTCGAACTCCGGGTTTGCGACGCGACCCCGGTGGTGGACGACGCCGTGCTCATCGCCGGACTCTTCCGCGCCGCCGTGCGCAAGGCCGAGAAGTCGGTCGTGTCGGGCGCCGAGTGGCACCCGCGCAGCGAACCCCTGCACCGTGCGGCGATGTGGCAGGCTGCCCGCTCCGGGTTGAGCGGGGAACTCGTCGGCCTCGGACAGCACCCCGAACGCCTGCCCGCCGAGGTCGCGGTGCGCCAGCTCGTGTCCCGCCTGCGCCCGGAGCTCGAGGAGCTCGGCGACTGGGGAACGGTGACGGAGCTGCTCGACGCGACCCTGGCCCGCGGCAACTCCACCGACCGGCAGCGCACCGCGTACGCCGAGCGCGGGGAGATGGACGACGTCGTCGCCCTGGTGGTGGAGGACACCGCGGGGCTCCCGTCCGGACGCGATGAGGACCCCGTGGTCCCGATCCACGGGTACCGTGTCCGCGCCGGCGACGAGGCGGTCGGCCCCGGGGCACGCCCTCGTCCGGCGTTCCGTGACCTGGCGGCGTTCTTCGACGGCTGGGACGCCGAGACCGCGATCGAGCGCTGCACCGCCCGCGACGTCTGGACCCGCGAGCACCACGTCGGCTTCGTGGTGGACGGCGGGGCGCAGGCGTTCGGCTGCGACCTGGTGCCCCGGACGATCAGCGCGTACGAGTGGTCGCAGCTCGAGCGTGGCCTGGGGCAGCGTGCCCGCGCGATCGAGCTGTTCCTGCGTGACGCGTACGGCGACCGGCGGATCGTGGCCGACGGCGTGCTGGACGCGGACCACTTCGTCGGCGCGAACGGCTGGGACCCGGACGCCACCCGGCTGCCGGCGACCGCCGTCCGTGCGCCGGTGCTCGGGTTCGACCTGGTGCGCAACGAGTTCGGCGGCTGGCGGGTGCTCGAGGACAACGTCCGCTCGCCCTCGGGCGTCGCGTACGGCATCGCCCTGCGCGAGCTGATGGACGACGTCGTGCCGGACGCCCCGCGGCCGGCGCACCTGCGCGACCCGCACGGCGTGACCGACCGGCTCCGCCGGACCCTCTGCGCGAACACCACCGCGGTGACGGGCGCGACCGACCCCGTGATCGCGCTGGTCAGCGACGGCCCCGCCGCCGGCGCGTGGTTCGAGCACCGCAGGCTTGCCGACGGGGCCGGGTTGCGCCTCCTGTCCGGGTCGGACCTGGACGTCCGTGACGGACGCGTGGTCGACGCGACGACGGGCGACGTGCTCGACGGGCTGTACCTGCGGATCGACCGCGACGTCAGTGCGCTGACCGCGGAGCACGCTCCCGACCTGGGTGCGCGGATCCTCGACGCGGCGGAGGCAGGACGCGTCTACCTGGCGAACGCGCCGGGCAACGCGCTGGTCGACGACAAGGCGATGTACGTCACCGTGCCGGACCTGATCTGGTACTACCTGGACGAGAAACCCCTGCTGGCATCGGTGCCGACGTACCGCACGAGCATCGAGGTCGAACGGCTGTCGGTCCTGGACCGCGTCGGGGAACTCGTGACGAAGCCGGTCGACGGCGAGGGCGGCCGCGGGGTCCTGATCGGACCGAGCGCGAGCGCCCCCGAGGTGGCCGAGCGACGGCGCGAGATCGCCGCGGACCCCGCCGGGTGGGTGGGGCAGGAGGTGGTGCAGCTGTCCTCGCACCCGACGATCGGACCCGCCGGTCTCGACCCGCGGCACGTGGACCTGCGGGCCTTCGTCTACGCGACGGGCACCGGACCGGACGACGTGCACCTGGCCGACGTCGCCCTGACGCGCGTCGCGCCCGAGGGCAGCATGGTCGTCAACTCGTCGCAGGGCGGCGGCGCGAAGGACACGTGGATCGTGGGGAACGCCCCGGCGGACACCGAGGGAGAGCGCTGATGTGTGGACTCGCGGGCGAGATCCGGTTCGACGGCCGAGCGCCGGACGTCGGGGCGGTCGCCCGGATGACCGGCTGCATGACGCACCGCGGCCCGGACGGCGACGGTCTGTGGGCTCGCGGCCCGGTCGCGCTCGGGCACCGACGGCTGTCCATCGTCGACCTGTCCACCGCGGGCGCGCAGCCGATGGTGCTGGCCGAGGCCGGGCTGACGATCGCCTACAACGGGATGGTCTACAACTACCGGCAGCTCCGCGACGAGCTGCACGGCAAGGGGCACCGGTTCGCGTCGACGTCGGACACCGAGGTCATCGCCCTGGCGTACGCCGAGTGGGGCACCGCGTTCGTCGACCACCTGATCGGGATGTTCGCCATCGCCATCTGGGAGCACGGCAGCGGCCGACTCGTGCTCGCGCGGGACCGGCTCGGCATCAAGCCGCTCTACGTCGCGCCCGTACCCGGCGGGCTCCGGTTCGCGAGCTCCCTGCCCGCGATCCTGGCGGGGGACGGCGGCGCGAGCGGCACCGGCACCAAGGAAGTCGACACGTCCATCGACCCCGTCGCCTTCGCCTCGTACATGAGCTTCCACTCGATCGTCCCCGCGCCCCGCACGATCCTGGCCGGCGTCGGCAAGCTCCCGCCGGCGACCGTCCGGGTGATCGAGCCCGACGGCACCGCGCACGACACCGTCTCCTGGGAGCCCCGCTTCGAGCGCGACCCAGCCCGGGCCGACTGGTCCGAGCGGGACTGGGAGCAGGCGTTCATCGGCTCGCTCCGCACCGCCGTCGAGCGCCGGATGGTGGCCGACGTCCCCGTCGGGGTGCTGCTCTCCGGCGGGATCGACTCCTCGCTCGTGGTCGGGCTGCTCGCCGAGGCCGGGCAGCAGGACCTCGCCACGTTCAGCATCGGGTTCGAGGCGGCGGGCGGTGAGTCCGGCGACGAGTTCGAGTACTCCGACCAGGTCGCTGCGCACTTCGGCACCGACCACCACCGCATCCACATCCCCTCGTCGCGCCTGCTCGACGGCATCGACGGTGCGGTCGCCGCCATGAGCGAGCCGATGGTCAGCCACGACTGCGTCGCCTTCTACCTGCTGTCGCAGGAGGTCTCGCAGCACGTCAAGGTGGTGCAGTCCGGCCAGGGCGCCGACGAGGTGCTCGCCGGGTACGACTGGTACCCGCCGCTCGCCGACGTCCCGCGCGACCAGGCCGCCGAGGCGTACCGCTCCGTCTTCATGGACCGCCGGTGGCCCGCGCTGCAGGGCCTGCTCGGGGAGCGTTGGAAGAGCGACGACGACACCCCGTCGGCCTTCGTGGACCGCCAGTTCGCACGGCCGGGCGCGGAGACGAGCGTGGATGCCGCGCTCCGCAGCGACACCACGATCATGCTCGTCGACGACCCGGTGAAGCGCGTCGACAACATGACGATGGCGTGGGGGCTCGAGGCCCGCGTGCCGTTCCTGGACCACGAGTTCGTCGAGCTCGCCGCCGCGATCCCGCCGTCGATGAAGCTCACCGACGGCGGCAAGGGCGTGATGAAGCGCGCCTCGCGCGGGATCGTGCCCGACGCCGTGATCGACCGCAGCAAGGGCTCGTTCCCGGTCCCCGCCATCCGGCAGCTCGAGGGCCCGTACCTGGAGCGCGTCCGCGACGCGCTGCACGCACCCGAGGCGCGGGAGCGCGGGCTCTTCGACCCCGCCACCGTCGAGCGGATGCTGCAGGACCCGAACAGCACCAGGACCGCGATCGGCGCGAACGCGCTCTGGCAGCTCGGCCTGATCGAGATGTGGCTGCAGCAGCAGGGGGTGCGGTGACCGTGGGTTCCGTCCGGACTGGAGGCGCGCAGGGCGTCGCGTCGTCGGCCACCGTCGAGCCGTCGGTCACCACCAGGGCCGCGGCCGACCTGGGTGCGCGCCTCACCGCCGCCTGGGGGTCGTGGGGACCGACCATGACCCGGAACGCCCGGCGGGTGGCGTTCGTGAGCGACCGGCACGGCACCCCCGAGGTCTTCGTGCAGGACGTCGTCGTCGACGGCGAGTTGCCGGAACCGGTGCGGATCGCGCTGTCCGACGACCCGGTGATCCGGGTGTCGTGGTCCTCCGACGGGGAGTGGCTCGCCGTCGCCATCGCAACCGACGGCGGCGTGAAGCAACAGGTCTGGGTGGTGCGGCCGGACGGCTCCGGCGCCGCGCAGATCGCCGGCTCGCGGTACCAGCACGCCGAACTCGGACCGTGGAGCCGCAGCGGGCACCGGGTCGTCATCACGCTGCCCTCGACCGAGCCCGAGCAGCCGGCCCGTGCGTACCTGGTCGACCCGGTCACCGGTGATCGCGACGACCTGGCCGTGGGGGAACTCATCCACATCCTCGACCTGTCGGTGGAGGAACGGCTCGTCGTGCTGAGCGACGGCCAGCGCGGCCAGGAGTTCGTGGTCGTCGTCGACCGGCTGACCGACGAGAGCCACGCCCTGTTCGCCGACGACCCCGACGGGTCCGCCGAGATCGCGTTCCTGCGGCCCTCGCCCGCGAGCGAGACCAGCCCGCTCGTCGCCTACGTCGCCACCGAGGCCGGACTGCCCCGCCGCGGACTCGTCGCGCAGCCGGTCGGGCCGCACGGCTGGCGCGGCACACCGCGGCGGATCGTCGAGCGCGACGACGCCGAGCTCGAGTACCTGGACGCCGACGACGCCGGCCGCACGCTGCTGCTCGTCTGGAACGTCGACGGCCGCAGTGAGCTCGACCTCATCAACACCCACGACGCCTCGCGCACCCCCGTGCCGGACCTGCCCGGGTACGTCGTCACCGACCCCGTGCTCAGCCGTGACGGCCGGAGCGTGCTGCTCGCCGTCGAGGGACCGACCCGGCCGCGCGAACTGTGGCGACTCGACACGAACGCGCTGACCTGGAGCCGGGTCACCGACGTACCGGTGCTGCCGGACGTGCAGCTGGTCGAGCCGACGCTCGAGCGGTTCGCCGCCCGCGACGGACTGGAGCTGACCGGGTGGCTGTACCGGGCCGTGGAGCCGACCGCGTCGGGGGCGGAGGCCGACCCTGGTGCTGGTGCCGTGCCTCCCGGCCGCGCAGCGCTCGTCCACCTGCACGGCGGACCGGAGTCGCAGGAACGACCCACGTTCTCGCCGCAGCACCAGGCGCTCGCCGCCGCCGGGGTGACCGTGTTCGCACCGAACATCCGCGGGTCCTCCGGGTACGGCCACGAGTTCGTGCACGCCGACGACCTGGCGCTGCGGTGGAACGCGCTCGCCGACGTCGTCGACTGCGCTCGGTTCCTGGTGACCAACGGGTACGCCGAGCGTTCCCGGGTCGCCGTCGAGGGACGCTCGTACGGCGGGTACGCGACGCTCGCGTCGTTGGCCTTCACGCCCGACGTGTTCGCGGCCGGGGTCGCGGTGTGCGGGATGAGCGACTTCGCGACCTTCTACCGGGACACCGAACCGTGGATCGCGGCCGCTGCCGCCACGAAGTACGGCCACCCCGTCGAGGACGAGGCCCTGCTCGCGGCACTGTCGCCGATGCGTGCGATCGACGACGTCACGGCGCCGCTGCTCGTCGTGCACGGTGAGCTCGACACGAACGTGCCGATCGGTGAGGCGCACCAGGTGGCCGCGGCGCTGCGGGAGCGGGCGCACGACGTGGAGTACCTGGAGCTCGAGGGCGAGGGGCACGAGTACCGGCGGGCGTCGTCGCAGGCGCTGCTCGTGCGGCGGATGGTGGAGTTCGTGGCGGCCCGGCTGGGGTGAGGCCTGGCGGGGCGGGGCGCTCGGTCTGGTGCTCGGTCTGGTGCGAGGTTCCGTACTCCGTGCGGCGCACGTGCCCTCGCACCGAGTACGGAACCTCGCACGGGGCGTGGGCCCCCTCGCACCGTGCGAGCCGCGGCACGGCGTCACCGGGTGCAACGATGCGTCGGCGGCGCTCGCCGCGGGCGGAGAATGGAGGGATGACGACGACTGCGCCGACCTCGACCGCGCTGCCCCGACCCGGAGAGGTCCTCGTGGCCTCGGCAGCGGAGGTCGAGCAGGTCGTCCACCGTGCCACGAACCAGTACGCCTCCGGCGTCGTCGCGGACACCGCCGGGTGGGCGGACGGCGATCGTCGGCGGATCGAGGACCTCGGGTTCCGTGGTGGTGATGCCCGCGGCGAGGCGCTCCGGACCCTCGACCTGACGATCGCCGACGACGGAACCCCGACGCGCATGCTCGACGCACCCGCGATGGCCGCACTGAACAGCCACCACGCGCGGTTCGCCGAGCGGCGCGGCGACGTGGTCCGCTACCAGACCGACGTGTCGGTGTGGACGGGGATCCCCGAGCAACCCACCGCGCAGGACTGGGAGGACGTCCGGGCGCTGCTCGGGTCGGGCGGGATGCTCGGCGTCGGTGCGGCTGCCGTCCTGCCCGAGGGGTGGGAGCTCGTCGAGGGCGCGGGCGGCGTGCAGTTGATCGGTGAGGCGATCGAGGGTGCGCCGGACGACGAAGCCGTCGTGCTGACGCCCGACGACGTGCCGGAGATGACCGCCCTGGTGGAGCGGACGAAGCCGGGGCCGTTCCTCCCGCGCACGATCGAGCTCGGCACGTACCTGGGCATCCGGCGGGACGGGCGGCTCGTCGCCATGGCGGGGGAGCGGTTGCACCCGCCGGGGTGGACCGAGATCAGCGCGGTGTGCACGGACGAGGCGTACCGGGGGCAGGGGTTCGGGCGTCGGTTGGTGCTCGCCGTCGCGCACGGGATCCGGGAGCGAGGCGAGACCCCGCTCATGCACGCGGCCGCCGGGAACACCGGGGCGATCGGGCTGTACCAGCACCTCGGCTTCCGACTGCGGGACCGCGGGGCGCCGCGGTTCGTGCGGGTGCCGGACGGGAGCGATCGGCCGACCGGGAGCGGCAGTTCGGGGGGGTTGACTGCCCCGAGTGGCGCTCCGCACACTGTCTTGGTCGCCGGGGGACCTCGGCGCGTCATGACAGGAGAACCATCATCGTGAGGACGTCGTCGTGGACCGCAGGTGCGGTCACCCTCGGTATCGCGCTGGCCGCGGTCGTCGTCTCGACCGGCCCGGGTTCGCCGGCGGTCGCAGCGCCGGCGTGCAACGGGGACCGTGTCACCCTCGAGCAGCTCGCGAGCGGGTGCGCCGTGGCCACGCCGACGATCGTGCTGCCCGACGGCCGGCAGTTCGTCGTGCCGGAACCGGGCACCACGGTCTCCGCGCTGCCGGTGGCCGCGTCGGGCGTCGACGACGGCGGGGACGTGTCGATCACGAACACCGGCCGCGCGGGTGTCGCGGTGCGCGTCGACGACGCGTGGTCCGGGTCGGCGGCCGCCGTCCGGCAGGAACGCCAGGCGCTGCGCGACCGGGTGGCCGCCGCCGTCGTGACGCGCGGAGCGGCCACCACGTCGGCCACGAAGGCGGCCACGAGCTGCACCAACACCTCGTACACCCGGCTCGGGTTCCGCTGGGCGGGCCCGGTGAACTGGAGCTACAACCCGAACAACCAGAAGGTCACCGGTCCGTCGGCGATCGGGGCCGGAGCCGACGCCTGGACCGGGCCGGTCTCGTCGTGCGGCCGGACGATCACCTCGACCGCCGACCAGAAGCACCTCGGGGTGCTCAAGCAGGCGATGGGCGTCACCGCGACCGGAGGCTGCGGAGCCGCGAACGCGTCGAGCGTGGTCGGGTGGGGGTCGCTGCCGAAGGACACCCTCGGCGTGACCTGCGTGTGGTCGCGCTCCGGCACGGCCGTCGAGACGGACCAGCGGTACTCGACGTCGGTCAACTGGTCCGCCGCCGCGACCTGCTCCGGGGCACGGTTCGACCTGCGTGGCGTCGCCACGCACGAGTGGGGTCACGCCTACGGGCTCGGGCACACGGCCGCGAACAGCGGCCTGGTGATGAAGCCGTCGGTGTCGACGTGCGAGACGAGTCAGCGCGGCCTCGGCCTCGGCGACCTGCTGGGGATCGACGCGATCTACTGATCGGGACGCCTTCGTGGATTCTCTAGGATCGACTCATGTCCACGACCATGCCCGGCTTCGGGACGGAGCGCATCACGCAGCTCGGTCTGCGTGACCGCGTCTACGACCGGGTGCTCGAGGTCCTGATGGGCCACGACGTCGAACCGGGCATGCGGCTGTCGATCGACGGCCTCGCTCGCTCGCTCGGGGTCTCGCCGACCCCGGTGCGCGAGGCGCTGGTGCAACTCGAACGCACCGGCCTCGTCACCCGTGAAGCGAACAAGGGGTACCGAGTCTCCCCGCCCCTGGCCGGCGACCAGCTCGAGGCCCTGTTCGACGCCCGGCTCATCGTGGAGAGCGGCGCCGTCGAGCTCGCGGCCCGCGGTGACGTCGACGGCCTGCGCGAGCGACTGGCGGCAGCGCTCGACGAGCAGGCTGCGGTGGCCGCCGAGGTCGCGTCGGTCGGGGCTGCGCACGCCCCGGAGGAGCTGATGGCCCGCTTCTTCCGCAGTGACTGGCAGTTCCACCAGCTGATCTTCGATGCGACACGGAACCCGTTCCTCGAGGAGATGTCCGAGATCATCACGACGCGCGTGCACCGCATGCGGCAGATCGTCGAGGGTGGCGGGGACGACACGGATCGTGCGGTCCAGGAACACCGGGCCATTCTGGAGGCGCTGGCTGCGGACCCGACGTCGGCCGTCGCCGCGATGCGGCTCCACATCGACGCCGTCCGGTTGCGTTCGCGCGCGGACGCGTCCCACACCAGCTGAGGCAGCGGGGTTGCGTTCCGGCGGCGTGCGAGTATCTTTCCTATAGGAAAGAGGTTCACCGCCGAACCACCACGACATGCAAGGGAGCATTCCGTGACCACTCCACAGGACTGGGTCGACCAGGATTGGGACCCCACCACCTGGACATCGAAGACCTGGCCGATCGCCGCCTGCCTGCACGGGTTCGCGCAGGTCACCCGTGACGGGACGGCCTTCCACGACGCCCCCGCCGAGGTGTGGGACGAGGTGTTCGGGCAGATCGAGGCCGTCGGCTTCTCGCTCGCCGAACTCGCTGACAGCCACATCCGCCCCGCTGACCTCGAAGCCTCGCGCCGCGACGAGCTGTTCGCCGTCGCGAAGTCGCACGGCATCGGGATCCCGTCCGTGCACCTGCAGCGCAAGAGCGTCATCCAGCCCGGGCACGAGGACGAGAACCTCGCCTACGCCCACCGCACCATCGACGCGGCGGCCGAGTGGGGCATGCAGGTCTTCTCGACCGGGCTGCACCAGCCGTTCACCGACGCCCAGAAGCGCGCGCTGTGGTTCTGGACGGCAGCGGGCCCGAAGGACCCCGACGACCCCGAGGTCTGGAACGCCGCGGTCAAGCGACTGCGGGAGCTCGGCGAGCACGCTGCGAGCGTCGGGCTGCCGATGGCGCTCGAGCTGTACGAGGACACCTACCTCGGCACCGCCGACAGCGCGGTCCGCCTGGTCGAGGAGATCGGTCTCGACAACGTCGGGTTGAACGCGGACGTCGCGAACCTCATCCGTCTGCACCGTCCGGTCGAGGACTGGCGGGAGCTCTTCGCGAAGACCATGCCCTACACGAACTACCTGCACGTGAAGAACTACACGCGTGACGAGGCCGGCGACGGCAGCTGGGCGACGAGTGCGCCGAGCACCATGGAGACGGGCCTCATCAACTACCGCCAGGTCCTGCGCGACGCCGTCGCCGACGGGTTCCGCGGGATCGTCATGACCGAGCAGTACGGCGGGGACAGCCTCGGCGTCTGCGCGACCAACCAGCAGTACATCCGATCCGTCCTCGCGACGACGAAGCTCGACGCGACGGCGACCCCGACCGCAGCAACCAGCACCGAAGGAGCAATCCGATGAGCACCCTCGACATCGCCGTCGTCGGGTCCGGCTACATGGGCGGTGGGATCGCCCAGGTCCTCGCCCTCGCCGGCCACACCGTCCGGATCGCCGACGTCTCGGCCGAGATCGCCGCGTCCAACCGAGCCCGGCTCATCGCAGAGACCGAGCAGTTCGTCGCGGACGGCCTGTTCCCCACGGACGCCGTGGCACGCGTCGAGGCCCACCTCAGCGCAGCCGCCTCCATCGAGGAAGCGGTCGCCACGGCGGACTTCATCGAGGAGGCCGTGCCCGAGAAGCTCGAGATCAAGCACGCCACGCTCCGCCGGATCAGCGAGGCCGCCCGCCCCGACGCCGTGATCGGCTCGAACACCTCGACGATCCTGATCGAGTCGCTGGCCGAGGCTGTCGTGGGTCCGGAGCGGTTCCTCGGCGTGCACTTCTCGAACCCGGCACCGTTCATCCCCGGCGTCGAGCTCATCCCGCACCCGACCACCAACGAGCACGCGATCGAGGTCGGCGAGACCGTCGTCGCCGCGACCGGCAAGCAGTCGGCGCGGGTGAAGGACTCGACGGGGTTCGTCCTGAACCGCCTACAGTACGCGCTGTTCGAGGAGGCCGCGAAGATCGCCGACGAGGGCATCGCGAGCCCCGACGACATCGACACCATCGTGCGGACCACGTTCGGGTTCCGCCTGCCGTTCTTCGGCCCGTTCGCGATCGCCGACATGGCCGGTCTCGACGTCTACGCGTTCTGCTTCGAGTCGCTGCAGACCCGCTGGCCCGAGCGCTTCGCCACCCCGCCGTCGCTGCAGCAGCACGTCGACGCCGGTGAGCTCGGCACGAAGTCCGGCGCCGGGTACCTCGAGGTCCCCGCCGACCGCACGCCCGAACTCGTCGCCTACCGGAACAAGGCGTACGTCGCGATGCAGAAGCTCCTCGACGAGCTCGGCCCGGCACCGATCCACTGAGGCGGGAGGGACACCATGAGCGACCAGAACCAGTCAGCCGGTCAGCACCGGGACCGCACCGTCGTCCTCACCGGGGCCGCCTCACCACGGGGCATCGGCCGCGCCACGGCCCACCACCTGGCCGAGGCCGGGTGGGACGTCGGGATCATCGACCTCGACCAGACGGCGAGTGAGCAGGTCGCCGCCGAGATCCGCGAACAGCACGGCGTGCGGGCCGTCGGTGTCGGTGCGAACGTCGCCGACGAGTCCGCCGTCCGTGCGGCCTTCGACTCGATCGAGGCCGAACTCCGGCCGATCACCGCACTGGTGAACCTGGCCGGGGTCTCGTCCGCGCACGCCTACCTCGACCTGCCCGAGGGGGAGTGGCACCGGGTGCTGTCGATCAACCTCGACGGTGTGCACTTCGCCAGCCTGCGGGCGGCGGAGTCGATGGTGCGCTCCGGCTACGGGCGCATCGTGAACCTGTCGTCGGTCTCCGCCCAGCGCGGCGGCGGCACCTTCAGCAAGACCCCGTACACGGTGGCGAAGGCCGGCGTGATCGGCCTGACCCGCGGCCTGGCGCGCGAGCTCGGCCCGCGCGGCGTCACGGTCAACGCGATCGCCCCCGGTCCGATCGACACCGACATCATGGGCGGCACCCTGTCCGAGGAGCGGAAGGCCGAGATGGCCGACGACGGCGTGCTGCCGCGCATCGGTACCCCGCGGGACATCGCCGCGGCCGTCGCGTACCTGATCAGCGAGGACGCCGGGTTCGTCACGGGCCAGACGCTCAACGTCGACGGCGGCCTGTACATGCACTAGGGCCAGCCGCCCACGGAACGCGCGCCGACCGGGCGACGCGATCCGTGCCTCCCGTCCGGACGACCGAAACGACCGCCGGACGCCAGAACGACCGCACCGTGCTCGCAAAGGAGCGAACCCGTGTCACTACCCCCTGCCCCCGCGCTCGGGTCGACGAACGACCCCGGCCTGAAGTTAGCCATCGGCAAGGCGACGAAGCACCTCATGCCGATGCTCGTCATCCTGTACTTCGTCGCGTTCCTCGACCGCACGAACGTCGGCTTCGCCGAAGAGGCCCTGCGCGTCGACCGTGGCATCTCCGACGCCGCCTTCGCCCTGGGCGCCGGCATCTTCTTCATCGGCTACGCGATCTTCGAGATCCCGTCGAACCTGCTGCTCAAGCGGTTCGGTGCGCGCTTCTGGCTCGCCCGCATCGCCGTCACGTGGGGCATCGTCGCCGCACTGTTCGCCTTCACGACGAACGACACGATGTTCATCATCCTGCGGTTCATCCTGGGTGTGACCGAGGCCGGGTTGTTCCCGGGCGTGATCATGTACCTGTCCGAGTGGTTCCCGAACAAGGTGCGCGTGCGCATGTTCGCGATCTTCTACCTGGCGCAGCCGTTCTCGCAGATGATCGGCGCCCCGCTGTCCGGCGGCCTCATCAGCGTCGGTGACCAGGTCACGCCGTTCCACGGCTGGCAGGTCATGTTCGCCGGCGAGGGGATCCTCGCGGTGCTGGCGGGCATCGCGGCCCTGGTGTTCCTGACGAACAGTCCGCAGCAGGCGAAGTGGCTCGAACCGGGTGAGAAGGCGTCGCTCACCGCGGCCATGGAGCGCGAGGACACCGCCCGCAGCGAGGACGGCCCGAAGGGCATCTGGCGCGCGATGGCGAGCGGGCGCGTCTGGTACTTCACGATCATCTACTTCTGCCTGCAGGTCGCCGTGTACGGCACGACGTTCTACCTGCCGCAGCAGGTGTCCTCGCTGCTCGGGCAGGACGTCGGCTGGCAGGTCGGTCTGGTGTCCGCGATCCCGTGGCTCGTCGGACTCGTCGCCTGCTACCTGATCGGGTCGCGTGCGGACTCCGTCGGACGCCGTCGTCGCTGGGGCACCCTGTTCTACGTCACGACCGGTCTGTCGATCCTCGGCTCGGCGTGGGCGGGTGCGAACGGGCAGCCCGTGCTCGGCATCCTGTTCATCACCCTGGCCGTCGCGAGCTTCCTGGCCGTCGGCCCGATCACCTGGGCGTACCCGACGGCCTTCCTGACCGGTGCCGCAGCCGCCGCGGGTATCGGCCTGATCAACTCGCTCGGCAACCTCGGCGGGTTCGTCGCCCCGATCATGCGCACCGCGATCAACGAGGTGGTACCCACCGACAGCGGTGCGTTCGGCATCGTCTCGCTCGGCGTCCTGGCGTTCGTCGCCGCGGTGATGATCTTCTGCACCAAGTTCTTCCGCGGGGCCAAGGCCGACGAACTGCTCGACACCTCGCACGTCCGCACCACCGACCCGAAGGGCAGCAAGCGATGACCAGACTGTTCAACGACCCGGCGGACTTCGCCGACGAGGCGACCGACGGCTTCGTCGCCGCGAACGAGCGGTGGGTGCGCGGGGTGCACGGCGGGGTCGCCCGCTCCACCACGAGTGCCGACGGCACGGTCGCGGTCGTGATCGGCGGGGGCTCGGGCCACTACCCCGCGTTCGGCGGGCTGGTCGGACACGGACTGGCCGCCGGTGCCGCGATGGGCAACCTGTTCGCCAGCCCCAGCGCCCAGCAGGTCACCGGGGTCGCGAAGGCCGCGGAGCACGGTGGCGGTGTGCTGCTCAGCTACGGCAACTACGCCGGTGACGTCCTGAACTTCGACGCCGCGGCGCGCACGCTCGAGGCCGACGGCATCCCGGTCCGGACGGTCCGCGTCACCGACGACGTGACGAGCGCCCCGGCCGACGACCGCGCGAAGCGCCGCGGCATCGCGGGTGACCTCTGCGTCTTCAAGGTGGCCGGCGCCGCCGCCGAGCGCGGGGACGACCTCGACACGGTCACCGCCGTCGCCGAACGGGCGAACGACCGGACGCGCAGCTTCGGCGTCGCGTTCTCCGGGTGCTCCCTGCCCGGCGCCGAGGAACCCCTGTTCACGGTGCCCGAGGGCCGGATGGCGGTCGGCATGGGCATCCACGGCGAGCGTGGCATCGACGAGACGGACGTGCCCACCGCCGACGGGCTGGCCGAGCTGCTGGTGTCCCGTCTGCTCGACGAACTGCCCGACGGCGTGGCACTCGAGGGCCAGCGTGTGGTCCCGATCCTGAACGGCCTGGGCTCGGTCAAGTACGAGGAGCTCTTCGTCGTCTACCGCTCGGTGCAGCGGCGCCTGACGGACGCCGGGGTCGTCATCGTGGAGCCCGAGGTCGGCGAACTCGTCACGAGCTTCGACATGGCCGGGGTCTCCCTGACGCTGTTCTGGCTCGACGACGAGCTCGAGGAACTCTGGGCAGCACCCGCGGACACGCCCGCCTACCGCAAGGGCGGTGCGGTCGCCGAACAGCGGGTCGACCCGTCCACCGTGGCGGCGGACGCCGAGGGCGTCGGCATCGGCCCGGCGACCGACGAGTCCCGCGCGGTCGCCGAGCAGGTCGCCGCCGGGTTCGCCGCGGTCCGCGCCGTCCTCGACGAGCACGCCGACGAACTCGGGCGCATCGACGCCGTGGCCGGTGACGGCGACCACGGCATCGGGATGCAGCGCGGATCGCACGCCGCCGACGTCGCAGCCGCCGACGCGGTCAGCCGCGGTGCCGGTGCCGGCACCGTCCTGCTGGTCGCCGCGGACGCCTGGTCCGACAAGGCCGGCGGCACGTCCGGTGCGATCTGGGGTGCCGCCCTGGAGGCACTGGGTCGCGTGGTCGGGGACGACTCGCGTCCGTCGGGTGCCACCGTCGCGCAGGGGGTCCGCGCGGCCACCGAGGCCGTGCTCGCGTTCGGCGCCACCGTCGGTGACAAGACGATGGTGGACGCCCTGGTGCCGTTCGACGAGGTGCTCCGCACCCGGCTCGACGCCGGGGCGGCGCTCGCCGAGGCCTGGGGCGACGCCGTCCGCGCCGCCCGACAGGCAGCGGACGCCACGGAGTCCCTGGTGCCGAAGATGGGCCGGGCACGGACCCACGCCGACCAGGCCGTCGGCACCGCGGACCCCGGTGCGCTGTCCTTCGCCCTCGTCGTGGAGACGGTCGCCCCGTGATCACCGTCGGGGTGTCGCTGAAGACGTACTTCTCGCACGCCCGGACGCTGTCGTGGGCGGCCGAGGTCGCCGACATCGCCCGGCGACACCCCGCGGTGCGCTCGGGTGCAGCGTCGCTCTTCGTGGCGCCGACGTTCCCGGCCCTCGTCCCGGTGCGTGACCTGCTCGAAGGCACCGGTGTGCAGCTCGCCGCGCAGGACCTGTCGTGGGCCGACGCGGGCGCGTTCACCGGCGAGGTCTCCGGCGCCGAACTGCGGGAGATCGGTGTCGACCTGGTCGAGATCGGGCACGCCGAACGGCGCTCCCTGTTCCACGAGGACGACGCGACGATCGCGGGGAAGGTGCACGCGGCCTTCCGGAACCACCTGCGTCCGCTGGTCTGCGTCGGGGAGCCGGACCGGGCCTCCGATCCGACGGAAGCGGTGGCGGCGGTGACCGCGCAGCTCGACCGGGCCGTCTCGACCGCCGTCGCGGACGGTCTCGCCGGACCCCTGACCGTCGCCTACGAACCGGTGTGGGCGATCGGCGCACCGGCACCCGCACCGGACGACCACATCGTGGCGGTGCTCGCCGGGGTCGAGCAGCACCTCGGCACCCGGCCTGAGCTGCACGGCAGCACCGTCCTCTACGGCGGCAGTGCCGGACCAGGCCTGCTGACCCGGGGGCAGGGCCGGATCGGCGGGCTGTTCCTCGGACGGTTCGCCCACGACCCCGCAGCGGTCGACGCGATCCTCGACGAGGTCGCGGCGCTCAGCTGAGCTGGTCGCGGACCGGCCGTGGGGCGCGACCGAGCAGTTCGCCGAGCAGCGGATCGGTGCCGGCGAACAGGCCCCGCTCGGCGGCCTGGTACATGCCGAGTAGGAACGCGACCATGTGCGGGTCCTGCCCCGCTGCCAGCGCACGGGCACGCCACTCGTCCTCGCCCAGGGCCTCGAACCCGATCGTCCGACCGGACACCGCGGACGCCTGCCGAGCCAGGTCGGCGAAGGTCGGCGCTTCCGGAGCGGTGAGCGTCACCGGCCCGTCGAACGGCTGGTCGGCGAGCAGGATCGCGGCGGCTGCCTCGGCGGCGTCCTCGCGGGCGGTCCACGACACCGGGCCGTCGACGGGGACGGACACCGTGCCGGTCTCCTGCCACGGGCCCGTCATCCAGGCGGCGCTGTGCGCGTAGAAGCCGTTCCGCAGGCTCGTCCACGGCAGCCCGGAGTTGCGGAGCAGGTCCTCGGTGGCGGCGTGGTGCGCTGCGGGCACGAAGGGTGAACCGTGCGCGGCGCCCTGGTGGCTCGTGTACAGGACCCGGCCGACGCCGGCGTCCACGGCTGCGTCGACCGCGGCACGGTGCAGCGCGACGGCGTCGGCGGCCGGGTCGCTCGACGAGACGAGCAGGAGCTGATCGGCGCCCGCGAAGGCTGCCGGCAGGGTCTCCGGTTCGGCGTAGTCGCCGCGGCGGACCTCGACGCCGCGGTCGGCGAACCGCTGTGCTCGGGCCGGATCACGGGCCACCACCGCCAGGTCGGACGGCGCGAGGTGCTCGAGCAGGTGGTCGGCGGTCGCGCCGTTGAGGGCTCCGGTGGCCCCGGTGATGACGATCATGACTTCTCCGTATCGGTGGAAACAGCGAATGAATATCGCTGGTAACACAGTGATAGCACAGATCCGTTATCGTTGTTCCGTGAGCGAGCAGGGAAGCCAGCGCGACGAGACGCGTTCGCGCATCGTCGAGGTCGCCGGCACCATGTTGCGCGAACGCGGTGCTGCGGCGGTGACCACGCGGGCGGTCGCGGACGGCGCAGGCGTCCAGGCCCCGACCATCTACCGGCTGTTCGGCGACAAGGACGGTCTGCTGGAAGCGGTCGCCGAGCACGCGATGGCGACGTTCTCGGCGATGAAGGCCGACGCCGTCCGGGCTGCTCGTGACGAGGCGACCGACCCCGTCGAGGACCTGCGCACCGGGTGGTCGATGACGATCGGCTTCGGGCTGGCGAACCCCGACCTGTTCGTGCTGTTGAGCGACCCGGAGCGCGGCCGTCGGTCGGCAGCCGCCCGCGCCGGTACCGCGCTGCTCGCCGAACGCATCCGGCGGGTGGCCGAGGCCGGACGACTGGCCGTGCCGGAACACCGCGCGGTCGAGCTCGTGCACGCGGCCGGCACCGGTGCGGTGCTCGCGATCCTGGCCGCTCCGGCGGACGAGCGGGACCCGTCACTCGCCGATGACGTCCTCGACGCGGTGCTCGGGCGGATCCTCGTGCCGAGCGGGCCGACCAGGGACGACGGCGGCGCGGCCCCGGGTGGTCGCGGTCGGGAGACTGACGCCGTGACGAGCGCCGCGATCACGCTCCGTGCCGCAGCGCCCCGGCTCGATCGACTGTCGGCAGCCGAGCGGACGATGCTCACGGAGTGGCTCGACCGGATCGCCGCGGACTAGTCCTCGCGGGCGCCCGCCAGCCCGTGGTCGTGTGCGTAGACGACGAGCTGCACCCGGTCGCGCAGCGACAACTTGCCCAGGATGCTCGAGATCTGGGTCTTCACCGTCGACTCGGTCACGTACTCCCTGGTGGCGATCTCGGCGTTCGACAGGCCGCGGGACGCCCACCCGAACACGACGCGCTCCCGCTCGGTCAGGGTCGCGAACTCCGGCGGCTGCGGTGCGGGGGCCCGCGCCACGTCGGTGCCGAACAGCTGCGCGAGGTCGTTCGGTGCGATGACCGAGCTGCCCTCGTGCACGGCCCGCACCGCGGCGAACAGGAACGGCGGCGTGGTGTCCTTGAGCAGGAACCCGCTGGCGCCGAGCCGGATCGCCGTCGCCGCCGCCGGGTCGAGCCCGAAGGTGGTGAGCACGACGACGCGGGGCAGTGGGCCCGGGACGGCGCCGGAGTAGAGCTGCCGGACGGTCTCGACGCCGTCCATTCCGGCCATCCGCATGTCGAGCAGCACCACGTCGGGGCGCACCTCGGGGATGAGCGCGAGCGCTTCGGCGCCGTCGGAGGCCTCACCGACCACGCGCATGTCGTCCTGGGCGTCGAGCACCACCCGGAGCCCGGCGCGGAACAGCGCCTGGTCGTCGGTGAGCAGGATCCTGATCGGTTCGGTCATCGGACGGGTCCCCCTTGGACGTCGAACGGGATGCGGGCGCGTGCCGTGAACACGTCGTCCAGCACGGCGGCGTCGAACGACCCACCGAGGGCGCCGAGGCGCGAGTCCATGCCGTCGATCCCGCGGCCCGAGCCGGCGGTGGTGCCGTCGCCGGCGACGTTCTCGACCTCGAGCACCAGGTCGGCGTTCCGCCAGGTCTCCCGCACGACGACCGGGTTGCCGGGGGCGCCGTGGCGCAGGGCGTTCGTGAGCATCTCCTGCAGCACGCGGCGGGCGGCCGTCCCGGTGTCCGGGCGCAGGGCCAGCGGGACCCCGCGCACCGTGCGGTCGACGTCGACCCCGGCGTCGCGGATGCCCTGCACGATCTCCTCGAGCGAGCCCGGGCCGGTCGCCTCGGCGGAGCCGTCGATGTGCCCGAGGACCTGTCGGACCTCGACCAGGGAGCTCCGGGCGGTGCTCGCGATGGTGGCGCTGACCGCGCGGATGCGCGCCTCGTCGTCGAGGAACGGCACCGAGTCGGCCTGCGCGATGATGACCGCGAGCGAGTGGCCGACGACGTCGTGCACGTCGCGGGCGATGTCCGCGCGGATGCGTTCGGACTCGGCGACGTCGATCGCGCGGGTGGCGGTGGCCTCGGCCTCGGTGGCGACGGCTTCGGCACGCGATGCTGCGGCCTCGGCGTCGGCACGGCGCTCCGACTCGCGGTCGCGGGAGCGGAAGGCCCGGACGGCGACCCCGCCCGCCCAGACCCCGAGCAGCGCGGTCACCGGGGCGGCCATCGCCAGGAAGGCCTGGTCGCGCGGGCCGTTGATGAGCACGAGGAACCGGAAGCCGGTCGACGCCAGGTAGACCGTGGCACCCGCCCCGGCGACGACCGCGAGTACGCCCGAGACGACGACCTCGGTGCGGGTGCCCACGACGGCGGCCGTGCCGATCACGACGAAGAGCGCGAGGTCCACCAGCGACGGGCGCTCGCCGCCGCCGACCTGGATCACCCCGAGGACGACGACCATCGCCATCGCGGCGGACGGGGAGATGCGGCGCAGGGCGATCGCCACCGAGGCCGACAGCACCGCGGCGAGGCTCGCGTGCTCGAGCTCGAGGTCGATGGGCAGCAGGAAGACGAACGCCGCCAGGGCCGCCCAGGCCACGTCGACGGCGATCGACCGGGTGGCGAGCGGCCGGAGGAACCTGCCCCGTTCGGTCACGAGAGCGATCCTCCCATGCCGTACCGGCGTCACGCGGGCGGGGTCATGGCCATGAGTGCGATGACGGTGGCGACCACGATCGCCGCGCAGAGCAGCAGGGTGGCGATCGTGTGCTTGGTCGAGGTCTGCATGCTCCCAGCCTGCGCAACCGGACGGCCGAGGGCATCGGGCGGTCGACCGAAGGGACTCGTCCTGCCGGGTGAAGCCGACGGTGGACCCCGATCCGTCGAACGGCGCATCCGGGACACCCTCTGCGTGATCCGGCCACCTTGGACGGCTGCTCAGTGCCCCCGGCGAACCATCGGCCGTGCAATCGCTCGATCGACACGAAGGAGCACGATTTGTACTTCCACAAGCAGGAACTCCAGTTCACGGCAACGCCCGACAAGCCCGACGCGATCTACGCCCGCAAGCTGCAGGAGGTGCTCGGCGGCCAGTACGGAGAGATCTCCGTCGCGCTGCAGTACCAGTTCCAGGCGTGGAACATGCACATCCCCGGCAAGTACCGCGACATGGTGTTCGGCATCGGCGCCGAGGAGATGGGCCACGTCGAGATGCTCGCGACGATGATCGCGCAGCTGCTCGAGAAGTCCCCGCTCGGCATCACCGAGGACGCGCTGCAGGACGACCCCACGGTCGCCGCGATCGTCGGCGGCACCGACGTCCAGCACGCGATCGTCGCCGGTGCGGGTGCCCGTCCGGTGGACAGCAACGGCAACCCCTGGCAGGGCTCGTACATCACCGCCAGCGGCAACCTGCTCGCCGACTTCACGGCGAACGAGAACGCCGAGATGCAGGGTCGTGTGCAGGCCGCCCGGCTCTACCACATGACCGACGACCACGGCGTGCGGGACCTGCTGTCCTTCCTCATCGCCCGCGACACCATGCACCAGAACATGTGGGCGACCGCTGCCGCCGAGCTGCGCGAGAAGGGCGTCGAGGGCTTCCCCGTCCCGAGCAACTTCCCGCAGTCGAAGGAGAACCAGGAGGTCAACTACCAGTACCTCAACTTCTCCGACGGTGCCGAGGCGAAGAACGGTCCCTGGGCGAGCGGCCCCTCGTTCGACGGCAAGGGCGAGTACTCGTACCACGACGGCCCGACCACCTCGGTCCCGATGCCCCCGCCCACGCACCCCGACGTCCGGCTCTACGGCACCACCGAGCTGCCGAACGTCGTCGAGAAGACGGCCGGCCTGGTGCAGGACAAGCTGAACAAGGAGTAGTCCCGACGGTCGCCCACGCGACCCACGGACGACAGGAGGCCCGGCGCACGACGTGCACCGGGCCTCCTGTCCGTCAGGTGGTCACCGCACCGACGGGGCGGACCCGCCCACGGTCATCAGCGCCCCCGTCTCGGGTTCTTCGTCGCGTGGTGCCTCGAAGATGCCCGAGTAGGCGCGCACCGCGCTCCACCCCGCGATCAGCAGGGCCGTGCCGAGGACCGCCGCGACCCAAGGGGCCAGGAGCGACTGCTCGAACAGCCGGGGCGCGGCGACCCAGGTCAGGAACGTGCCGGTCAGGCTGCCGGTGGCCCCGAGGAGCACGGCGGTGCGCCGGTCCAGGCTCGTCAGCGCGAGCGCCGCGGTGACGACGAGGACCGCGACCACCGCGTTCAGCAGGACGGACGTCATCGCTCAGCTCCTCACTCGGCGGCGCCGGAACCGGCGGCGCCGGAACCGACCGCGAGCTGCTCGGACGCGCCACCGACGGTGACGGCGATCTTGCGCGGCTTCGCGGACTCCTTGACGGGGATCGTGACGCTCAGCACGCCGTTGTCGTACCCGGCGGTGATGCGCTCGGCGTCCAGGCCGTCGCCGAGCGTCAGCTGCCGGACGAACGTGCCGGGCTGGCGCTCACGCGTGAGCCACTGCGAGCCCTCGGGGGCGCCCAGGGTGCGCTCGGCGCGGATGGTCAGGACGGAGCCGTCCACGTCGATGTCGACGGAGCCCGGGTCGATGCCGGGCAGGTCGACGTCGAGGACGTAGTGGTCCCCGGTGCGGTACAGGTCCATCGGCATCGAGCGCGGACCGGCTGCGGTGCCGAGGAGCGAACCCGCGAGTCGGTCGAGCTCGCGGAACGGATCGAAGTTCATCGTCATCGAAATCAACTCCTTCGTGGTTCTCGTTGAGTCCCCTCGACTCAACTGCCACCGTTTTAGCACTCGACCCTGGCGAGTGCCAAGAGATCGCTCAGAGGACGCCGAGAACTCATCCGAGCAGGGGCGCCAGGAACGGGTCGATGACCGCCCACGTCGCGTCGGGGGCCTCGAGGTGGGGCAGGTGCCCGGCCGCGGGGACCTCGGCGAACACCGCCCCCGGCACGGCCGCCGCCACCGCGCGACCGTACGCCGGGGTCACGACCCGGTCGCTCGCGCCGAACACGACGAGCGTCGGCACCCGCACGGCACCGAGCCGACCGACCAGCGTCGGGTCGCTCATCGAGCGGCCGGCGACGACCGCCATGGTCTGCCCGTTCGACCGCTGCACCGCGCGCTGTTCCTCGGTGACGGACGCCGGGTCCTGGTACCCCCGCTCGGGATCGTGCCAGGCGACCTCGGCCAGCCCGCGGGCATCGAGGGCGAAGAAGTCGGCGATCGGTTCGCCCTCGACCACCGCACCCACGCCGTCGATGTCGACGACGGTGCCGACGACCCCGGCGAACCGGTCGTCGGCAGCTGCCTGCACGGCCATCTCGAGGGCGATCCAGCCGCCGATGGAGGACCCGACCACCACGACGTCCTGCTCCCCGGCGGCGAGGAGCTGCTCGAGGTACGCGGTCGCCAGGGCCGGGACGGAGTCGATCCCGTCCGGGCGCGGGGTGCCGTCCCAGCCCGGGTGCGTGGGGGCGACGACGTGGAAGGCGGGTGCGAGGTGCGCGACGATCGGTGCGACGGTCCGGGGGCCACCGCCGCCGTGCAGGACGAGCGCGGTGCGGGTGCGGGTGTGGGTCATGGGTTCTCCGTATCAACATGTTTATGTACGAGTGTTGATACCGTAGCACCATGCCGACCGACCTCGAAGCCCTGGGCCACGCCGTCAAGCGGGCGCAGTACCGCAACCACCGCACGATGGACGCCGCCCTGCGCGACCTCGGCGTGACGCTCGTGCAGTGGGACGCCCTGCGCGCGATCGACCGGATGCCCCGCGCCTCCGGGCACGACCTCGCGGTCGCGACGTTCCAGAGCGACCAGGCCTTCGGCACGCTCGCGAACCGGATGCTCGACCGTGGTCTCATCACCCGGACCGCCGGGCGCGGGCGCCGGATCGAGCACACCGTCACCGAGGACGGACGGCGGGTGCTCGACGAGGGGCACCGCATCGCCGAGGGGGTGCTCGACTCCCTGTTCGCGCCGCTCGACGAGCCGCGACGGGCGGCGCTCCTGCAGCTCCTGACGACCCTGATGGATGCCGCCGAACCGTTCGGCGCGCAAAACGTACACACTGCGAATGGTTCGTTGAACTGATCGTTCACTTTGTGAAAGAGTTCAGGCGTCCGCAGGGGACACACGGCAAGCGAGAAGGGCGGGACACGACATGCACAGCACGTACTCCGGGATGCCTCGGACGGCACGGATCGGTGGCAGCCACACGCGCGTCGGTCTCACCGACCCGGCGATCATCGACGCGTACGTCGAGCGTCGCATCCAGGACCCCTCGCTGCTCGCCGGTCGTTCCGAACCGTCCTACGCGGACTTCTTCAGCACGCCTGCCGTTTAGCAAGGAGCGCATGACCCCATGCCGTTGACCGTCGTCCGTCGAGAGCACGTCCACCTCTACGCCCGCGAACCCGAGTCCGGGGTCGCGAAGACCGCCGTCGACGCGCTGCTGCGCCTGCAGCACGCCGAGGACCAGCAGATCGAGTCCGCCCGCATCGAGAGCGGCCTGTCGAAGAACGAGTTCCTCGCCGTCCGGTACATGCTCCAGGCGCACCGGGACGGCCGGACGATGGGCCCGAAGGACCTCGCCGTGATGCTCGCCGTCTCGAACGCCTCGGTCACCAAGATCGTCGACGGGCTCGTGCAGAAGGGCCTGCTGTCGCGCACGGCGCACCCCACCGACCGTCGTGCGCAGGTACTCGCCCCGACCGACCAGGCCGCCGAGAAGATCGACGCCTCGTACGCGCGCTTCCATGCTGCCGTCGTCGAGGTGCTCGAGCAACTCCCCGACGCGGACAACGCCGTCCTCGCCGACTCGCTCACGAAGATCGTCGACGCGCTCGCTGCGGGCACGCCCGCGCCGGTCGACGAGTACACGGTCGACGACCAGGACTGACGCGAGCGCACCCGGCTGACGCGACCCGGCGGGTGCGACGCGATCCCGATACGGACTGGAGGCCCGTGGTGCGCCCGCCACGGGCCTCCAGGCCGGACGGTGGCGAGAAAACCTTCCAGCGGTAAGTTGGGTGCATGACCCACCCCGCGGACGACGCCGACGCGGCCCAGCCGCGCCGCGGCGGGTACCGCAAGGGCGCCGAGCGGCGCACGCAGATCCTCGACGAGATGATCCGCATGGTCGCGGAGCAGGGGGTCGACGCATCGTCGCTCCGCTCGGTGGCCGAAGCCCTCGGGATCACGCACGCGGCACTCCGCCACTACTTCCCGAGCCGCGACGAACTGCTGCTCGCCGTCTACCGGGAGCACGAGGTCCGCGAGCAGGGCGCGCCCGACCGGATGAAGTCCGCGATCGGCGACATGCGCGAGAGCGCATCGCGCAACCGGGCCGTGCCGGGGCTGGTGCAGCTGTACACGACCCTCGCGGCCGACGCCGTGCAGGAGGGCCACCCGGCCACACGCGACTTCATGCGTGAACGCTTCGCCCGGCTGCGCGCCGAACTCGCCGCACTGATCGAGGCGGACCAGGCGAGTGGCCGGATCCGCGCCGACCTGGACCCGGTCGACCTGGCGAGCCTGAGCATCGCGGCATCCGACGGGCTGCAGGTCCAGTGGCTGCTCGACCCGGACGCCGTCGACGGCGAGCGGGTGCTGCGGCTGCTCGAGCAACTGGTCCCGCCGGTGCGCTGAGCGGCCACGGGGTACGCCTCGCTGCCGGTGGCACAGCGACCGGCCGGTAGAAGGGCAGCATGACCACTTCCACGCGCACCCCGCTCGGCGTCACGCTCGTCGACGGGGGCGCCAACGTCGCCCTGTTCTCGAGCACCGCCGAGCGGGTCGAGTTCTGCACCTTCGACGACGACGGCACCGAGCACCGCACCGAGCTCCGCAACCGCACCGGCTACACCTTCCACGACGTCGTCCCCGGGGTGAGGGTCGGCACCCGCTACGGCTTCCGCGTGCACGGTGCGTGGGACCCGGCGAACGGCCTCCGCCACAACGGCGCGAAGCTCCTGCTCGACCCCTACGCCACCGCGATCGACGGCGAGTACGAGTGGGGCCAGGCGCTCTTCGGTCACGACATGAACGAGCCCGAGCAGATCGACGAGACCGACTCGGCCAGCGCGATGCCCAAGTCGGTCGTCGCCGACCGGTCCTTCGACTGGGACGGTGACACCCTGCTGCGGACCCCGCTCGCCGACACCGTCGTGTACGAGGTGCACGTCAAGGGCTTCACGAAGCAGCACCCGGACGTCCCCGAGGAGATCCGCGGCACCTACGCCGGCATGGCCCACCCGGCAGCGATCAAGCACCTCACCGACCTCGGCGTCACCGCGGTCGAGCTGCTGCCGACGCACCAGTTCGTGCAGGACTCGACGCTCCTAGACAAGGGCCTCCGCAACTACTGGGGCTACAACAGCATCGGCTTCTTCGCGCCGCACGACGAGTACTCGTCCGGCACCGCCGGGCAGCAGGTCGCCGAGTTCAAGGAGATGGTGAAGGCCCTGCACGCCGCGGGGCTCGAGGTCATCATGGACGTCGTCTACAACCACACCGCCGAGGGCAACCACATGGGCCCGACGCTGTCGTTCAAGGGGATCGACAACCAGTCGTACTACCGGCTGGTCGAGGGTAACGAGGCGAACTACTTCGACACCACCGGCACCGGCAACAGCCTGAACGTCGGGCACCCGGCGGCCCTCGGACTCATCATGGACTCGCTCCGCTACTGGGTCGAGGAGATGCACGTCGACGGCTTCCGGTTCGACCTGGCCACGACGCTCACCCGCCAGGACGGCGAGGCCGAGAAGCACTCCGCGTTCCTCGACATCATCCACCAGGACCCCGTGCTGCGCGAGGTCAAGATGATCGCCGAGCCGTGGGACACCGCCGGCTACCAGGTCGGCGGGTTCCCGGCCGACTGGTCCGAGTGGAACGGCAAGTACCGCGACGACCTGCGGGCCTTCTGGCGCGGCGACGAGGGCGCCCTCGGCGACGCCGTGCAGCGGGTCCTGGGCAGCCCCGACGTCTACGAGGGCTCGCGGCGCTCCCCGCTGTGCTCGATCGACTTCGTGACCGCCCACGACGGTTTCACCCTCGCCGACCTGACGATGTACGCCGACAAGCACAACGAGGCGAACGGCGAGGACAACAACGACGGCGAGAGCGACAACACCTCGTTCAACGGTGGTATCGAGGGGCCGACCGACGACGGCGCGGTGAACGACTACCGCGACCGGCAGCGCCGCAACTTCCTCGGCACCCTGCTGCTCTCCGCCGGCGTGCCGATGATCCTGGGTGGTGACGAGCTCGCCCGGTCACAGGGCGGCAACAACAACGCGTACTGCCAGGACGACGAGATCTCGTGGTTCGACTGGGCCGCCGCCGACCATGACCTGCTCGCGTTCACCACGGCGGCCATCGCGTTCCGTCGGCAGCACCAGGCGCTGCGTCCGGAGTGGTTCCGCACCGCGCCGGGTGACTCGGAGTCGACGGTGACCGTGCTCCGTGCCGACGCCGCCGGGTTCGAGGACGGCGACTGGGCGGACGGCGGCAACCGGGCCGTGACGCTCGTGCTGCACCAGGGCGACGACACCGTGGCCGTGCTGCTGAACGCGTCGGACACCACGGTGGAGTTCACGCTGCCGGAGCGTCCGGGTGGGGGCAGCTGGTCCCTCGGGCTGTCGAGCGACCCCGACCAGGCCGTGGTGGGCGACGCGGCGACGCTCCTCGTGCGCGACGCGTCCTTCACCGCGCTGGTCTGACGGGCGCGGGCTCGCGCGGGGGCGTCGCTCGCGTCGCTCGTGTCGTGATCGTCGCTTGGTGAGCAGAAATGGTCGGGTCCCCGTTCGGGACCCGACCATTTCTGCTCACGAAGTGGTGCGCGTGGCGCTCCTGGGCGCTCCTAGGCGTTCGCGCCCGCGGTCAGCACGGCTGCCGCGGGGTCGAAGTCCTCGGGCAGTGGCGGGATCGCGTCCACGGTCGACGTGATGTCGACGGCGGAACCCGACTCGGCCGCGTCACGGATGCCGAGCAGCACGTCGAGCACGTGCAGCGCGACGGCGCCGGAGGCACGCTCGGGGCGGTCCTCGGCGATGGCGCGGGCGAGCTCGACGACACCGGTGCCACGACCCCAGGTGGAGCCGACCGCCTCGAGCGTCTCGGGCTCGTCCTGCCCGTAGCGCCAGAGCTGCGACGAGCCCTCGAACGTGTTCGGGTCCGGCAGCGAGATCGTGCCGAGCGTGCCGTTGATCTCGACGAAGCCCATGCGCGGCAGGGCGTGCTGGAACGAGAACGTCGACTGGGCGGACTGCCCGCCAGCGAACTCGATCAGGGCCGCGTGGTGCGTCGGGACCTCGACCGGGAACGTCTCGCCGGCGCGGGGGCCGGACGCGATCGTGCGACGGTCGAGCGACTTCGACGAGACGGCCTGCACGCGCGAGGCGGTGCCGAACGCGTGCACCAGGGTCGTCACGTAGTACGGGCCCATGTCGAACAGCGGGCCGGCACCGGTGGCGAACAGGAAGTCCGGGTTCGGGTGCCACGCCTCGGGTCCGGGCACGTGGAACAGCGTCGTCGCGGACAGCGGCTCGCCGATGTCACCGCGGGCGATGGCCCGGAGCGCCGTCTGGATGCCCGCGCCGAGCACGGTGTCCGGAGCGGTCGCGACACGCAGGCCCTTGGCCTTCGCCGACTCGAGCACCGCGGCGGCCGACGCGTGGTCGGTCGCGATCGGCTTCTCGCTCCAGACGTGCTTGCCGGCGTCGATGATCTGCTGGTCGACCTCGGCGTGTGCGGCCGGGATCGTCAGGTTGATCACGATCGAGATGTCGTCGCGGGCGAGGAGCTCCTCGACCGATCCCGACGAAGCGACCCCGTACGTGGCCGCCTGCTCAGCGGCACGCTCGAGCAGCACGTCGGCGACGAAGCGGACCTCGACGTCGGCGAACTTGGTCAGGTTCTCGAGGTACTGGGTGGAGATGTTGCCGGCACCGATGATGCCGATCCCGACACGGCTCACTTGTCGTTGTCCTTGAGCCAGGTGAGGGACTCGGTGATGCCCTCGAAGACGTCGCCCTTGTACGCGTCGAACTCGACCACGCGGATCGCCTGCGGTGCGGCGGCGAGGATCGCGGTCACGTCGACGTCGCCCTGACCGGCCGGCGTCTGGTTCTCGAAGGCGCGCTGCAGCGCCTCGGGCACGATGAGGGCGCTCTCGGACGAGGGCAGCGCGGTGCGGATGTCACCGTCGACCTTGCCGTCCTTGACGTGGATCGCGACGACGCGGTCGCCCAGGCCCTTGAGCACGGCGGGGGCGTCGGCGCCACCGACGGTCGCCCAGAAGGTGTCGACCTCGAGGACGGTCTCCGGCGACAGCTGCGACACGAACAGGTCGTAGACGGTGCGGCCGTCGACCTTGTTCGTGAACTCCCACTGGTGGTTGTGGTACCCGAACTGCAGGCCGCGGCCGGCGGCCTCGGCGGTCAGCTCGTTGACGCGCTCGGCGATCTTCGCGACGTCGTCGGCGGTCTGCCAGCGGTCGGTCGGGATGAACGGGTCGATGACGGTGCGGATGCCGAGGCGCTCGGCGGCGTCCCAGATCGGCGCGGTGTCCTCGGCGTCGATCACGGCGACGTGGCCGGACGGAGCCTTGAGGCCGGTGGCCGCGAACGCACGCTCGAGGTCGGTGACGCGCTCGACGAACGCGTAGGGCTCGACGTTCTCGTACCCGATCTCGGCGACACGGGCGATGGCCTTGTCGAGGTCTTCGGCGATGGCGTCGCGCAGCGAGTACAGCTGCACAGAAGTGGTGGGCATTGCAGAGGCTCCTTCGATCCTGTCTGGGTGTCGCGGCCCGTCGAGGAGCGATGCTCCGCGGCGAGATCGATGACGACGCTACCCCAAAAACCACCCGGTGTGTAGTTTTTGCTGCCCCGTGTGACGACCCTGGTGTTGCAGGCAACACGTGTCGATGTATGCTCGCGTCGGAAAAACCTTGTCAGGCAAGGTTTTCATCGACTCAAGGAGGCGTCATGAGCACACCCGAACCCGGCAGCCCGGCACTGCTCAACCTGGAAGAGGGCATCACCCAGCCCGTCAGCACGGTCAAGGTGGGCATCGGCTACCAGATCGCCCTGTTCCTCGGGCAGTTCGGCCTCTTCGTCGCGCTCATGGCGCCCGTCTACGTGAGCATGCAGCTCAAGGCGCAGGCCCTGGTCGGCGACGACGCTGCGAACGTCATCGGCTCGGTGCTGCCGATCGGCGCATTCGGTGCGCTCATCATGAACCCCCTCGCGGGTGCCCTGTCCGACCGCACCCGCACGCGCTGGGGCCGTCGTCGCCCCTGGCTGCTCAGCGGTGTCGTGGTCTTCGCGATCGCCCTCGCGTGGATCGCCTACTCGCCCGACGTCCTCAACCTGACGCTGGCCTGGCTGCTCGCCCAGCTCGCCGCGAACGCCACGCTCGCCACCCTGCTCGCGAGCTTCGCCGACAACGTGCCGCAGCTGCAGCGTGGCCGGTCCTCGAGCATCATCGCGCTCGCGCAGAACATCGCCGTGCTCGCCGGCACCTACCTGTCGGTCTTCTTCGTCGCGAACCTGCCCGTGCTGTTCATCGCGCCCGGCATCCTGGCGATCATCCTGGTCGCCGTGTACGCCGTCGTCGCGCGGGACGACCTGCCCACCTACAAGCTCAAGAAGTTCACGTTCCTGAACCTCATCGCGTCGTTCTGGACGAACCCGGTCAAGAACCCGGACTTCGCGTTCGCGTGGTGGTCGCGCTTCCTCATCATCTTCGCGACCTTCATGTTCACGACGTACCGCCTGCTGTACATGGAGCAGCACCTCGGCATCGAGAGCGCGAAGGAGGCGACGGCCGCCGTCGCCTTCGGTGTGCTGCTCTACACGATCGCGCTGCTGGTCAGTGCGGCGCTGTCCGGCTGGGCCTCGGACAAGCTCGGTCGCCGCAAGGTGTTCGTCGGTGGCTCCACGGCGATGTTCGCCGTCGGACTCATCGTGCTGGCGCACGCCGACACGGTCAACGGCTTCTACGTCGCCGAGGTCATCATGGGCTTCGCCTACGGCATCTACTCCGCGATCGACACCGCACTCGTCGTCGACGTCCTGCCGAACGCCGACCGTCCCGGCAAGGACCTCGGCGTCATCAACATCGCCAACGCGCTGCCGCAGTCGCTCGCCCCGGCCGTCGCCCTGTTCTTCCTGAAGATCGGGTCCGGGGACGCCGCCGACAACTACACGCTCATGTGCTGGGCCGCCGGCGCGATCGCCATCATCGGCGCACTCGTCGTGATCCCCATCAAGCGGGTGCGGTAGCGCCCGTCGCGCAACGCGACAAAACGGACGGTCTGGAGGCCCGTGGCGACCCCGCCACGGGCCTCCCGTCCGTCTGCCCGGTTGCGTCAGCGGGCCCCGATAGCGTGACCCACATGCTCGACGCCACGCCTGCCCCGTTCGACACCCCCGCCGGCCGCATCGTCGGGACGGTCGACGGCGACGTGGTGCGGGTGCTCGGGATCCCGTACGCGCAGGCCGAACGGTTCGCTCCGCCGCAACCGATGCCACCGTTCGCGGGAGAGCTGCACGCGTCGACCCCGTCGCCGGTCGCACCACAGCCGCACGAGGAGTTCGTCGACCTGCTGCTCAACCCGATCCAGGGCATCGAGGTCGACGAGCACTGCCAGCGGCTCTCGATCACACTTCCCGCCGACGTCCGTCCGGGGGAGCAGCTGCCCGTGATGGTCTGGATCCACGGCGGCTCGTACGTCATCGGCGGCGGCGACCTGCCGATCTACGACGCGCGCGACCTGGTGACCGAGCAGCGCGTCATCGTGGTGTCGGTCACGTTCCGGCTCGGCGTGCTCGGGTTCCTCGGTGACGGCGAGACGATCCCGGCCAACCTCGGGCTCCTCGACCTGGTCGAGTCGCTGCGCTGGGTGCGCGCGAACATCGCTTCGTTCGGCGGCGACCCCGACCTGGTCACCGTCTTCGGGCAGTCGGCCGGCGGGGACGCGGCCGCGCACCTGATGATCAGCGCCGGCGCCGAAGGGCTCTTCCGCCGCGCGATCATCCAGAGCGCTCCGCTCGGGCTGTCCCGCCGTCGGGCACGGATGAACCGCGCGATGGTCCGGGCGGTCGGCACCGTGCACGCCGACACCCCGCTCGAGGACCTGCTCGACCGTCAGGCGCTCGGCACCCGGGCCGCCGCGCCGTACGGGCTCGCCGCCGGTATGCCGTTCGGCACCCAGTACGGGTTCGCGCCGCTGCCCGCCGAGCGTGACCTCGACGCCGCGTGGAGCCGGGTCGCGCCCGACGTCGACGTCCTGATCGGGTCCGGTTCGGACGAGGCCGGCATGTACGTGCCGCTCGTGCCCGGCCTGCGTCGGGTCACCCGGTCGCGGGTGCTGCGGTCGGCCCTGCGGTGGTGGGTCGTCCGTCCGCTGTCCGACGTCATCTACGGGCGCGACGCCCGACGGTTCACCGAACGGCACCGACGCGCCGGCGGCCGGGCGACCTCGTACCGACTGCACCGCGGTGTCACGAGCGCCCCGACCGGAGCCGTGCACATGAGCGACCTGCCGCTGCTGCTCGGTGGCCGCGAGGCCTGGGCCGGCACCCGGTTCGTCCCCGAACGCGACTGGCCCGAGGTCGAGCGCCGCGGCCGGGCCTTCCGGGCGATCTGGGCCGACTTCGCCCGCACCGGCGAGGTCCGGGCCCCCGACGACGAGACGCTGACGTTCGACCGCGGCTGACCCAGAGCGGGTGACGGTGGCCGCGCCCCCTGAACTGGCGGTCGCGGGCCGCTGACCGGCCCCGCACAATCGTCAGCATGCCCACGACCGACGTCGACCTCCGCGCACGCATCGTCGCCGGGGCGATCAGTGCCTACCGAGCCGGGGACTTCCACCGTGTCGGGCCCGACGAGGTCGCCGAGCACGCCGGGGTCACCGCCGACGAGTTCCATCGGGCGTACCCGACGTGGGAACTCCTGGTGGTCGCGGTCATGGACAAGTGGAACAACGGCAGCCGGCGCCAGCTCTGGCCGATCGCGGAGCGGGACGGCACGGTCGCCTACCTGCGAGCCCGGCTCGCCGCGGGCGTCGAGGACCCGGCCCTCGTGCGGCTCCGGGTCGCGGTGCTCAGTGCCGCCTCGAACCCCGACCACCCCGCCGCCGGGTGGTTCCGCGCGCAGTACACGCGGGTGTTCGAGGACGTCACCCTCGCCCTGGTCCGTGACGTCGTCGCCGGTCGGGAGTCCCGTGGCGCCTCGCCCCGGCACGCCGCCGAGCAGCTGATGGCCCTGTACGAGGGGCTCCAGCTGCAGTCCGTCATCCGCGACGACGGGGAGCCGCTCAGCGCCTTCGACCGGGCGGTCGCCCGGATGCGCGTGGGCTGGGCAGCGGCACGCGTCGACGCCTGATCCGGGTCGGGCGACCACGTCGGGTCCGGTCGGCACCATGCGGGCCCGGGGCCTCGAGCGGCGAGCGGTCACGACTCCCCGTGCGTGCACCGTCGCGTGGTCGTGTTGCGGCGTCTGGCGGTGCCGCAAGGAACGGTTCGTGACCGCTCGGCGGGCAGAGATCGGGGTGTCCTGACCGCGCGTCGGCGTGGACGTCCCGGCGGCACGCCGGACGGCCGGGAGGCCCGTGGCGGCGGCGACTCGCGCCTCCCGGCCCGCGGGGTGGTCGCGACACACCGCACGTGCTGCCTCGCGTGGTCACGTTCCGTCGTTCGCGGGCGGCGGGGCCGACGGTCGGTGACCGCTCGGCGTGCGGGACGCGGGGTCGTGACCGGTCGGCGGGCTGGTGGAGCGTCCGAGCCACCCCGGTCCACGGCCTGGAGGCCCGGCGCGGCTGGCAGACGTCGGTGCACCCACCTGGCATGGTCGGCCCATGGAGTACACGGACTACGACACCCGGCTCGCCGCCTATGGCGTGATCACGGACGGTGACCGCGTGCTCCTGGCGAAGCTGCGCCACCCCGATGCGGGCACGTGGACGCTGCCGGGCGGCGGGGTCGAGTTCGACGAGACCGTCGAACAGGCCGTCGTGCGGGAGATCCGCGAGGAGACCGGGTACGAGGCCCAGGCCGGTGCCCTGCTCGGGGTCCGGCACCACATCGTCCCCGCGGAACGCCGCATCCACGCCAACGGCCGGCCGATGAAGGCCGTGCAGGTGGTGTTCCGGGCGACCGTCACCGGGGGAGCCCTGCGGCACGAGCTCGACGGCTCGACCGACGAGTCGCGGTGGATCCCCGTCTCGGAGCTCCCGCACCACCGCCACGGCCTGCTCGTGCCGATCGCCCTCGGCTGGGCGGGTGCCCTGTCCCGCTGATCGCATCACCCGGCCGTCAGGACGGCGAACTGCGATGGGACGTCGGCCGGTTGCTGCGCCGCCGACGCGGCCTGCTCGGTCATCGCTCACCCAGCAGGGCGGAGATGCTGTCAAGCCAGTTCTGCGTGAGGTACTCGTCGGTGAACAGGTCGCGCCACTGCTCGGTCGGCGCGAACTCCCGCTCGTCCAGGTTCCACTCTGCGCGGACGCGTTCGCGCTCGGCGAGGAGTTCCTCGCGGGTCCATTGCCGTCCCAGCACCTTCGTCATGGCCGTCCTCTCGTCGGTGAGAGGACGGTAGGACGATCAGCAGCGCCGACGCGACCTTTCGGAATACAACATGTTCACTCCTCGATGACGCTGAGGACGTTGCCCGACGGGTCGGTGAACCAGGCGATGAGCGGGCCGCCCTTCCGGTTCACACCCCGGTCGTCGGTCATCCCCTCGTACTGCAGGAACGCGACGCCCTTCGCGGTGAGCTCGTCGACCGCGGCATCGATGTCCGGCACCGGGAAGTTCAGCACCGTGAAGGCCGCCGGTTCGTGACCCGGCCCCTTCGGGTAGACGAGCACCTGGTGTCCGCCGCCGAGCTGCAGGAAGAGCATGCCGTGGTCCTCGGTGACCTCGACCCCCAGGACGTCCTCGTAGAACGCCTTCGCCTCGGGCACGTCGCGCACCGAGAACCCGCTGAACGCCTTCGTCGCATCGACCATGCGGCAAGTGAACCACTGCGGTCCGGCGTCGGTGCGCTCTGCGAGGATGAAGCCGTGAGCGACTCCGGCACGACCGTCGACCAGGCCGTCGAGCGCGCCGTCGAACTGGCTCGTTCGAACCGCCGCACCGTGCTCGGGATCGCTGGAGCGCCTGGTGCCGGCAAGTCCACGCTCGCCCGCCGCATCGTCACCGCAGTCGACGAACGCCTGGGTGCGGGCACCGCGGTGCAGGTCCCGATGGACGGCTTCCACCTGTCGAACGCGGCGCTCGACGCCCTCGCTCGGCACGACCGCAAGGGCGCGGCGGACACCTTCGACGCCGAGGGGTACGTCGCGCTCGTCCGCCGACTCGTCGCCGCCGACGAGGACGTGGTGTGGGCACCGGACTTCGACCGTCGCGTGGACGAACCCGTCGCCGGCAGCATCGCGGTGCCCCGCGCAGCCCGACTCGTGGTGTCCGAGGGCAACTACCTGCTCGACGACACCGCTCCGTGGTCGGCGCTGCCCGCACTCTTCACCGAGACCTGGTTCTGCGCCGTCGCCGACGACGTGCGGCTCGACCGCCTGGTCGGCCGGCACATGCGGCACGGCCGCGACCACGACGCCGCCCGAGCGTGGGCGGTGGAGGTGGACGGCGTGAACGCCGCGAGGGTCACGCCCACGGTGATCCGGGCCTCCAGGACGGTGTGGACGTGACCACCGACCACCACCACGCGACACGACACGAGGAGCGACCATGACCATCGCCATCACCGGAGCGACCGGCAACATCGGGGGCGCCGTGAGCGCGGCACTCGCCGCGGACGCCGTGCCGTTCCGGATGCTCGTGCGCGACGCCTCGCGTGCGCCGGAGCTTCCGGGCACCGAGGTCGCCGTCGCGACCTTCGCCGACGCCGACGCAAGTCGAGCGGCGCTGCAGGGCGTCGAGGCGCTGCTCATGGTCTCGGCGGCCGAGGCCCAGGACCGCCTCGACCAGCACCGGGCGTTCGTCGCGGCGGCGGCCGACGCGGGTGTGCGGCACGTCGTCTACACGTCGTTCCTCGGCGCGGCTCCCGACGCGACCTTCACGCTCGGACGCGACCACTGGGCGACGGAGCAGGCGATCCGCGACAGCGGGATGGCGTTCACGTTCCTGCGCGACAGCTTCTACCTGGACTTCGTCGAGGACCTGGTCGGCGAGGACGGCGTGATCCGCGGCCCGGCCGGCGACGGCACCATGGCCGCGGTCGCCCGCGCCGACGTCGCCCGTGTCGCGACCGCGGTGCTGCACGACCCGGACGCCCACCGCGACCAGACGTACGAGCTGACCGGCCCCGAGGCGATCACCCTCGCCCAGGCGGCGGCGATCGTGTCCGAGGTCCGCGGCCGCACGGTCAGCTACCACCCGGAGACCCTGGACGAGGCGTACGCATCACGTGCGCGGTGGAACCCGGAGCCGTGGCAGGCCGACGCCTGGGTGAGCACCTACACGGCCATCGCCGAGGGGGCGCTCGCGCACGTGTCCGGCGACGTCGAACGCATCACCGGGCGTCAGCCGATGTCCCTGCGCGAGGTGCTCGCCGCGGGCTGACCCGCGCGCGGTGCCCGTGCCGACGTCCTCGGTCAGGACACCCGTCGCGCGGCGAACGTCCCGACGACGCCGAGGGTGAGCACCGCGACGAGCACGACGAGCAGCGGTGCCGTCCAGGTCCCCGTCGCACCGTGCAGGGCACCGGCGACGAGCGGCCCGGCCGACCCGAGCAGGTACCCGCCGCCCTGCACGAACGCGGACATCCGGCGGGCGTCGGCGTCGCTCGAGACGATCCGCACGATCACGATGAAGATCACGGTGATGCCGCCACCCTGGGCCGCACCGCCGAGCACCGACCACAGCAACCAGAGCTGCGGGGCGAACAGCAGCCCGAGCGGCATCGCCAGCCACAGCGTGCCGACCAGGGCGATGATCGCCGCCGGACGCCACCGGGTCGCGAGCAGCGGGACACCGAGCGCCCCGACGACGGCCAGGATCTGGAACACCGACGAGCTCGCGCCCGACGACGCCTTCGAGAAGCCGATCTCGTCGTGCAGCAGCGTCGGGATCCACGCGGTGAGGGCGTAGTACGAGAACGCCTGACCGCCGAAGGCGAGCGTCAGGCCCCAGGTGATGAGCCGTCGTGCCGGTCGGATGGGCTCGGCGGCGGCGACCCGTGCGGCCTCGGCGGCGCGGGCGGTCCGGATCGCCCCGGTGTCGAGCACCTGGTCGATGGGGCCGGTGACGGGCAGCGGTTCGTCCCGCTCGGACGGCAGCGGGCGGCGCCAGGCGGCCCGAGCGCCGACCGCGTAGGTCCAGGCGGCGGCGGCGATGAGTGCGAAGACCGCCCAGATCGCGATCGCGACCGGCCAGCCCCACAGGGCGGCCAGGGGAGCGGTGCCGAGCGACGTGATCATCGACCCGACGTTGAGCGCCGACGTGTACACGCCGGTGACCAGGCCGACGCGTTCCGGCGAGGTGTCCCGCCGGATGACCACCGGGATCACCACGTTGCCGATCGTGATGCCGATGCCGATGACCGCGGTGCCGATCAGCAGCGCCGCCGACGAGGGCATCGAGCGCACGACGGTGCCGGCGAGCACGATGACGAGCGACAGCGAGACCGCGCGCTCGGGGTCCGCCTTCGCGATGACCCAGCTGGCGAACGGCGTCGCGAGGGCGAAGCACAGCACCGGGATCGTCGTCAGCAGCCCGGCGATCGTCGCGGTCAGGCCGAGGTCGGCGCGGACGTCGCTGATGACCGGGGCGGTCGCGACGATCGGGCCGCGGAAGTTCAGTGCGATCAGGACGATGGCCGCCGGCAGAAGCCAGGCGGCACCGCGGAGCCCCCGCCGGACGACGTCGCCGCTCATGCGGACGGCGTCGCGGACGGCAGCAGGATCGGCAGCAGGTCGAGCGGGGTGGCGGCGCGGGCGATGGTGCCCTCGGCCTCGTCGGGGGAGCCGTAGCCCCACTCGGCGAAGACGACCGGGACGCCGTGCACGGTCGCGCCCTCGACGTCGTGCTTCCGGTCGCCGATCAGCACCGGGCGGCTGGTGTCGAAGCCGTGGGCCTCGAGTCGTCGCAGTGCCTCTTCGACGACGTCGGCCTTGCTCGACCGCACCTCGTCGTCGCTCGCGCCCGTGATGATGTCGATGTCCCCGGTGAGCCCGTAGTGCTCGAGGATGTAGGTCGCCGGGGTCTCCGGCTTGCTCGTCGCCGTCGAGATCGGCAGCCCCGCCTGGTGCAGGGTGCGCAGCACGACGTCGATGTCCGGGAACATCTCGGAGTCGAGCGCCCCGTGCGAGAAGTAGTGCTCGCGGTAGACGGCGAGGGTGCGGTCGGCGAGCTCCTCGTCCATGCCCATCGCGACCCGGAACGTGTCCATGATCGGCGGGCCCACGAACGACATCAGGGTGTCGTGGTCCGGCACCGGGACGCCGACGGTGCGGAAGGTGTGTGTCAGGCTCTCGAGGATGCCCGGCGCGGAGTCGCTGATGGTGCCGTCGAGGTCGAACAGGATGGCGGAGAACGGGCTGGTCATGTCCTGTCCACCCTAGCCGGGCCGTGGCGGCGACCATCCGGGATCCGTCGGCGGCGGGGCGGGGGTGTGCCGTGCCTCCAGGCCGGACGGTCCGACGCGGATCAGAACAGGCGGGTGTGGCCGCCCTCGATGCCGCGCATCGCGTCGTAGTCGAGCACGAGGACGCGGATACCGCGGTCCTCGGCGAGGGTCCGTGCCTGCGGTGCCACCGTCTGTGCCGCCAGCACGCCCTGCACCGGACGCAGGTGCGGGTCGCGGTTCATGAGCTCGAGGTACCGGGTGAGCTGCTCGACCGCGTCGATGTTGGCGTTGCGCTTCATCTCGACCGCGACGCTCGCTCCCGCGTCGTCGCGGGCCAGAATGTCGACCGGGCCGATCGCCGTCATGTACTCGCGGCGGACCAGGGTGTGGCCGTCACCGAGGAGCTCGATCTGCTCGGCCAGGAGCTGCTGCAGGTGCGCCTCGACCCCGTCCTTCACCAGGCCCGGGTCGACGCCCAGGTCGTGGGTCTCGTCGGACACGACCTCGTACAGCGAGACGATGAGCTTGTCCTGCGTCTTCTTCTGAGTGACCGTCCACACCTGCGTGATGCCGGCGCTCGACTGCTCGTCGTCCGGCTCGGTGATCTCGATCGAGCAGGGCGGGCTCATCCAGTTCAGTGGCTTGTAGCTGCCGCCGTCGGAGTGCACGAGCAGGGAGCCGTCCGCCTTGAGCATGAGCAGGCGGGTCGCGAGCGGCAGGTGGGCTGAGAGCCGGCCCGCGTAGTCGACGGAGCACCGGGCGATGACGAGACGCACCCCGGAAGCCTAACCGGCGTGGTGTCGTCGACCGGACGAGGCGCGCGGCCCGTGCACCGTGCACGGATTCACATGCCCGTAACGACGTTCTGCACATGTACCGCAAACCGATGCCGTCCTACCGTGGCTGACACCCCGATCGGCCCACGCCGACACCCCTCCCCGAGGAGCCACGATGGCCAGCGAGACCGCAGTGTCAGCACCACGAACCCCCCGTTCCGAGTCGGTCGCCGTCGACGACTACTCGCTCAGCCGAGTCCCGATGTCCGCACGCTACGGCTGGTTCCAGGTCGCCGTGCAGCGCTTCGGGCAGATCTCGGCCCTGTCCCAGTTCCTGCTCGGTGCGACGCTCGGCTTCGGCATGAGCTTCTGGGACGCCTTCTGGGCGATCACCCTGGGCGCCGTGATCCTGGAGATCGTCTCGGTGCTCGTCGGCGTCGTCGGCGTCAAGGAGGGCCTGAACACCTCGGTCATCGCCCGCTGGACGGGGTTCGGCAAGGCCGGCTCCGCGCTGGTCGGGCTGGCGATCGGGCTGAGCCTGATCGGCTGGTTCGGCATCCAGTCGGGCGTCTCGGCGGCCGGCCTGGTCTCGATCCTGCCGATCCTGCCCGCCTGGGCGTGGTCGCTCGTGTTCGGGCTGCTCGTCACCGCGATCGTCCTGCGCGGGTTCCACTCGATGCAGTGGCTGGCGAACGTGACCGTGCCGCTGTTCCTGGTGCTCGTCGGCTGGGCGGTCATCGTCGAGCTGAGCCGGCACTCGATCGCCGAGCTCGCCGCGCGTGCCCCGGCCGGTCCGGAGCTGAGCTTCGTGGCCGGGACCACCCTGGTGGCCGGCGGGTTCATCGTCGGTGCGGTGATCACGCCGGACATGACCCGCTTCAACCGGTCGGTCGGCGACGTCGTGAAGCAGACGCTGCTCGGCGTGACCCTCGGTGAGTACGTCATCGGCCTGGCCGGTGTCCTGCTCGCCCACGCCGTCGGCTCCGCGGACATCACCCGCGTGATCACGTCGAGCGTCGGCTGGGTCGGCATCCTCGTGATCCTGCTCGGCACGTTCAAGATCAACGACTGGAACATCTACAGCTCGAGCCTCGGCGTCACGAACTTCATCGACGCGGTGTTCGGCAAGCAGGTGAACCGCGGGCTCGTGACGCTCGTGATGGGCGTCGTCGGCTCGGTGCTCGCCGCGGTCGGGTTCCTCGGGGCCCTGACACCGTTCCTGTCGGTGCTCGGGGTCGTCTTCCCGCCCATCGCCGGGATCATGGTGGCGGAGTACTTCGTCGTGAAGCGCTGGCGCCGCGAGCTGAGCGACGCCGAGAACATCCCGGCGACCTCGCCCACCTGGGTGCCGGCCACCCTGGTCATCTGGGCGATCGCCTCGCTCATCGGGTACTTCGTCGCCGTCGGCATCCCGTCGATCAACTCCGTGGTCATCGCCTTCGTGCTCTACGTGGTCGCCGGCAAGGTCGGGCTGATCCGCGGCGTCGGTGTCAGTCGGACCGAGGCCGCGCCGGCTGCATCGACCGCCCCGGTCGCCGCAGCGCCCGCCGCACCGGCCACCCCGGCCGCCTGACCCGAGCGCTCCCCGAACGGCCGGTCGCGTCGCCGCACCCCTGATCCGCGCGACGGCGCGGCCGGTCCCCACGAACAAGCACCACCCCGCGACCCAGCACCACCCCACGCCCGCACCACCGCACACCGCACCCGCACCACCGAAGGGAACCCCATGCGCATCGGCATCGACGTCGGCGGCACCAACACGGACGCCGTCCTGATGGACGGCAGCACCGTCCGTGCGGCGGTCAAGCGGTCCACCACCCCCGACGTCACCTCGGGCATCGTCGCCGCACTCGACGGCCTGCGTGAGCAGCACGCCTTCGGCCCCACGGACATCGACGGCGTGATGATCGGCACCACCCACTTCATCAACGCCCTGGTCGAGGCGCGCGGCCTCGCCCCGACCGCCGCGGTCCGACTGGGCCTGCCTGCGACGGCGTCACTGCCCCCGTTCACGGACTGGCCCGGGCACCTGGTGTCGGCCGTGCACGCGCAGCCGTTCCTGGCCCATGGCGGCCACGAGTTCGACGGCCGCGTCATCTCGGAGCTCGACCCCGAGGAACTCAAGCGGCACGCCGGCGCCATCGCAGCCGCGGGCATCCGTTCCGTCGCGATCTCGTCGGTGTTCTCCCCGATCAACGACGAGTTCGAGCAGCGCGCGCAGGAGATCATGGCTGCCGAGCTCGGGCCGGACGTGGCGTTCTCGCTGTCGTCCGAGATCGGTCGCATCGGCCTGCTCGAGCGCGAGAACGCGACGATCATCAACGCGGCGCTCCGTGAGCTCGCCGACCGCATCGTCGACGGGCTGTCCGGGTCGATCACGGGCAGCGGCATCGACGCACCGCTCTTCCTGAGCCAGAACGACGGCACCCTGATGGACGTCGAGTACGCCCGTCGCTACCCAGTCGCGACGTTCGCCTCGGGCCCGACGAACTCGATGCGTGGCGCAGCGGTGCTGTCGGGCTTCGACACCTGCGCGGTCGTCGACGTCGGCGGCACGACGAGCGACGTCGGCGTCCTGACCGCGGGTTTCCCGCGTGAGGCCACGGGCGAGGTCGCCGTCGCCGGCATCCGCACGAACTTCCGGATGCCCGACGTCCTGTCCGTCGGCATCGGCGGCGGCTCCCGCATCCGCGAGGACGGCAGCGTCGTCGGCCCGGACTCCGTCGGGTACCGCCTGACCGAGGAGGGCCTGGTCTTCGGCGGTACCACCCTGACCGCCACCGACGTGGCCGTCCGCGGTGGCCGCGGCGCGATCGGGGACCCGTCGCTCGTCGCCGGGGTGCCGGCCGAGGTCGCCGCCCGCGCGCTCGACGTCATCGCGGAGCGCGTCGCCGACATCGTCGAGCGGATGCGCACCTCGTCCGACCCGCTGCCCGTCGTGGCGGTCGGCGGCGGCTCGGTGCTGCTGCCGGACACCCTGTCCGGACTCGGCACCGTGCACCGCCCGGAGCACTACTCGGTCGCCAACGCCATCGGCGCGGCGATCGCGCAGGTGAGCGGCGAGGTCGACAAGGTCTACGCGATCAGCGACGGCCGCCGGTCCGCCGTGGTCGACGAGGCCCGGCAAGAGGCAGTCGACCGTGCCATCGCGGCCGGCGCCGACCCCGGCTCGGTGGACATCGTCGACTTCGACGAGGTCCCGATCCCGTACCTGCCGGGCAACGCGACACGGATCCGCGCCAAGGCCGTCGGCGACCTGGCACTCGGGGCGCTGGTCCGATGAGCGCCACGCAAGCCGCGCCCCGCGCCGCAGCCGCGCAAGCCGCCGCCGCAGCCGCGCAAGCCGCGCCCACAGCACCCGTCCTCACCGCCATCGACGCCGACTGCTCCGCCCTCGCCCGCGGCGCCGCGATCCTCGGCACCGGCGGCGGCGGTGACCCCTACATCGGACGCCTGCTCGCCGAGGCCGCCGTCCGCGCCCACGGCCCGGTCGAGATCGTCCAGGTCGAGGACCTGCCCGACGACGCCGTGGTGCTCTCGGTCGCGATGATCGGCGCTCCCACGGTGATGGTCGAGAAGCTGCCGTCCGCCGGCCAGTTCGCCGAGGCCATCCGCAGCCTGTCGGCGTTCCTCGGGGTCACCCCCACCCACCTGGCCTGCATCGAGGTCGGTGGCGTGAACTCGACGACCCCGATCGTCGCCGCTGCCGAGCTCGGCCTGCCCCTGGTCGACGGCGACGGCATGGGCCGCGCCTTCCCCGAGGTGCAGATGGTGCTGCCGACCCTGTCCGGGGTCAGCGCGACACCGATGGCCCTGGCCGACGAGAAGGGCAACACGGTCGTCTTCGACACGGTCGACAACCGGTGGGCGGAACGGCTCGCCCGCACGGCGACGGTCGAGATGGGCTGCTCCGCGATCACGGCGCAGTACGCCATGTCCGGCGCGCAGGTGAAGGAGTCGTTCGTCCGCGGCAGCCTGTCGCTGAGCGTCCGGCTCGGCGAGACGCTGGTCCGTGCACGCAGCGAGAACGCCGACCCCGTCACGGCGGTCACCGAGGTGCTCGGCGGCACGGTCGTGTTCGAGGGCAAGGTCGCCGACATCGAGCGCAAGACCGTCACCGGGTTCGCCCGCGGCACGGCCCGCATCGCCGGTTCCGGCAGCGACACCGGCCTGGAGGCGGTGCTCCGGTTCCAGAACGAGCACCTGCTGGTCGAGGTGGCCGGCCAGGTCCGCACCACGGCTCCCGACCTCATCATCACGTTGGACGCCGAGACCGGCGAGCCGATCACCACCGAGGCCCTGCGGTTCGGCGCCCGCATCCGGATCGTCACGGCACCGGCCGACGAGCGCTGGCACTCCCCGGACGGCCTGCGCCTGGCCGGCCCGCGGTACTTCGGCTACGACACCCCCGCGGTCCGCCACGACGGCACCACGAGCGCGGGCGAGACGAACACGGGAGCGCACCGATGAGCTGGATCCTCGACGTCGACGACCTGCCCGACCTGGCCCGCGGTGCCGCGCTGCTCGGCACCGGCGGCGGAGGCGACCCCACCATCGGGATGCTCCTGGTCCGTGCCGCGATCGAACAGCACGGCCCCGTCACGATCCTCGACCCGTCCGAGGTGCCCGACGACGCCCTCGTCATCCCCACCGCGCAGATGGGCGCACCGACAGTGGTGCTCGAACGCATCCCCGCCGGACCGGAACCCCTCGGCGCCCTCCGTCGGCTCGAGGCCCACCTGGGCCGGACGGCGACCGCGACGATGCCCATCGAGTGCGGTGGCATCAACTCGATGATCCCGCTGCTCGTCGGTGCCACCGGCGGCTTGCCCGTGGTCGACGCGGACGGCATGGGCCGCGCGTTCCCCGAGCTGCAGATGGAGACGTTCTCGGTCTACGGGGTACCCGGTAGTCCACTGGCGATCAGTGACGAGAACGGTCACGGCGTCATCATCGAGACCGGCACGGACAACAAGAAGATGGAGTGGCTCGCCCGCGGGGTCACCATCCGGCTCGGCGGCGTCGCCTACATCGCCGAGTACGCCATGTCCGGCCGCCAGGTGCAGGAGACCGCCGTCCCACGCACGCTCTCCCTGGCGCTCGCCGTCGGTCGGGCCATCCGAGTTGCCCGTGAAGCCCACCGCGACCCCATCGACGCGCTCGCCGAGGCCCTCGGCACGACGATCTACACGCACCTGCGCGAGCTGTTCGACGGCAAGGTCGTCGACGTCGAACGCCGCACGGTCGACGGGTTCGCCCGCGGTCGTGCCACCGTGCAGGGGACCGACGGGTCCGAGCTCGAACTCCGGTTCCAGAACGAGAACCTGGTCGCCCGGCGGGACGGTCAGCTCGTCGCCGTCGTGCCCGACCTGATCTGCGTCCTCGACGCCGAGACCGCCGAGCCGATCACCACCGAGCGCCTGCGGTTCGGGCAGCGCGTCCGGGTGATCGGCATCTCGACGCCCGACCTGATGCGGACCCCGGAGGCGCTCGCCGTGTTCGGGCCGTCGTGCTTCGGGCTCGACGAACCGTTCGTCCCGGTCGAGGACCTGCACGAGCACGTCCGCCCGGCTGCCCCGGCGGTCGGCTGACGAACGGGCCGCGCGCCGACCCCGGCGGCCGGCCCCGGCCCCGAGACGCGACCACGGCAGCAGAATGGACCCATGGACCAGGGTGAGCGGCGGGGCGGCGGTGTGGCGGGCCTCCAGGCCGACGACGCGACCGTCTTCGGACGCGGTACCGCCCTGCTCGGCTGCGGCGGTGGCGGCCGCGTCGACCACATGGTCAGCGCGCTCCGCTTCGCGCTCGGCGACCGCAGCGTGCCGGTCGTCGACCTCGACGATCCCGCGATCCGATCGGTGGTGGCGGTCGGGCTGATCGGGTCGACGACCGTGCTCGAGGAGAAGATGCCGAGCGGCGAGGAGCTGCCGGCCGCGCTCGCGGCGGTCGAACGCTGGACCGACACCCGTGCCGACGCCGTCGTCGCCGCGCAGATCGGCGGCGTGACCGGACCGGCCGCTGCCCTCACCGCACACGCCGCCGGACTGCCGCTCGTCGACGCGGACCTGGTCGGCCGCGCGGTCCCGCGCATCGACCAGCTGTCGGTCTTCGTCGGCCCGACCACGACGGTCACGGCCGCCGCGCCGGCAACAGCGACGTGCTGACCGCCGAGGGCGTCGACGAGACGCTCGTGGCGATCCCGGTCGGCACCGGCATCGGACCGCGCGCCTGGCTGGCCGTCGGCCTGTCCGTCCCGATCACCGCCGAACAGCAGGTGGTCGCGAGTGCCCTGCAGGTGGCCGCCGTCGCCGTCGGGCACCGGCTGCTGCTCACCCGGCTCGACGACGAGCGCGACGCCCGCTACCGAATGGCGATGCTCGACGAACTCCGCGCGGCCGACGGGGCGCCCGCCCCGCAGCTCGTGCAGCGGACGATCGCCGCCGGGTGGCGGCTGGACGCCTGGCACGTCGGCGCGCGCGTGGTCGCGCGGCAGGGCGTCGACCTGGTCGCGCTCCGCCAGCAGGTCGACGCCGCGGTGCGCGCCGAGGGACTCGACGCGGTCGTCGTCGAACAGGCGGACGGCTGGGTGCTGTGGCTGTCGGAACCCGACGAACCCGGCCGGGAGGCAGTGGCCGACATCGCCGGTCGGCTGCGGCGCGCGCAGAACACGCTCCGCACCACCGTGGAGACCAACGTGGGCGTCGGCAGTCTGCAGGCGGGCCCTGCCGGGCTGGTCCGGACGCTCGGCGAGGCGGGCGACGCCGCCCGTCTGGCCTCGAGCCGTCCGGAGTCCGGGCACTTCGTGCACGTCGACCGGCTCGGGCTCGCGCAGCTGCTGCTCGCGTGGACGCAGACGGACACGTTCCTGCCGGCCTCACGGCAGTTGCTCGCACCGCTCGAGCGCGGTGGCGGCGCGCTCCTGACGACGCTCGCCGCCTACCTGGACGCGGAGTCGTCGATCGCCGAGACCGCCGCGGTGCTCGGGGTCCACCGCAACACCGTGTCCGACCGCATCGCGCGGGTGGAGCGGCTGCTCGGGGTGGACCTGTCCGACCCGGAGACCCGGCTCGCCCTGCACCTGGCGACGCGGGCGCGGGCGGGGGACGGCGGCTGAGGCCGGGGTGCGTCAGCTGCGGCTGGTCTCGCTCGTCTTGTCGGTCTGGCTGGCCTTCTCGGTCTCGCTCTTCGTGGTCCCGCTCGTCTTGTCGGTCCCGCGGGCGGGCCGGGCGGCGGCGCCGGTCTCGCGGGCCGCACCCGAGGCCAGGCCTGCCGCGATGATGAACACGAAGACGATCAGCAGCGCGCCGAGCAGGCCGATCTCCTCACCGAGGAACCCGATCAGCGGCGGCCCGGCCAGGAACGCCACGTAGCCGATCGTCGCGACCGCGCTGACCTTGGCGGCCGCGGTGCGGGGGTCGTCGGCCGCGGCGGACATGCCCATCGGGAAGCCGAGGCTGGCGCCGAGGCCCCAGAGCACGACGCCGACGATCGCGAGCGGCACGTTGTCGATGAAGATGAGCATGCCGAGGCCGACCACCGCGACAGCGGCGCTGATGCGCAGGATCGGCACGCGGCCGAACTTGTCGATCAGCGGGCTGCCGGCGACGCGGCCGGCGGTCATCGCGGCGAGGAACACCGTCAGCACGGCAGCACCGCCAGCGTTATCGAGCCCGTGGCCGTCGATCATCGCGAGGGGCAGCCAGTCGTTCGCGGACCCCTCGGCCAGCGCCATGCCGAGCACGATCACGCCGATGAGCAGCGTCGAGGGCTGTGCCCAGACCTGCCAGCGGGTGAGCGGGGTCGCGACCGGGCTGGTGTCGGTGGACACCGGCTGCTCGAAGCGGTGCTCGTCCTGGAACTTCGTGACGGCGACGAGCATGGCGGCGCTCGTGATGACGACGAGCACGATGAAGTGCCACGACACCGGGATCTCGAACCGCTCGGCCAGCGCACCGAGGCCTGCACCAGCGAGCGTGCCGAGGCTGAACGCGGCGTGGAACAGCGGCATGATCGTGCGTCCGCCGGCCTTCTCTGCGGCGGCACCGGAGACGTTCATCGACACGTCGCACAGGCCGTTGCCGAATCCGAACGCGATGAGCGCGATCCAGATGGCGGCGAAGCCCCACCCGAGCGTGACCGCGACCCCGGCGAAGATCATCCCGACCGCCAGGCACGCCGCGGCCACCTGCACGCCCCGCCTCGCACCGAGCTTCGCGACGATGTGCCCGGCGAACGTCAGACCGCCGATGGAGCCGACGGCCATGCCGAGCACGAGCAGACCCATCTCGAACGTGCTCGCCCCCAGGGAGTCCCGGACGCTCGGGATCCGCCCCAGCCACGTCGCGATGTCGAGCCCGGACAGGGTGAACACCACGAACACCGCGATGATCCAGGCCTTGGTGGTCGGGACGGTGCGGGTGGACGGCGTCGTCATGGTGGTTCCCATCGTGCTGCGGCGCGCGGGGTGCTGCGCGTTCTGGTGCGTGTCGGTGCTGGTCTTACAGCTGTCGAATCGATTCGACTGCTCGTTCCGGCTACGCTAACGGGCGATGGACGAACCGGCAACAGGACCCGGCGCGTCGCCTTCCCGCGGCGGCGCCACCCGTCCGTCGCGCCCGACGCTGGCAGCGGTCGCCCGTGCTGCCGGGGTCGCGCCGTCGACGGCCTCGCTCGCCTTCAGCGGTCTCGGCCCGGTGTCCGAGGACGCCAAGGCCCGCGTGCTCGCCGCCGCCGCCGACCTCGGTTACGGCGGCCCCGATCCCCGTGCCCGTTCGCTGCGCCGCGGTCGCTCCGGCGTCATCGGCGTCGTGATGGACGAGCGCCTGAGCGATGCCTTCCGTGACCCGGTCAACGTCCTGACGCTCGACGGCATCGCCGAGGTCGCCGGTGCCGCCGGTGCCTCTCTGTTGCTCGTCCGGAGTCCGCTCGACGACGAGCAGGGCGCCGGCCCGCTGGTGGATGCCCCGATGGACGCCGTCGTGCTCGTCGGGTGCAACGTCCGGATCGACCCCGCCGTCGCGGTGCTGCGCCGTCGGCAGATCCCCGTCGTCGCGATCGAGGCGGACGAGATCGAGGGCGCTGTCCCCGTCCAGCTCGACAACCGCGATGCCTCACGCCGTGCTGCGGAGTACCTGCAGGGGCTCGGCCACCAGGACGTGACCGTCGTGACCCTGCCCCTCGACGCCGCACGCCGCCGTGGCCCGATCGACGCAGCCCGGCAGGCCGAGGGCATCGCCTTCACCACGCTCGAACGCCTGCGTGGTGTGCGCCAGGTCTACCCGGACGCCGTCGCGATCGAGACCGCCGGCAGCTCGGTGGAAGAGGGACGTCTCGCCGGCACCGAGCTCTTCGCGCCGGACGGCCCCCGCCCCACCGCAGTCATCGCGCAGAGTGACCTGATCGCCGTCGGGGTGATCTCGGCCGCACTCGACGCCGGACTCCGTGTCCCCGAGGACGTCAGCGTCGTCGGCTTCGACGGCATCACGGTGGACGACAGCCTGCTCCACCGCACGCCCATCCGGCACCTGACCACCCTGGTGCAGCCGTTCGTGCAGAAGGGCCAAGCCGCAGCCCGTGCCGCCCTGGCCATGCTCGAAGGCGCGGAGCCGCAGCCGGCGTCGTTCACGTCGGAGTTGCGGGTGGGGGACACGACGGGGCCGCCGCCGGGATCAGACACCCGCTGACACGGGCACCGTGTCGCTCCGCCAGCGGGGTGCAGGACCGCTGTCATCCGTCGGCGTCGAGCCGACGAGCGACGCGCAGCACTGCGGCGACGGCAGCGAGGAGTGCGGCTCCGGAGAAGAGCAGGGAAGGCAACCACGGCCCTGCGCCGTCCCCTTGCCCGCCGACCCAGATGAGGACGGATTCCGCCGTGACGGCGACCGTCGACGTCACCACGACGGCGGCCGGCACAGTGCTGTCGGCGGGGACGAGGACCCCGGCGAGGTACGCGATCGCGGTGGCCGCTGCCAGGACCGCGAGGTGGTGCACGAGCACCGCTGCCGTCGGAGGCGCCCCGACCGCCGTGTAGAAGACGGCCGAGAGCAGCAGCGCCGGCAGCGCGCCGGCCCCGAGCTGGGTCGCGACGATGTGCGTCGCGCTGATCCCGGTACTCCGGTACATCCACGCCCACCGCGCGACCCGTGCCCATGCCAGTTCCAGCGGTGCGGCAGCGACCATGCCGGCAGCGACGACGGCGGTCGCGAGCGGCAGCGCCCCTCCGCGTACCGCGATGCCCAGGAGGACGATCGCCGCCAACGACACAGTCCCGGAGATCTGCGCGAGGGGCTGCCTGAGGGCCATCGCGGTTTCCCGGCCGAGCCACCCCACGTGCGTCGGCAGCGCGTGCCGCAGCGTGACGAGCCGGTGCGGCTGACTGATCGGTTCTGTCGGTTGCGCGAACCGGGTGCCGAGGACGCTCGCCGTCAGGACCGCGACGGAGAGGCCCGCGAACGCCGTCGCAGCTGCGGACCCATCGACACCGTGGCCGCCGGTGACCGCGTCGACCCAGGACGCTGTGGACGGCGTGCGGTTCTCGCGGGCAGACGCGGTCGAGTCGTACACGGCGAGGGCCACCAGGGTGACGGCCGCGAGCACCACCCCGAGTTGCGACGTCGCGGCGGCGAGCCGGGCGCCCGTGCAGAGCAGCCGCACCAGTTCACCGACGAGCACCACCGCGACGGCGGTGGCCGCGTTCACCCCGAGCAGGATGGCGAACGACAGTGTGCCCTTGCCGACCAGGGACGTCAGGTACGCGGCCGGTCCGATGGCGAGCAGCAGCGATGCGAGGACGACGAGGAGCGTGAACGGCAGCGACTCCCCGACCCGTGCATGGAACCGTCTCGCCGAGAGCACCTGCGCGGCGGTCCGGAGCTCCGAGTGGCCAGGTGCCACGATGAGGACGAGGACCGCGATGCCGCCCGCCGTGGTGACCTGTGCCGCGGTGAACGCGTCGACCAGGACGTCACCGCTGATCAGGGAGGACGTCGGCAGGTCCGCGGGCAGGAACCGGGTGAGGAATTCGTAGGCGAAGAAGTTGTACGAAACCACGGCGATGCCCAGCAACGACGCCAGCAACCAGGCCGCCAGTCGCCCGCCGACGCTCTGCACCAGGTGTCGCCGCAGGACCAGGACGGTCGTACGCGCGACCGCGACGGTCGCCTTCATCGCCGCGACCGCTCCGCGCGGGCGAGCGTGTCGATGAAGAGCCTGCTCGACCGGGCAACGGACTCCTGGATCCCGGTCATCTCGAGGAACACGTCCTCGACCGATCTGCCGTGCTGTGTCATGGCGTCGACGCGCTCGTCCATCCGGAGCCGGCCCTGCTGGAGGATCAGCATCCGGGAGGCGATCGACTCTGCAGAGGCCAGGTCGTGGGTCGAGAGCAGGACCGCGCCTCCTTGGCGTGCGAACTCGCCGATCAACGCTCGCAGGAGCGCGGCTGACTCCGGATCCAGACCGCGCAGCGGTTCATCGAGGACCAGCAGGCTCGGGGCCCGCAGGAGCGCCGCGAGCAGTTGGAGCTTCCGCTTCATCCCGTGGCTGAACGTGGACACGAGGCGAGCCGCAGCGTCCTCGAGGTGCAAGCACTCCAGGAGTCGTTCACGGTGCCGTCGACCCACGCGGGATCCGTGCAGGGCCTCTGCGAAGTCCAGGTACTCGTGTCCGGTCAGCAGCTCGGGCATCGGCAAGTCGTCAGGACAGAACCCGATGCCCGTGTGCCCACCGGCCGACACGGGCACGCCGCCGACGAGGACCACGCCAGCGGACGGCCTGGTCAAGCCGGTGACGATGTGGATGAGCGTGCTCTTCCCTGCACCGTTCGGACCGGCGAGCGCGACCACCTCGCCGGCGTTCACAGTGCCGGAGACGTCCCTGAGCACGGCGTGCCGCCCGTACGACTTCGAGACGGCCTGGAGGTCAAGCATCGGGAGCTCCTTGCAGTGCGGTACGGAGTTGGTGCCCGTCTGGAGCGCTGCGGGTGAGGCTCAGGAGGTGCACCAGGAACAGTGCTGCGATCGGATAGGCGATGAGGTAGGGCAGGGGCAGCGCGAGGACGAAGAACCCGGATGCCGTCGCCGCGAGCGGCCCGGCGATCGCGACGAGGCCGTTGTCGGTCCGGGGCAGGGTCCACCGGATGATCTGCCCGGAACCCCACCGGCCGACGCCCGCGACGATCGACCGCTCCCGGTCAGCGAGAGCGACGTGCGCCGCGGCGTGTGCGAGCTCGTGGATGAAGGGCGACAACGCGAACAGCATGAACGACAGCACCAACGGGATGACCGTCCCGCTGCCGAAGGACGCCGCGGAGATGATGGAGATCGTGGTCGCTGGCAGGAGGACGACACCGGACACGGCGACGACCAACCGCCAGGAGGCCTGGGTCGCGGCGGTCACTGCCGCGACCCAGGCATCGGACCGTGCTGCGAGCACCTACCCGAGCGGAGCGACAGTGCGTCGGGCACCGCGTCGTCGGGCGGCCAGCCCTGCTCCGACGGCGCCGAGGAGCGCGAACCCGAGTGGCAGGATGAGCAGTCCCGGTCCACCGACCGCGGTGACCGCATCCGCCGATCCGGAGACCTCGACGATCGGTCCGAAGGACGTCGGCCCGTCGCCGTTCAGAGCGGACGCGAACGCCCACAACCAGATCGCGCCGTCGACGACAGCGCCGAGGACGAGACCGAGGAGGCCCCCGAGCGCCGCGTACAGCCCTGCACGCTTGGCTGCTACAGCTTGTGGCATGTGACCCGCACCTCCCACGAGGACAGGTTGACGACCGAGTCGAGGACCCCGCCGTTCGCGGCGCACAGCGCGACCGCACCGATGACCACGGTCGCGCCGAGTGCGAGGAGCACGACGATCGCGACCACGATGATGATCGGGATGACGCTGTTCGTCCGGACGGCCGGGTGGGAGGATCGCCAAGCGTCCGTCAGGGAGAGACGGGCGGCGGTGGCGTGTGGTGACAAAGCGGTCATGACATCTCCTTCGTTGACTGACATGTCACACACTGCACCCCGAGTGCCACGCTGTCAATCAATGGAGTCAGGTATCGCAGATCGCGATCGCCGCCGCACCCCGAGCCCCACCACCGCGACCAGGTTCACCGCACTCCCGACCAAGAACCCCGTGGTGCCACCCGCGACACCTGCGACGGGTCCGAGCACCGCCATGAGACCAGCCCCGACGACGAACCCGGCGACCGAGGCGAGGGCGACCTGACGTGAGCGTCCAGCGGCGAGCAGCAACGCGGCGGGCACGAGCCCGACGGTGAACACCCACACCGCGACCATGAGGTACCGCAGGTCCGCGACGGCAGCGGCGCCCTCGGCGGGGTAGACGATCGGCAGGAACCACCCGGCGAGCAGTGCGACCAGGCCGAAGACGACGGCGGATGCCGCAGCGAACCCGACGACGAGCAGCAGCGCACCGCGGGAGCGCAGCGATCCACCATCGGTCCGGTGCGCGAACGCCGGCACGAGCACCTGCCCCAACGCCTGCCCGAGCATCGACGCCGGTGTCGCCAGGGTGAACGCGGCGGCGTAGACACCGGCGTCGTGCGCCGACGACGTCACCTGCGCCGAGATCATCGTCAACTGCAGCAACCCGTTCGAGGTCACCACCGCCAGGACGTTCCACGCCGCGAACCCGAGCACGCCCGCAGCGGGTTCGTGCGAAGTCGGCGAGAAGCCGTTGCCCCGGGGCCAGCACGCGATCGCGAACACCGTGTACCCGATGGCCAGGGGCAGCAGCACGAAGGGCTCGAGGCGGGCGACGCACGCCACCACGAGCAACCCGAGGGCCAGCACGCTCGTCACGGAGTCCCAGAGCGCGACCCGCGGGGCCCGGTCGTAGCCGAGCTGCGCGCCGCGGGCGTAGCAGTAGAGGCCGTAGCCGACGACGACCGCGGCACCACCGAGCACCATGCCGGGGCCGTTGCCCCAGGCCAGCGCGATCGGCACGGTGACCGCCGCGAGCACCACGCTCGACACCAGCATGGACACCCCGAGCAGCCGGTTCACCGCGGCGTCCGACCGTCGACCCCGTAGCGCGATCGCCAGGAACCGCGACGCGGTGTTGCCCGCGGCGTTCGGCCAGAGCAGCGCGACGAACACCGAGAGCGACAGCAGCGCCGTGGTCTGCCCGAGGGTCTCGGTGCCGAACACCCGACCGACGACGACGGTCACGAGCAGCTTCGCGACACCCTGCACCCCGATGCCGACCGTGGCGAGCACGGCCGACGAAGCCACCGAGGACGACGGTGCCGCAGGAGAAGCAGACACAGCAGGCTCAGGAGACGAAGCGGGCCCAGCCGGAGAAGACCCGCTCACCGCGCCAACGCCTGTTCCACCCAGCCGCGCCGGTGCGCCCGCACCCCGAGCGTCACCGCCCGGACCCCGATGTACCCGAGGGCGAACGCCGCCCACAACCCCGCGAGCGTCCCACCGGCCCACCAGAGCAGCGGCAGGTACACGACGAGGTTGAGGCCTCCGGCGATGGCCAGGTACCGCGCGTCCCCGGCGCCGATCAGCACCCCGTCGAGCACGAAGACGTACCCGGCGACGGGCATCCCGACGGCGATGAGCACCAGCACGACGGGCAGGGCGTCCCGCACCGCCTGCGAGTCCGAGAACACCGGCCCGAGCACGCCGCTCACCGCCAGGGTCAGCACCCCGAGCAGCACACCGCCGGCGATCCCGAGCAGCACGAGCCGTCGCGTCACCAGTCGCACCCGCTCTGGGTCGCGTCCGCCGAGTCCGTGTCCGACGAGCGCCTGCCCGGCGATCGCCAGGGCGTCGAGCGCGAACGCCAGCGTCGAGAAGACGGTCAGCCCGACCTGCGTCGTCGCCAGCCCGGTGGTCCCCAGCCCGGCAGCGGCCCCGACGGTCGCGAGCATCGCGATCCGCAGCGACGTTGTCCGCATGAACAGCCATGCCCCCGACCGGAGGGCCCGTGCGACGCCCGAGGCGCCGGGTCGCAGCGGCGCCCCCGACGACCGAGCGGCCCGCACCGCGATGCGCACGTAGACGACGGCCATCGCCCACTGCACGATGACGGTGCCGGCGGCGGATCCCTCGACACCCCAGCCGGCGCCGTAGATCAGGACGGCGTTGAGCAGCCCGTTCGCGACGAACCCGATGGTCGCGACGACGAGCGGGGTCTTCGTGTCCTGCAGCCCACGCAGCAGCCCGGTCGAGGCGGTCACGACCAGGATGCCCGGCAGCCCGATCAGCGAGATGGTCAGGTACGCGGTCGCCGCGGCCGACACCTCGGCCGAGGCGCCGAACAGGTCGACGAGCGGCCCGGCGAGCGGCCACCCGACCAGCGCCAGCACCACCCCCAGCACGAGCGCGAGCCACATCCCGTCGATGCCCGCGTGCACGGCTCCGCGACGGTCGCCACCACCGAGCGCCCGTGCCACGGCCGGGGTCGTCGAGTACGCCAGGAACACCAGCAGCCCGGTCACCGTCGACAGCACGGCGCTCGCGAGCCCGACGGCCGCCAGCGGTGTCGCCCCGAGGTGCCCGACGAGCGCGGTGTCGGTCAGCAGGAACAGCGGCTCGACCACGAGCGCTCCGAGCGCGGGCACCGCCAGCCGCACGATGTCGCGGTCGACCGCGCGCCGCTCAGCGGTCACAGCGGGTGGCGTCGGTCGGTGCACCGGCCCATTCTGTCGGCGATGCCGACCCGTCGTCGTCGCCGGGCGGGGTGGACGCAACGCCACGACGGACTGGAGGCCCGTGGCCGTGTCCGCCACGGGCCTCCAGTCCGGTGGTCCCACGTCGTCAGGCCGGACGCGCTTTCCGGCCGACCACTCGCGTCAGTCGGCGCGTGGTTCCGCGGGAACGGCGCCGGTGGCGGCGTGTGCGGGGTCGGCGACCTCGGTCGACGGCTCGTCGGTGCCACGGGCCCGGCCGATGACGTCCATCACGTGGTAGACGACGATCGCGGCGATTGTGCCGACGATGATGCCGCCGAAGCTCGCCTGGCCGAAGCGGAACGTGAAGTCGGCGATGCCGATGATCAGGGCGATGCCGGCCGTCAGCTGGTTCTTCGGCTTCGAGAAGTCGACGCGGTTCTCGACCCAGATCCGGATGCCGATGACGCCGATCAGGCCGTAGAGCGCGGTGGTGGCGCCGCCGAGCACGCCGGCCGGCACCGAGGAGATGACGGCGCCGATCTTCGGTGACAGACCGAGCAGGACGGCCGCGATGGCGGCGACCCAGTAGGCGGCGGTCGAGAAGACGCGGGTGGCGGCCATGACGCCGATGTTCTCGCCGTAGGTGGTGGTGGCGGAGCCGCCGCCGACGCCCGCCAGGACGGTCGAGATGCCGTCGGCGAAGAGCGCGCGACCGGTGAGCGGCGTGAGGTCACGGCCGGTCAGCTGCCCGACGCCCTTGACGTGGCCGACGTTCTCGGCGACCAGTGCCAGGACGACCGGCACGAACGCCAGGTAGATCGCGAGCTGCGACGGGTCGAAGGCGGGAGCGGTGAACTCCGGCAGACCGATCCACGGTGCTGCGTCGACCTTCGAGAAGTCGACCTGGCCGCCGATGAGCGCCGCGACGTAGCCGACGAGCACACCGATGACGATCGACAGCCGGCCGATCAGGCCCTTGAACAGGACGGTGACCAGGATGATCGCCGCCAGGGTGATGAGCGCGATGACCGGGGCCGCCGTGAAGTTGTCGCGGGCCGCCGGAGCCAGGTTGAAGCCGATCAGGGCGACGATCGCGCCGGAGACCACCGGGGGCATCAGCCGGTCGATCCAGCCGGCACCGGCCAGGTGCACGACGAGCCCGACGATCGCGAGCAGCGCACCGACGACGATGATGCCGGACAGGGCGAGCGGGATGCCGCCGATCTTGGTCGCCGCACCGATCGGGGCGATGAACGCGAACGACGAGCCGAGGTAGCTCGGCAGGCGGTTGCCCGTGATGAGCAGGAACAGGATCGTGCCGATGCCGCTGAACAGCAGCGTGGTCGACGGTGGGAACCCGGTCAGCAGCGGCACCAGGAACGTGGCGCCGAACATCGCGACGACGTGCTGCACCCCGAGGCCGATCGTCCGGGGCCAGGTGAGCCGTTCGTCGGGTGCCACGATCGTCGTCGCGGAGACGGTCTTGCCGTCTCCGTGCAGCTTCCACGGAAGTCCCATGCGATGACCGTACCGGCAGCCGTGCGCCGGTGACGACCCGGATCGACCTGCCCCATGGGGTCGGTGGCTATCGTGGACCGCATGACCGACGTCGCACGTGCCTCCGGCATCCACACTGACGAACTCGACCCCGCGGTGCGCCCCCAGGACGACCTGTACCGCCACGTGAACGGGACCTGGATCGAGGCGACGCCGATCCCCGACGACAAGGCCCGGTACGGCTCCTTCACGGTGCTGGCCGAAGCCGCCGAGATCGCTGTGCGCGACATCATCGAGCGCTCGCAGCAGGCCGCCCCCGGCACCGAGGAGCGCAAGGTCGGTGACCTCTTCACCTCGTTCACCGACGAAGCCCGGCTCGAGGAGCTCGGCACCGCACCGATCGAGCACCTGCTCGCCGAGATCACCGAGATCCAGTCCGTGCCCGAGGTCATCGCCGCCGTCGGCCGCTTCGAGCGCATCGGCCTGCCGAGCTTCCTGCAGCTCTTCGTCGACAACGACCCGGGCGACCCCGAGTCCTACGTCGTGTTCCTGGAGCAGTCCGGCCTCGGGCTGCCCGACGAGTCGTACTACCGCGAAGAGCGCTTCGCCGACATCCGCGAGAAGTACCGCGAGTTCGTCGCAGCGATGTTCCCGCTCGCCGGCCTCGACGACGGCGGCGCTCGCACCGAGCACGTCATCGCGCTCGAGACGGCGCTCGCCGCCCAGCACTGGGACAACGTCACGACCCGCGACAGCCAGAAGACCTACAACAAGCTGCCCTGGGCCGAGGTCGCCGCGCTCGCGAAGGGCGTCGACCTGCAGACCTGGTGGCAGGCCATCGACGCCCCGGCCGGCGCGTTCGAGACCGTCGTGGTGCGCGAGCCCTCGTTCATCACCGGCCTGGCCGACCTGCTGAACGACCAGCCGCTCGAGGTCTGGAAGGACTGGCTGCGCTGGCAGGTCATCCGTGGCTCCGCCGCGTACCTGACGAGCGCGTTCTCGGCCACGAACTTCTCGTTCTACGGCACCGCACTCACCGGTGCGCCCAAGCAGCGCGACCGCTGGAAGCGCGGCGTCTCGCTGGTCGAGGGCGCGATGGGCGAGGCCGTCGGCCGCATCTACGTGCAGGAGCACTTCGACGAGACCTCGAAGGCCAAGATGGACGACCTCGTCGCCAACCTGGTCGAGGCGTACCGGCAGAGCATCACCGCGCTCGACTGGATGACCGACGAGACCCGTGCCCGTGCGCTCGACAAGCTCGACAAGTTCACGCCGAAGATCGGCTACCCGGTGAAGTGGCGCGACTACTCGGCGCTGCCCGTCCGTGCCGACGACCTGGTCGCGAACGTCCGCGCGGTCGCCTCGTTCCAGGTCGACCGCGAGCTCGGCAAGATCGGCAAGCCGATCGACCGTGACGAGTGGTTCATGACCCCGCAGACGATCAACGCGTACTACAACCCCGGCTTCAACGAGATCGTGTTCCCGGCCGCCATCCTGCAGTTCCCGTTCTTCGACGCGAACCGCGACGCCGCCGCGAACTACGGCGCGATCGGGGCCGTCATCGGCCACGAGATCGGCCACGGCTTCGACGACCAGGGGTCGCAGTACGACGGCGACGGCAAGCTCGAGAACTGGTGGACCGAGGCCGACCGCGCGGCGTTCGAGGAGCGCACGAAGGCCCTCATCGCCCAGTACGACGCCCTGGTGCCGACCGAGGTGCCCGACAGCCACGTGAACGGTGCCCTGACGATCGGCGAGAACATCGGTGACCTCGGTGGCCTGTCGATCGCGTGGAAGGCGTACCTGCTGTCGCTCGACGGCCAGGAGCCCCCGGTCGTCGACGGCCTCACCGGTGCCGAGCGCTTCTTCCTGAGCTGGGCACAGGCCTGGCGCATGGCGATCCGCCCGGAAGAGGCGGCTCGTCTGCTGAGCATCGACCCGCACTCGCCCAACGAGTTCCGCTGCAACCAGGTCGTGCGGAACATCGACGTCTGGTACGACACCTTCGGCGTGACCGAGCAGGACGCGATGTACCTCGACCCCGCCGAGCGCGTCGCGATCTGGTGATGACGGAGCCGGACGCGGCCCGGTCGTCGCGCCGCCGGCGACCGGACGACCGCCCAGCAGGTGGCGGCCGCGGTCGTGGGCGGCACAGCGGCCGGTCCGACGACCGCTTCACCGCCACCACCGAGGCACTCGGCGCCCTCGCGCTCGAGGGCGCCGGGGTCAGCGCCTCGGTGATCGACACCTCCAGCGGCAAGGCCCTGCTCGCGATCGACGACACCCTGGTGCAGCCGGTCGCGAGCCTGGGCCGTGTCCTGCTGCTCATCGAGGTCGCCGCCCAGCTCGAGGACGGCCGCCTGCACGGTGACCGCCTGCAGCGCATGGCCCGCGACACCGCGACCGGTGCCGGCCTGTGGCAGTTCCTGCAGGAGCCGACCATGCAGGTGCCCGACCTGGCGACCCTGGTCGGGGCCACCGCCGACGCCTGGGCCATGAACGCACTGCTGTCGACCGTGGGCATCGACGCCGTCCGGGAGCGTGCGGAGTCCCTGGGCATCGAGCGCACGGCGTTGATCGACCGCGTGCGGGACCGCCGCGGCCCGGATGACGCCCCCGACGCCTCCGTCGCACCGACCGGGGAGCTGTCGTGGGTGATGCGCGGACTGGCGCTCGGCGAGGTCGTCGACGAGGCGGTGTCCAACCGCGTGCTCGGCTGGTTGTCCCTGGCGAGTGACCTGAACCTGGTCGCCGGGTCCTTCGGGCTCGACCCCCTGGCGCACCGTGCGCTCGACCACGGGCTGCAGGTCGTCGCGGTCACCGGGTCGAGCACCGGCGTGCGGGCCGAGGCGGGGATCCTGCGGGGGCCCGGGTCGTCGGTCAGCTACGCCGTGACGGTGACCTTCGACGACGCCTCGTTGCAGCGGCGGTTGGCCGTCGTCGAGGCGCTGCGGACCATGGGCACCGAGGTGCTCGAGGCCGTGCACGCCCCGGCTCGTCGCTGAGGGCGCTCGCCGCATCCGGCTCGGTCGGCGTCCAGGGACCACGGGCACACTCCGAGGCAAGCAACCCGAGCAGCGGAGGTCGGACATGACGGGCAAGCACGAACAGGCACGAGGCGACGAGGGTCGCGCGGACGGGGTCGAACCCCGCGCCGGAGCCTTCACGGACAGCGAGATCCCGGGCGAGGAGCACGTCGAGTCGACGGAGCCCGTCGGCGAGTTCGTCTCGAGCGACATCCCCGGTGAGACGCGTCCGACCGGAACCGGACCCGACGGCGAGTACGTCGACTCGGACATCCCCGGCGAGGCCGAGCCGGCCCAGAACGGCGAGGTCGGCGAGTACACCGACACCGACAAGGTCTGACGAACCCAAGCGGAACGCATCCCATGATCAAGGATGGGCACTCATCCTTGATCATGGGATGATCCATGTATGGCTTCGTACGAGACGATCCGGCGCACGGGCAACCCGGCAGCTACGACACGCGCCTTCCGGATGCCGATGGTCTTCGACGCTTACGTGCCGGATCCGCTGCAGGGCCGAACGGTTGAGCTCGGACCGACCGAACAAGCGGCCGTGCTCGAGGCCACCGCTGCGGTGACGGAAGCCGAGACGAGATCCACGCTGCTCGGCAGCGGAGACGCACTGGGTCGGATGCTCCTCCGAGCCGAGGCTGTCGGGTCGTCGATGATCGAGGGCCTCGAGGTCTCCCCGCGGAAGCTGCTCGAAGAAGAGGCTCGCGGACGGAGCCCGTTCGGGCAGTGGAGCACCGCAACCGAGGTCCTCGGCAACATCGACGCCATGACCTTCCTCACCGAGTCGGTCGGTCCGGGTTACCCGGTGACCCTCGACCTGCTCCTCGAGGCGCACCGTCGTCTGATGGAGGCCTCGACGACCCCCGAGGTCGGGGGCACCGTCCGAGCGGTCCAGAACTGGATCGGTGGACCGACGCCTGCCGCAGCGGCGTTCGTCCCTCCCGTGCCGGAGCGGGTGCCAGGGCTCCTCGACGACCTGGTGGAGTTCGTGAACTCGAGCACGCTGCCGACGATCGCCATCGCCGCCATTGCACACGCACAGTTCGAGACGATCCACCCGTTCGCCGACGGCAACGGTCGCATCGGACGCGCACTGATCCACGCCGTCCTGCGGTCACGGGGGCTGACCGTCGAGTCGTCTCCACCGGTGTCCCTGGTCCTGGCGACCCGCGCTGTCGACTACGAAGCGGGGCTTCAGCGGTTCCGGTCCACCGCTCCGCCGGCATCGGAGCCAGCGCAGCGTGCCGTCGGGCAGTTCGTCCGGCTCTTCGCCGAGGCGATGGCCGAGGTCGTGGACCGGATGACGCAGTTCGAGCACGAGCTTGTCCGGATCAAGGAGTCCTGGCGATCTGCGCTCGCCGGAGTCCGCTCTGACTCCGCTGCGTGGTCGGCGCTCGAACTCGCGCCCCGCATGCCGGTGCTCACCGCGCAGACGTTCGCCGCCGCGACGGGTCGGAGCGAGCAAGCCGCGAACACGGCCTTGGGGGTCCTCGTCGAGCGTGGAGTCCTGACCCAACGATCGGCGGGACGGCGGAACCGCGTCTTCGAGGCAGACGCCGTGATCGGCGCGCTGGCACTGCTGGAACGCCGTCTCGCCTCTCCGGCCGGTGACACCGGCGTCGTGCCGCCGACCAGGCACGTGCCGGCAGCTCCGCCCAGGGCGTGACGGTCAGTCGATGAGCTCCGCCGCCACCAGACGGCGGAGCGTCTCCACGCCCGCAGGCGGGCAGCGGTCCGCGTCGGCGGAGGTGACCCACTCGACCTCGTCCACCTCGGCCGAGGCGACGGGCGTGGCGGAGTCCAGCGGGCCTCCCGGCCGGACCAGGAACAGCGTCATCGCGACCATGGTCCCCGGAGCCTGCCCGTGGGCGGGCTCGAGCACGACGCCGAACGGGTCGACGTCGTCGGCGGTGAGCCGCAGGCCGGTCTCCTCGTACGCCTCGCGCACCGCGGCCTCGACGTCGGTCTCGTGCGGCTCCGCCTTGCCGCCGGGCAGGTAGAGCACGTCGCGCGCCCGGGCGCGCACCATCAGGACACGTCGGTCACGCACCAGCAGCAGCGCACTCACGCGCAGCGTGGGTGGTTGCGGAGCGGACTGGAGGCTCAGCTCGCGTCCGCCTGGTCGTCGCGATCCGAGGCGGTCGGGTCCAGTGCCGTGCGGTCGGCCAGCGGGACGACCGGCGACGGTAGCTCCGGCTCGGCCGCGGGCCGGACACCGTACAGGGAGTCGATCGCCCCGACGAACTCCTCGCCGCGACCGGCGCGACCGAGCTCACGAGCGCGGACCGAGGGACGGTGCAGCAGGACGCCGACCAGGTGCCGGAGCGCCCGCTCGGTGTGCTCGACGGACTCGCCGTCGGCGTCCGCGCGGCGCTTGGCCCGCTCGATCTCGTCGTCGAGGATGTCGAACACGTGCTTGCGGAACGCCACGAGCGCCGGGGTCGTCGACTGCTCCATCGCCTGGGCGCGGAACCGGGACACGGCGTCGTCGACCATCGCGCGGGCCTCGGACTCGGCGTTCAGCTCGGAGATCGGGGCGTGGATGCTGATCGTCTCGAGGTCGAGCAGTTCGACGCCGTCGACGCCGGCGGCCGCGGGGTCCACGTTGCGGGGGAGCCCGAGGTCGATGACGATGCGGCGGACCCCGTCGTCGAGGTCGGCCGGTGCGACGACCGGGACCTCGCTCGAGGTGCAGGTGATCAGGACGTCGCTCTCGCCGATGGCCTGGCGCAGGTCGCGGGCGGCGACGAGGTCGTGCTTGGCGGCGAACCAGGGCGCCCGGCCCGAGGGCGAGAACACCTGGATGTTCGTGGCGCCGCGGTCACGCAGGGCGGCGATGGTGGTGGCCGCGTAGCTGCCGGTGCCGACGAGCAGCACGCGGGTGCGGGCCCAGTCGGTGACCCGCGACGAGGCGAGTTCGAGGCCGAGGCGCACGAGCGACCGGCCGGCGGCGCCGATGCGCGTGCGGGTCTTGACGCCGCGTGAGGTGTGCGCGGCCTCTTGGAACAGGCGCTCGAGGTCCGAGGTGGTGGTGCCGTTCGACCGGGCGTCCTCGAGCGAGCGACGGACCTGCCCGGAGATCTCGGTCTCGCCGACGACGACGGACTCGAGTCCGCTCGACACGGCGAACAGGTGCTGCACGACGTCCTTGCCGTCCAGCACGTTGACGGAGTCCAGGACCTCGGTGGCGTCCAGGTCGCTCGCGGCGGCCACGGCCTGCACGGTGGCGGAGACGGCGGAGTCGCTCTCGTCGCCCGCGATGTCGAGGTACGCCTCGAAGCGGTTGCAGGTGGCGAGCACCACGGCACCGTCCAGGACGCCGGCATCCGTGACGAGTCGGCTGGCTGCCGCGGGTGCACCGATGCTCAGTCGCTCCAGGAGATCGAAGCTGGCGTTGCGATGCGACGCCGTGAGACAGATGAGCACGTAGTCAATGGTAACGCGCTCGATGGGAGAATCATCCGGTGACCGAAGCGACGACCACATCCCTCCCCGACTCCCACCCCCTGGCATCAGGGCGGACGAGTGGTTCCCGCCTGGTACGGGCCCTGCGGGGTGACCGTCCGGAGACGCTCCCGGTGTGGTTCATGCGGCAGGCCGGACGGTCCCTTCCGGAGTACCGGGAGCTTCGGATCGGCACAGCCATGCTCGACGCGTGCCTCGACCCGGAGATGGCGTCGGAGATCACCCTGCAGCCGGTCCGTCGGCACGGGGTCGACGCGGGCATCTTCTTCAGCGACATCGTCGTGCCGATCAAGCTCGCCGGTGTGGACGTCGAGATCGTCCCCGGTCGTGGCCCGGTGCTCTCGTCGCCGATCCGCACCCCCGCCGACGTCGACGCCCTCGAGCAGCTCGACCCCGCGGCCCTCGCCCCCATCGAGCAGGCCGTCCGACGCACGGTCGAGCAGCTCGGCGACACCCCGCTGATCGGTTTCGCGGGGGCGCCGTTCACCCTCGCCGCCTACCTGGTCGAGGGCGGCCCGTCCAAGGACCACATCCGCGCCCGCACGCTCATGCACGCCGACCCCGAGACCTGGTCGCGGCTGCTCGCCTGGGCCGCCGAGGTGTCCGGGATGTTCCTCCGGGCACAGGTGCTCGCCGGGGCCTCGGCCGCGCAGCTCTTCGACTCGTGGGTCGGGTCGCTGTCCCGCGCCGACTACGTCCGGTCCGTCGCCCCGCACTCCGCCCAGGCGATGTCGCACGTCGCCGAGCTCGGGGTGCCGCGCATCCACTTCGGCGTCGGCAGCGGCGAGGTCCTGGCCGACATGACGACCTTCGGCACGGACACCGTCGGCGTCGACGCGGTCGGGGTCGACTGGCGCCTGCCGCTCGACCAGGCGGTCCAGCGCGTCGGCACCGGCGTCAGCGTGCAGGGCAACATCGACCCGGCGATGCTCTCGGCGCCGTGGGATGTCCTCGAAGCGCACGTCCGCGACGTCGTCCGTCGGGGCGGTGCCGCACGGGCCCACGTCGTGAACCTCGGCCACGGGGTCCCGCCCGAGACCGACCCGGCCGTCCTGACCCGGGTGGTCGAACTGGTCCACTCGCTCGGCGACGGCCGCGCGGACGACGGTGCAGCGCAGGACGGAGCCGACGCGTGACCGACGTCGTCGTGGTCGGCGGCGGGATCGCCGGGCTCGTCACCGCCCGTGACCTCGCCAAGGGCGGTGCCCACGTGGTGCTCGTCGAGTCCTCGGGCGAGCTCGGGGGCATGATCCGTCGGCACACCGTCGGCGGGATCGACCTGGACATGGCGGCGGACTCCTTCGCCACCCGAACGGACGCCGTCGGCCGCCTGGCGATCGAGCTCGGGCTCGGCAACGACGTCGTCGCCCCCGACCCGCGCGGCGCCTGGCTGATGACCCGCGACGGCCGGACCTCCCCGATCCCGGCGACCGGGCTCCTCGGCATCCCGAGCACCCCGATGGCCGCCGACGTGCTGGCCGTGGTCGGGCAGAAGGGCGGGCTGCGCGCCCAGATGGACTCGCTGCTGCCGGCACCGGTGGGCGCCAAGGCCTCGTCGCTCGGCGAACTCGTCCGTCGACGCATGGGGGAGCGGGTGCTCGACGACCTCGTGGTGCCGATCGCCGGTGGCGTCCACTCCACGCACCCCGACCAGCTCGACCCCGACCGGGTGGCTCCGGGCCTGCGCGCCGCACTGCTCCGCGAGGGCTCACTCGCCCGGGCCGTCCTGTCGCTGCGGGCACGCGCGGCCGCCGGCACCCCGGTGCAGGGGATCCGCGGTGGGACGGTGCGTCTGGTGGACGAGCTCGTCGCCGACATGGAGACCTACGGGGTGGACGTCCGGCTGCACACCCGAGCGACCCGCATCGAGGCGCACGCGGTCGAGATCGTCAGCGCCGACGGCACGACCGAACGGCTGCCGGCCCAGCACACCCTGTCCTCCGTCGCCGACCCGGAGCGCACCGCCGCCCCCGACCGGACCGGTATCCAGCTCGTCACGCTCGTCGTCGACCAGCCGGAGCTCGACGCCGCCCCGCGTGGCACGGGGATGCTCGTGCACCCCGACGCCCAGGCGGTGTCGGCGAAGGCCCTCACGCACGCGACGGTGAAGTGGCCGTGGCTGGCCGACGTGGCGGACGGACGCCACGTCCTGCGGCTCAGCTACGCGACCACCGCGACGGACTCTGCGGGCGGGGCCACGAGCCTCCCGGTCGACCCGACCGACCCCGTCGGCAGCCGCGCGCTGCAGGACGCGTCCACGCTGCTCGGTGTGCCGATCACGGCTGACCGCGTCAGCGGCGCCGCACGCGTCGGCTGGTACGGACCGGACCTCACCGCGGCAGGGCTGGCCGACGGCGTCGTCGGCATCGGTGAGGCCTCGACCGGACGGGGCCTGGCGGGCATCATCGCCGCCGCTCGGACGGCAGCCGACGAGATCCTCGGTTCCTGAGCGGACCGCGCAGCCCCCGAGGGCTACTGTTGGTCAGACCGCCGGACGTATTCCGTTCGGTGCATGACCACCGCACAACCAATGCACGGAGGAATCGCACATGCGCGGAAAGCTCCTGTTCGTCGCCGGCGCCGCACTCGGGTACGTCCTGGGATCGCGAGCCGGACGGGCGCGGTACGAGCAGATCAAGACCGTCAGCGGCAAGGTCTGGAACAGCAACGGCGTCCAGAAGGGCGTGCACGTCGCCGAGGACTTCATCGCCGACAAGACCCCGGACGTCGCCGAGTTCATCGGTGAGACGACCAAGAAGGCCGTCCGCAAGGTCGGCCAGAAGAAGGACACCACCACCTCATGACCGACACCCGCGATCGCAAGTCGCGTTCGCTGTTCGGCCTGGTCGGTGACGTCCCGAAGCTCGTCAAGGGCCTGGTCAAGGGCGAGATCGACCTGCTCAAGGCCGAGATGCTGGCGAAGGCGAAGATCTTCGGTCTCGCAGCCGGTCTGCTGGTCGGTGCGCTCGTCGTCGTGCTCTACGCGATCGGCGTCCTGCTGACCGCAGCCGTGATGGGCCTGGCGACCGTGATGCCGGCGTGGCTGGCTGCACTGGTGGTGGCCGTGGTGATGCTGATCATCGCCGCGATCCTCGGCCTGGTCGGCTGGAAGCGCCTGAAGAAGGGCCTGCCGATCACGCCGAAGCGCACGATCGCCAGCGTCAAGGACGACATCAACGCGGTGAAGGGCCTCGGCAAGAAGCCGACCCCGCCGACGCAGTACGGCAGCCGCAAGCCGGACGTCGACGGCCGCTCCTGAGCGCCGACAGCCCCGACAGCCGCACCACCGACGGAGGAACCGTGACCGACCCGCACGACGATCTCGCTGCTCGCGTCGCCGCGACCCGCGCCCAGCTGTTCGACACCCTCGACGCGATCGAGGACAAGCTCAACGTCCCGAAGCAGATCGGGATCGCGGCGTCGAAGTTCAAGCGTGGTCTCGACGAGAAGCCGGTGCCCTACCTGGCCGGTCTCGCAGCCGGCGTGGCGGTGGTCGGGGGTATCGTCGTGATGGTGCTCCGACGGCGGTAGACCGCCCGAGCGCGGTCCACCGGATGCGGGGCGGCCAACACCCTGGCAACCGATAGGACAATGGATCCATGAGCTCCGACGCGCCCACGAACACCGGGCCCGTGCCCGCGCACGACCACCCACACACGGAACCCGCCGAGACCGGTCACCCGGACTCCGGGATCGACCCGAACCTGCTGACGGCCTACGCCCTCTGGGCAGTGTTCCGCCGGCCCCTCGGTCCGGTCCACCGCGTCGGCGACGACGCCGTGGCCGAACTCGACACCGTGATCGCCAGCGCCGCCGAGCGTGGGGTCACGACCCGTGGCTTCTACGACGTCTCGGCCTTCCGTGCCGACGCCGACGTCATGGTCTGGCTGCACGGCGACGACGCGCAGGCCATCCAGGCCGTGCTGCGCGAGATCCGTCGCACCGGCTTGTTCCAGGACGCCGAGCCGGTCTGGCACGTGATGGCCATGCACCGCGAGGCCGAGTTCAACAAGCGGCACACCCCCGCGTTCCTGCGCGGCAAGGACCCCGAGGCGTGGATCACGGTGTACCCGTTCGTCCGCTCCTACGAGTGGTACCTGCTGCCGGAAGAGGAGCGCTCGAAGATGCTCCGCGACCACGGCATCGCCGGCGCGAAGTACCGCCGCGTGCTCACGAACACCATCGCGACCTTCGCCCTGAGCGACTACGAGTGGATCCTGCCGCTCGAGAGCCCGGACCTCGTCGACCTGGTCGACCTGATGCGCGATCTCCGCTACACCGAAGCGCGCATGCACGTGCGCGAAGAGGTCCCCTTCTTCACGGGTCGTCGCGTGACGACCGCCGAACTCCCGGAGGTGCTGTCATGACCGACACCAGCATGATCACGAACGGCCAGGTCCTCGCCGCCACCCCCGCGGCGGCGTCCGGTCCCGAGCACGTCGAGACCCCGACCGCCTACGACGCGATCCTGCTCGCCGGTTTCGGTGGCCCCGAGGGCCAGGACGACGTCATCCCCTTCCTGCGCAACGTCACCCGCGGCCGCGGGATCCCGGACGAGCGTCTCGAAGAGGTGGCGCACCACTACCGCCACTTCGGCGGCGTGAGCCCGATCAACGCGCAGAACCGTGCGCTCAAGGCCGCGCTCGAGGCCGAGCTGGCGTCGCGCGGCATCGACATGCCGGTCCTCTGGGGCAACCGCAACTGGGAGCCCTACCTGGAAGAAGCCTTCACCGAGGCGGCGGACAAGGGCTACACGAAGCTCGTCGCCATCGCCACGAGCGCGTACTCGTCGTTCTCGAGCTGCCGGCAGTACCGCGAGGACTACGCCCGCGTGCTCAACGAGACCGGTCTGATCGACACCATCCAGATCGACAAGATCCGTCAGTTCTTCGACCACCCGGGCTTCGTCCGCCCGTTCATCGACGGCGTCCGTGACGGCATGGCCCGCGCGATCGCCGAGAACGAGGGCCTCGACGTCGCGACCGAGCTGCAGGTGCTCTTCTCGACGCACTCCATCCCCTCGACCGACGCCGCCCGCTCGGGCCCCGACTACCGTGGGTTCGACGAGCACGGCGCGTACGAGGCGCAGCACCTGGCCGTCGGCGAGGTCGTCCTCGACCAGGCCTGGGCCGAGCTCCTCGAGCAGCCCGAGCACGCCCACCTGCAGGGCACGTCGAAGCCCGCCTGGAAGCTCGTCTACCAGTCGCGCTCCGGCCCCCCGACGCAGCCGTGGCTCGAGCCCGACATCAACGACTACATGAACGAGGACCTCAAGGGCGGCCCGACGCGTGCCGTGCTGATCGTCCCGCTCGGCTTCGTCAGCGACCACATGGAGGTCATGTGGGACCTCGACGAGGAAGCCACCGAGACCGCCGGTGAGCTCGGCTTCTGGTCGCTCCGCACGCAGACCCCCGGCATCGACCCGGCCTACGTGTCCGGTCTCGTCGACCTGGTGCTCGAGCGGGTCAACGGCACGCCCAAGGCCGAGCGCCCGCACATGACCGACATCGGCCCCTGGTACGACGTGTGCCGTCCGGGGTGCTGCGAGAACGTGCGAGCGGGGTTCAAGCCCGCCGCCGCGGGCGTCGCTCCGTGACCGACACGACCGTGAACGACCCCAGCGCCACCGAGCCCGACGGCCCGACCCCGATCCGGCTCGGCACCCGTGCCAGCCGGCTCGCGGTCGCGCAGTCGCAGGACGTCGCCGACCGCCTGGCGAAGGCGGCCGGTCGGCCCGTCGAACTCGTCACCGTCACGAGCGAGGGCGACACGAACCGTGCCTCCCTGGCGTCGCTCGGCGGCACGGGTGTCTTCGCCAGCGCCCTGCGTGAAGCGCTCGTCGCGGGCGAGGTCGACGTGCTCGTGCACTCGCTCAAGGACCTGCCGACCGCGCCGTACCCGGGCCTGACGATCGGTGCCGTGCCGAAGCGTGCGGACGCCCGTGACGTCCTCGTCGCCCGGAACGGCGCCACCGTCGACACCCTGCCCGAGGGCGCGAAGGTCGGCACGGGTTCGCCTCGCCGTGCCGCGCAGCTCCGTGCGCAGCGCCCCGACCTCGACGTGGTCGACATCCGCGGCAACATCGACACCCGCCTCGGCCGGGTGGACGACGACCTCGACGCGGTGGTGCTCGCCGCCGCCGGCCTCGGGCGCATCGACCGCCTGTCGGCCGCCACGGAACTGCTCGACCTCGGCTTCTGGCCGAGTGCTCCCGGACAGGGCGCGCTCGCGGTGGAGATCCGCTCGGACGAGACCGACCGTGGGCTGCTCGCCGCACTCCGCAAGATCGAGCACGCGCCCACCCGCCTGACGGTGACGGCCGAGCGCGAGGTCCTCGCCAAGCTCGAGGCCGGCTGCTCCGCCCCGATCGGTGCGACGGCCGTCGTGGACGCCGAACTGCTGCTCGTGTCCGCGACCGTCTACCGCCCCGACGGCACCGAGTACCGCACCGCGTCGCACGCGGCCGTGCTCGACGGGTCGGCGCAGGAGCGTCTCGACGAGGCGCTCGCAGTCGGCGGCCGCGTGGCGACCGAGCTGCTCGAGAACGGCGCTGCCGACCTCGCCGACCTGGCGACCACCGTCGCCGAGGACACCACGGACGGGCCGTACACCGCGGGTCCCGGCCTCGCGACGCCGGCCGAGTAGGCGGTCACCACGGAACCCTCCACCACCGCGACGGACGAGGCGCGACCCCCGGTCGTCCTCGTCCCGCGTGGCGGTGCGTGGGGGGACCGGGTCGCCGAAGCAGCGCGGGCCCGTGGGCTCGCGCCCGTCGTCGTCCCCCTCATCACGGACGTTCCGCCGTCCGACCCCTCCGCACTCGACGCTGCGGTCCGCCGCCTGGTCGCCTCCGGTGCGGTCGGGAGGCCCGGATCGCCCGTTGCTGTCGGTAACCGAACCCCTGTGGCTGGTTACGCATGGGTGGTGGTGACCAGTGCGACGGCCGTGACGGTCCTGTCGGAACGCGTGGCGGGCCTCCCGGCCGGGGTGCGCGTCGCTGCGGTCGGCGAGCCGACCGCCCGTGCCGCGCGCGCTGCGGGCTGGGTCGTCGACCTGGTGCCGACCGAGACGTCCGCCGCCGGCCTGGTGCAGGAGTTGCCGGACACCGACGGCACCGTGCTGTTCCCCCGCTCCGAGATCGCCGCACCCACGCTCGTCGACGGCCTCCGTGCCCGCGGCATCGACGTGGACGACGTGGTCGCGTACCGTACCGTGGGGACCGGCGACGAGCCGATCACCCTCGAGACGACGCCCGCTGCGGTGCTCGTGACGAGCGGCAGCGTCGCCCGCGAGATCGCCCGCCGGATGACGCCGCTCGACCCCCGCACCATCGTGGCCTGCATCGGCCCCGGGACCGCGACCGACGCCCGTGCGGCCGGACTGCCCGTGCACGCGGTCGGAGGCACCAGGTCCGCAGAAGCCCTGCTCGACGCCGTCGTCGAGGCACTGAACCCAACCACCCCCCACCAGGAAGGTCACCCGTGACTGGACGCTTCCCCCAGGTCCGCCCCCGTCGGCTCCGCGCCACCCCCGCGATGCGACGACTCGTGGCCGAGACCCGGCTCCACCCGGCCGAGCTCGTGCTGCCGATGTTCATCCGCGAAGGCGCGACCGACGCCGTGGACATCTCGAGCATGCCGGGGGTGCAGCAGCACTCCCTCGACTCGTTCCGCCGCGCGCTGGTCGACGCCGCGTCGGTCGGTGTGGGTGGCGTGAACCTGTTCGGCGTCCCGACCACGAAGGACGCCACCGGCTCCGGCGCGACCGACCCCGACGGCATCCTCAACGTGGCCATCCGGGTGGCCAAGGAAGAGGTGGGGGATGCCCTCGTGGTGCAGTCCGACCTGTGCCTCGACGAGTTCACCGACCACGGACACTGCGGTGTGCTGGCAGCCGACGGCTCCGTCGACAACGACGCCACCCTGCTGCGCTACCGCGACATGGCGGTCGCGCAGGCCGAAGCCGGTGCCGAGCTCGTCTGCATGAGCGGCATGATGGACGGCCAGATTGCCGCCGCACGTGACGCCCTCGACGGCGCCGGACACAGCGGGACCGCGCTGCTCGCCTACGCCGCCAAGTACGCCTCGGCGTTCTACGGGCCCTTCCGCGAGGCCGTGTCGTCGTCGCTCGTCGGCGACCGCCGGACGTACCAGATCGACGCCGCGAACGGTCGGCAGGGGCTCCGCGAGGTCGAGCTCGACGTCGACGAGGGCGCCGACATCGTGATGGTGAAGCCCGCGATGAGCTACCTCGACGTGCTCGCCGAGACCGCTGCGACCTCGCCGGTCCCGGTCTGGGCGTACCAGATCTCCGGCGAGTACGCGATGATCACCGCAGCAGCGCAGAACGGGTGGATCGACCGCGACGCCGCCGCGATGGAGTCGCTCGTCGGCATCAAGCGCGCCGGTGCCGACGCGATCCTGACCTACTTCGCCGTCGACATCGCGCGGAAGCTCAACGAGGAAGCGGGCCTCCGCACCTCGGGCAGCACCGCGGACGTCGCCGGCATCGCCTCGACCGGGAAGGCCCCCGAATGACCACGAACGACCAGCTGTTCGGCCGTGCCAAGAACGCGATCCCGGGTGGTGTGAACTCCCCGGTCCGCGCCTACGGGTCGGTCGGTGGCACCCCGCGGTTCCTGGTGTCCGCGAAGGGCGCCTACGTCACCGACGCCGAGGGTCGCGAGTACGTCGACCTCGTCGCGTCGTGGGGCCCCGCGATCCTCGGGCACGCCCACCCCGGCACGGTCGAGGCGGTGCAGCAGGCCGCCGCGCGCGGGCTGTCGTTCGGGGCGTCGACCCCCGGTGAGACCGAGCTTGCCGAACTGGTGAAGCAGCGGGTGTCGGTGGACGGCGACGGCCCCATCGAGAAGCTCCGGATGGTGTCGACCGGCACCGAGGCCACGATGACGGCGATCCGGCTGGCCCGCGGCTACACCGGTCGCGACCTGCTCGTGAAGTTCGCCGGGCATTACCACGGGCACTCGGACTCCCTGCTGGCCGAGGCCGGCTCGGGCGTCGCGACCCTGGCCATGCCGGGCAGTGCGGGCATCACCGCCGAGACCGCGGCGCAGACCCTCGTACTGCCGTACAACGACCTCGACGCCGTCCGCCGGGCCTTCGACGAGCACTCCGAGCGCATCGCCGCCGTCATCGTCGAGTCCGCCGCCGCGAACATGGGCGTCCTGGCACCGGAGCGCGGCTTCAACCGTGCCCTGGCGCAGATCACCCGGTCGCACGGGGCCCTGCTCATCGTCGACGAGGTCCTGACCGGGTTCCGCGTCGGTGCTGCCGGCTGGTGGGGCCTCGAGGCGTCGAAGGTCGTGCCGGACGGTGCCGGGTGGAAGCCCGACCTCATCACGTTCGGCAAGGTCATCGGCGGTGGCATGCCCCTCGCCGCACTCGGCGGTCGGCGTGAGGTCATGGACTTCCTCGCCCCACTCGGTCCGGTGTACCAGGCGGGAACCCTGTCGGGGAACCCGTTGGCCGTCGCCGCCGGCATCGCCACGCTGCGGGCCGCGACGCCGTCCGTGTACGAGTCGCTGAACCGCACGGCTGCGGTCATCTCCGCGGCCACGTCGGACGCCCTGTCGGCCGAGGGCGTCGCCCACACCGTGCAGCGCGCCGGCAACCTGTTCTCGTTCGCGTTCACCGAGCAGGCACCGCGGAACTACGACGACGTGCGGGCGCAGGACGTGTTCCGCTACGCGCCGTTCTTCCACGCGATGCTCGACGCCGGGGTGACCCTGCCACCGAGCGTCTTCGAGGCGTGGTTCGTCACGGCCGCACACGACGACCGCGCGGTCGGACGGATCCTCGACGCCCTGCCCGCGGCCGCGAGGGCTGCTGCCGCCGCGACCGCGTGACGGGCGCGGAGGCTGCTGCCGCCGCGACCGCGTGACGGGCGTCGGGGCTCAGGAGCAGTCGGCCTTCGTGAAGGTCGTGTCGACGGTCTTCGACGAGCCCTCGAACTTGTAGGTGTACCGCATGTCGACGTCCTCGTCGAGCAGCTTCTTCGTCTCGCTGTTCGAGCAGAGGTTCGGCCCGACGGCGTCGCGGATGGCCCCCTCGGTGATCGAGGCCGGGTCGACGTTCGACGACACCGTGTAGTCGTAGTGGATCGCGGCGCCCTCGGCCTCGATCCCGGTCCACGTCGTGACGGAGTCGACCTGCTTGGGCAGGTCGCTCTGCTCGCGGATCTGCTCGACGGCCTTCGAGACCTTCTCCTCCGTGGAGTCGCTGAAGGCCGCGTTGAGGCCCTGGCGGACGAGGAACGCCACCACCACGGCCACGACGACGCCGAGCACCGAGATCAGGACGCGCTTGCCGCGGGACGACGACTTGGGCGGGGGTGCGTAGGGAGCGGCTCCGGCCGGGGCCTGGTAGGGCTGGCCGGCGGGCTGCTGCTGCTGGTACGGCTGGCCGACGGGCGGCTGCTGCTGCTGCTGCGCGTAGGGCTGGCCGGCGGGCTGCTGCTGGGGCTGGCCGGCGGGCTGCTGCGGGTACTGCTGGCCGGTCGGCTGGCCCGTGTTCGGCTGCCCGTCGTTCGGCTGCGGCTCGGACCCCGGGTAGGGCGGCGGCGTGTTCGTCATGGTTCCCCCTGGTGACGGTCCGCGGCGTGACACCGTGGTGCGGTGCCGGGGTCCCTCCCCGACACGGGCCGCGGACACTGAACGGCCATTCAAGCACGCGTCAGGCGGATCGGCGTGCCGCCCAGCGCCCTTCCGACCGCAGGATCGCGAGCGGGAAGTCGAACGCGTGCGACACCGCCGACGACGTGATGACCTCGTCCGAGGTGCCCTGGGCAACGACGGCGCCGTCACGGAGCAGCATCGCGTGCGACGTCGAGGCCGGCAGGTCCTCCAGGTGGTGGGTCACCATGACGCTCCCCAGCTCGGGGTGCCGGTGCCGCAGCGCGTCGACGGTCTCGAGCAGGTGCTCCCGTGCGGCGACGTCGAGGCCGGTCGCCGGCTCGTCGAGCAGCAGCAGCTGGGGTTCGGACATCAGAGCGCGGGCGATGAGGGCGCGTCCCCGCTCACCCTGCGACAGCACCGGCCAGCGGGCGTCCCGTCGTGCGCTGAGCCCGACGTCGGCGATGTGCTGCTCGGCCAGCGCGACCTGCTCGGCCGAGGGCTCCCACCGCATCATGAGGTCCGTCGTGCCGGTCAGCCCGGTCAGCACCGTCTCGAGCACCGCGAGCGGCGACAGCATCCGGTGCCGGGGGTCGACGTGGCCGATGTGCTCCCGGAGTTCGCGGACGTCGACGCGTCCGAGGCGGCGGCCCAGGACCTCGACCGTGCCGGCGGTGGGGTGTCCGGTCGCGCCGAGGACGGCGAGCAGCGTGGACTTCCCGGCACCGTTCGGTCCGAGCAGCGCCCAGTGCTCCCCGCGCCGGACGGTCAGGTCGACGTCGTGCAGCAGGTCGCGGCCGGAGCGCGTGACGCGGACCCCGGTGGCGTGGATCAGGACGTCGTCGTGCGCGTCGGTCATGACCCCATCGTGCCCCACCGCGCCGTGACGTCGTCCACGTGCGCCCGTGCGACGTCGACGAAGAGCTCGGCGGCCGTCCGGGCGGCCACCGGTTCACCGCTGCCCGCAGCGGCGTCGAGGGCGGACCAGAGCGCTCCGGCGTCCCACTGCCGGAACGCGGGGGCCTCGGGCAGCGCGTACACGAGCCGGCCGATCGCGAGGCGCAGGGCTCCTCGTTCCCACCGGTTGCCGGAGCGCTCGGCGAAGAACCGGCTGACGGCGAAGGCGCTGTCCGTGTAGCGGTGGTCTCGGACCTCGCCGTCGGTACGGGCACGCTCGACGAGGTCGTGGAACTCCTCGAGCGCCTCACCGTCGAGCGCCGGGAGCAGTCGGCGAGCAGCTGCGGTGAACAGTCCGGCGAGCAGCTCCATCGCGTCCCGCCACGCCGTGAGCGACGGTTCGGCGATCCGCACCAGCCCGTGGTCGTCCTCGACCAGGGCGAGGTCGGCGAGGCTCCTCAGGGCGTCGGTGACCCTGGCCGGGGGCGAGCCGGTCCGCGTGACCAGGCTCCGGAACGCGTGCGTCGAGCCGACGGGGAGGGCACCGGTGCGGATGTCCCGCAGGAGCGACCGCTCCGTAGCCGACCGACGGTGCCCGGTGGCGGATGCGGCGAGGCCGGAGGATCGCGGGATCCCGGCGTTTCGGCGTTGCACCTCGAAGAGCGCGGAGAGCTCGTCGACCGCCGTGTCCACGTCGTCGGTCCCACGGCCCGCGGCGACACGCTCGACCGCGGCCAGCCACGGGTCGAGCTGCGGGACGGTCCAGGGTTGGTTCGGGAACCTCGCCCACCGGAGCCGTTCGAACGCCTGGACGCCCAACGATCGGACGAGGCCGTTCGGGCAGTGCTCGAACCAGAACTGGGCCGTGGTCGCGAACGCCGCGCGGTACTCGGGCTGCCGGAGTGCCGCGAGCGATCGTGTGCGGGCGACGGCGGTGCCGAGGCGCTGCAGGAGGTCGTCCGCCAGCACCGGCAGGGTCGCCCGCATCGCCGGACCCATCAGGGCGACCCAGAGGTCGTACCCGTCCGAGATGTCCTCGTCGGAGAGTCCGTCGTACTCCCAGGACCCGTCGCTCCGGAGCGTGAACAGCCCGAGGTCCTGCAGGCGGACGGCCGCGGCACGCAGTCGTGCTCGAGGCGCCGCCTGCGTGACGGCGAGGTGGTCGACGTCGACCACGACGGCATCCCCCGGACCGGATCGGACGTGGGCGAGCAAGGCGGCGTAGGCGTCGTCGTTCACCGACGCCCACGGGTCACCCCACTCGCCGGCGGCCACGGGTCAGCCGCGGTCGGCGCGGACCGCCTCGATGTGCTGTTCGAAGTTGCGGGTGAGGGCTCGTCCGGCCTCGGCAGCGCCTTCGCCGTCGCGCTCGGTGAGCGCTTCACGCAGGATCGAGAAGAACGCCTCGGACCCGTACTGCTCGAACGCCGGCGTGGGGTTGAGCGTGAAGCGGACCCGCTCCATGGCGCCGACGGCCGCGTTCTGCACCAGGGGGTTCCCGGAGTGCTCGACGGCGAACTCGATGATCTCGGTGAGGGCACCGCTGAAGCCGTAGTCCCGCACCTTGCGCATGCGGTCGGCCTTGTCGAGCAGCACGGTGAGGGCTTCGACGTCCTCGTCGCTGTACTCGGGGACGCCCCAGCGCAGGCTGAGCTCGAAGAACCCGGCGGTCGCGCGGGTCGCGATGACCCAGTCCTCGAAGGTCGGGGTGGCGACACGGGTGTACCGGTTCGCCTCCATCTCGACCAGGCCGATGTCGACGAGCTTCGCGATCGCCTCGCGGATCGGGGTGCGACTCACACCCAGCCATTGGACCAGCTCGTCGTCGTTCAGGCGCTCGCCGTGCTGCAGCGTGCCATCGCGCAGGGCCGCGAGCATCTTGTCGTAGACGACGTCGCGCAGGAGCTTCCGGGGAGAGCTCTCCACGGTGGACTTGGGGACCGGCATGTCATCTCCTCGAGGACGAAATCGACACTCGAAATCCTAGCGTGCCAATATGCAAACGTTTGCTAAATCAACCGCTCGGGAAACATCCCGGATCAGCCCGCCACGGCGACGACCGTCCGGCCGTGCACCCGGCCTGCGACGACCTCGGCCCCCACCTCGATGGCCTGCTCGGGCGTGACCGTGCGGGTGACGTCAGCCAGGAGCGCCGCGTCGAGGTCGGTCGCGAGCCGGTCCCACGCTCGACGTCGGAGCTCGAGCGGGGCATCGACGGAGTTGATCCCGAGCAGCGAAACCGACCGCAGGATGAACGGCAGCACGGTCGTCGGCAGCACTGAGTCCTGCGCCAGCCCGCACGCGGTCACCGCACCGCCCCACCGGGTCGATGCCAGGACGTTCGCCAGCGTGGCCCCGCCGACGCTGTCCACCGCTCCGGCCCAGGTGGCACGCTGCATCGGCTTGCCCGGCTCGGACAGGGTGCCGCGGTCGACCACCTCGGTGGCCCCGAGTCGGCGGAGCGAGTCCGTGTTGGCTGCGCGACCGGTCGACGCCGTGACCCGGTACCCGCGCGCCGCGAGGAGCGCGATCGCCACGGTGCCGACCCCGCCGGATGCCCCGGTCACCAGCACCGGCCCGTCGTCCGGCGCGACGAAGCGCTCCAACGCCAGCACACTGAGCATCGCCGTGAACCCCGCGGTGCCGATGGCCGCCGCGAACGAGTCGTCGATCGCCTCGGGCAGTACGACGAGCGACCCGGACGGCACCACGGCCTGCGTTGCCCAGCCCCCGTGCCGGGTCTCACCCAGGCCAGCGCCGTTCAACACCACCCGGTCACCGATCGCGACCTCGTGCACGCCCGGCCCGAGCCCCGACACCGTGCCGACGACGTCGATCCCCGGCACGAGTGGATCGAGCCGGGCGACACCGGGGTTCCGTGCGAGGGCCAGGCCGTCCTTGTAGTTGACGCTCGAGTACGTGACGTCGACGAGGGCCTCGCCCTCGGCCGGATCCGGCAGGTCGACGTCGGTGACGGTGGGCGGGGCTGTACTGGACACGAGGACGGCGCGGGTCATGCGCCGGACGCTACGCCGGGCCTCCCGGCGGCCTGCCCGTTCTTTCCCAGAACGCGTGCGATGCCTGGTGGATTCGGGCGTACCGGGGCGGAACATCCGACCGGGTACGCCCGATTCGACCCGGTACGCCCGATCTGACCCGGCGCAGGGTCGGCGGGCGCCTCGGCCTGTCCATTCTTTCCCAGAACGCGTGCGATGCCTGGTGGATTCGGGCGTACCGGGGCGGAACATCCGACCAGGTACGCCCGATTCGACCAGGTACGCCCGATCTGACCCGGTGCAGAGTCGGCGCGCCCAGCAACCTGTCCGTTCTTTCCCAGAACGCGTGCGATGCCTGGTGGATTCGGGCGTACCGGGTCAGAACATCCGACCAGGTACGCCCGATTCGACCAGGTGCGCCCGAAACCGCCCAGCCCAGCCCAGCCCAGCCCCGCCCCGACCCCAGCCCAGCCCCGCCCCGACCCCAGCCC
>NZ_MJGL01000090.1:0-379 GCF_001864855.1 Curtobacterium sp. MCBA15_005
CGCAGTACGGGCCGATGGCCGCCGGGGTCAGGTCGACCACGCGGATGTCGGGTTTGTGTTCCCGCAGCAGTTTGTCATTGTGAACGTGGGCGCCGGCCGACGTGGCATCAAACACAATGCCGATGTCGGCGAACTCGGGCATCTTCACCAGCCCTTCCACACCCTCGGCGGTGGTGGCCACGCCCATACGTTTGGCACGGGCCAGACCATCGGACTCGGGGTCAATCCCGACCATCACCCCCATCTCGATGTGCTCGGCGGTGCGCAGGATCTTGATCATCAGGTCGGTGCCGATGTTGCCCGAGCCGATGATCACCGCTTTGATTTTGTTGCTCATGATGTTGTCCTCTTCAATCCGGGTCAGGCGAAGCGCACGGAG
>NZ_MJGL01000091.1:0-324 GCF_001864855.1 Curtobacterium sp. MCBA15_005
CCCTCAGAATGCACCGATTTGAAATACCTCAGCAGGGACAAGCACCAGGGGCTCCAGGGGGCTTTCAAGGTGCCTACTTTAAGGTTTTTGGATAAGACCGGACCTTATTTCCATGATGGCCGCTTCGATCAATTAAAGGACGTGATGGACTACTACAGATCGCCCCCAGAGAAAGGACTTAATGGCCAGCATGAATTGAGAACGCTCGACATAACACTTGAGGAGCGAGACGCTCTGGTTGATTTTCTTGGGCTTCTATCAGTTCCTGCTGAGCATTAGATACAGTTTCTGTGGTACCACTGATTTTATCATGCCCTTAAAGGC